>DATAZN010000609.1:0-12553 GCA_036272035.1 Mycobacterium sp. | reverse complement strand
GGAGAATTTACGGAATACTGGGATCCGTCCACCACGAGCCCAGATGTTGCTAGCACCAATATCCAGACTGCTCAGCAGGCGCTGAGCGATGAGGCCACTTATAGTAAAGCCATTCAGAAAGCCGATGCTGTCTACAGCGATCCCACGGGTAGCCCTACAAACTTGGCGATCACGGGCGGTCAAGGGTTAACAACTAACCAAATTTCTATGTCCGCCGAGATCCAGGATCAAACCGAGGAGTCTTATACCGGCACAACTAAGACACTGATGGCGGGCGACAAGATCGCGGTGGACGTGTCGGGCGACCGCAACGCGATCTTGGTTGATTCTGCGGTAAATAAGTACCTGAGGGAGAAGAACCCGGATCAGGTAGCGCAGTCTAACGTTGATGCGGCTTTCAAGAAAATACAAAACGGCAGCGGGGAGCTAGCTGGATGGCAGCCTTCCTACACCGGTTCACCTGACTCATATTTCGCGTTGGTGGCGGCGGCGAATGAGCCGGGTCTCTACACTGATCAGGGAGCTTACTCGACGCAGGTTAGAAATATGATGGCGACGATGAGCCCGAATCAGATTGCCACGATGGCCGCTGAAGGTACGTCGCGTGACTGGGCGAAGTTGTTGGCTCGGACGTACCCCCAGGAGGCCCAGACTGACGCTGACGCCCAGCTGGTTGCTTCTACCGCGACAACGGCCAATCAACTACTACGGGATCTACCTTGGCTAGTTACTTCGGCTCAGCAAGGCGGATCTTACGCCGACATCATCGATAACTCAGGGCTGTCGCCGGCAGAAAAGAAGAAGGCCCTGGGCACACTTGACACGTATTCCGCGATTTGGAACGTTGATCCAGTTGTCGGCGTATTCAACGTTGTGGGTCACATGGCAACGAACCTGGTGCCAGCTGCCACCAACACGCCCACTGCCGATTCAATCATGTCGGCTGCGCTGTCTACTCCAAATAATCCCGTCGGCTCCGACTCAATCCCGTCGGACCGGTCGATGTCCTTCGGTCAGGACTTTGCCAACTTTGTCGAGACGGCCCCGTCCGGTTTGATCTCGTTTGGGCGCTCTGCTGCAGGATCAGTAGGAGAACAAGTCGGCGAGTCCCTTCACACCGCCCACACTCAGGGCCTCTCGGCGGCATGGTCGGAGCTCTTGTCCGATCAGGCCGCAAATATCGTCTACTCGAGCACTGGCGTCATGCCGGTATCGCCAGGACTGTCCCAGTCGCAGGCAGAGGCCCAGCAGTCCCGTCGTCTGACGGAGTTCCAGGGCGTCGATGCGGCTGCCGACGAGATCAAACAAACGTGGAACGAGTTTGCGCATCCGGTACAGGCTTTTGAAAATCGTCCGTTCAGCACGCTGGTAGACATATCCATGGTTGTGTCGCCGATGTTGGGCTTGGCCGCGAAGGCAGCCGACTTCTTCGCTGCCGCCGGCGAGCTCTCGGCAGGGTCAGCTGCCGAGCTGGCGGGAGCTGAATCAAGCGGGTTGCTGCGTTCGATGGATGTGGGGAACGTTCGAGTAAAATCAATACCTGGCCAGGCCGACGTCTACTTCATATCAAGGACCGGCGACTGGTTCCGGCTAGCGCAAAAGGCAGTGAATCTCCCCGGGCAAGTTGCTTTCTTGCCCTACACGCTCCCTATTCGCGGCCTGGTTGCCACAGGCGAATTTGATAGATTTGATGGATCCCGATCAGGGGCGACTAGCGTCGATTCCGTCAAAACTGTCCCACTGATGGAGCCGGACGTACGGTCAGAGGAGGGGCTGGTACGCGTCTCGGGGACGTTGGATGATCCGCTAGCGCCAGGTGTCGGCGTGGATTCTCTCAGACTCACGCCACCCGCTGAGTCGAGTGTACAAGGCGAGGGGGGATGGTTGCCGCTATCGGGCAACTTCGACGATCCCCGCCCACCTCTGTCTGATTCAGCGACCGCGCTGGACTCAGGAATGGTGAGCGAGCGCACCGATGACGGCCTCGCCTGGCCAACTGAACAAGACAACCTCGAAGAGACGACCCCCAGGACGTCACCCGCAGATGACGAACAGCTCACCAACGACGATCTCGCCTGGCCAACTGAACAAGACAACCTCGAAGAGACGACCCCCAGGTCGCCATCCGCAGATGACGAACAGCTCACCAACGACGACCTCGCCCCCGCAGCTCAGAACAATGACCCGCTCACCGGAACGGATGCTCTCGGCGGGTCCGTCGGAAGTGGTAGCCCGTCCGATGGTTCGTTGTCTGGGGCGTACGACAGCGACGACAGCGCGCCCGTTGGCGCACAACCACCCAGTGACGGTCATGGAGTCTCGTCCGATGTAGGCGAGACCGGCACGGTCGGCGACGTGGGCGCCCCTGTTGCGGGAGACAGCCCGGCTGGGGACGCCGGCATCGGAGGGCGCACACCGAACGCCCCATTGAACGGCTCAAACACGGGCGGTGGTGCGGCTGGCGGTAGGTCGGACGCGGCTAGTGACGATATTGTCGCCGCCACCAACTCGGTGGACTCACGTGATGATGGCGACGGAGGCACCCCTAGGGTCCCGCAACCTGCTGACCCGACCCCGGACACGCTCGCCGGTAACCCGCCAGGCGACAACGACACCAACACAGACGGTCAGAGCAGCCCGCGCAATTCCAGTGAGCCTGGGCAACCCGGTTCGAGTGGTCGCGGCGACACGGACAAGTCGCCGGGTCAGCGCGGTACCGATGACGAGTCTGAGGTAAGCCCAACCGACGCGGGTGGTGGTTCCGGTGGCGGCACGGGACATATGGGTTCCGGGAATGCCGGCACCAGTAGGCCGTTTGCCACGATGCAGAACAAGATCCACCAGGTCGTTAGTTGGTTGAAGAGGATTGTCGGGCGCACCTCGTCTGGCACGCATCCCCCCTTGGAGGGGGCGTCTTCCGACACCGCTCGAGGTGGTACCACTGCCGAAGGCGAAGCTCACCCGAGCCAGCGTGAGGGTGAGGGCGGTGCAGCGAAGGGCATGACGGAGCCGGGTTCTGAGCGCTACTCGGATGGCCAATGCTCGGCTGCGGGTCGGTGCGTGGCTTACCTTCGGGATAAGTTCCGGCTGCCCCAGTCGAACCGGCCACGGCCTCGAAACGGGCGTCAGGTTCTGGATGGTTTAGCCCGGGATGCTGACAGCACATGGCGGCCCGGTGGCCTGGATCAGCTGAGAGCGCGGTTGCGTCCGGGTGAGGAGGTGCTTGGCGCGTCCTGGCCCACCATCGGACCGGGGCACGTGTTCGCCATCAGCAACGTCAATGGCGAGCTGACGTTCTCTGACAACATCCATCCGGCCGGGATCCTGGTCGGCGAGTTGCCCGAGGGCGAACAGCCGCAGATCCGTAAGTTCATGTTTGTCGGTCGGGGATACCGTGAAGGCGGCGGTCTACCAACTGACGAGTACTACCCGGAGCGATTCGACGGCCACAACGAGGACTCGTCAAGCAACGAGATCGAGCTGGCCGACGGCGAGTGGGTGCTAGGCCCGCTGAGCTACGAAGAATCGTTGGAGTGGGACCCCCAGAAGCTGACTGGTCAAGAGAAGGAGCGCTACGAAGACGAGCTGCCCCTGGACGAGAACTTCGAACCAATTTATCCGGAGCCGGATCCGGATGAGCGACGAACCAGCGTCGTGCGTGACGCGGATGGTCACGGGCTGGTCGTGTACAGCGGTGGTGACCCGGAGTTCTTCGAACGTGCGTTCCATGGCTCCTCGCTTTATCGAGAGGCCGGGTATCCAGCGGCGCGGGTACGACTGGCGCGCACTGGTGAGCCGATCGTCGACCAGGCCACGGGCGAGGTAATCGTCGAAGCGGGTCAGCGGGTGCAGGTCAGCGACTACGTCGAAGGCGGCCGCACTCCCACGTGGCAGGAGTACGCCAGCGGGCCGGTGCACGATCAGGTCAAGCTACTCTTCGGCATCAGCTACGCCCTGGGTGATGCTGACGGGATCGAGTTCGACAATCTGGTGGTCGGGCCGGACGGGACTGTCCATCTGGTCGACATGGACAACACGCTGCATGCGCATACCGATTCCCCGGCCCGGGGCTTCACCAGTCTCAGGAGAAACACGGCGGCATTCGGTGACCTAACCGAAGATCGGATCACGGGTCAGTTCCGCGCGGTGTTGGACCGTCAGGAGCAGCTGCTGGATCTGCCCCTGCCCGATGAGATGCGTGCTCGGCTCGTCGCCCGGTTGAACTACATGGAAAACTGGGTGGTCGAGCACAACGATGCCCCGGCCGGGGACGTGGACGAGCCGGCCCAGGTGCCAAATAATGTGGCTGAAGAACCGGCTCAGATCCCTTCAGACACCTCGGTTGAGGGTTCTGAGGCGTCGTTGGCCGAAGAGTGTCCGGCTGCGGGTCCATGCGTGGATTACGTCTATAGCCCCGAAGGCCTCAACCTTGCCCCGTCGGTGGGGTCACAGCCGGAGAACGGGTTCGAGGTCCTTCAGGATGTGGCACACGATGCCGACGGCACGTGGCAGTCAGGTGGCCTGGATGAGCTCAAGGCCCAGCAACAACCTGGTGAAAAGGCCGTCGGTGCGACCTGGGGCGACGGTGAGACCGGGCACCTAGTCGTCATCAGAGTAGATGCCAGCGGGGCAACGACGGTAACTGACGACATCCATCCGGACGGGATTCCCGACGATGAGCTCCCGGAGATCCACAAGTTCTTGATCGCGGGGAAGGGCCATCAGGAAGGTAGTGGCCTGCCCGCTGACGAGTCGTACCCGAAGCGCTTCAAGGGCCGCGACGACACCTCATCGAGGGGCCACCGAGAGGAGTCGAACAAGCTCGGCGCGGCCGAGGACTCCTCGTTGCTGGTGGGCCCCAATGGGACGCGGTTCCGGGCCACCTCCGGGGCCACCGAGTCAGGGATACACGACGGCGTCGCGGATACGACGCCCGGCGAAGCCGACCCTGCGTCGCCGGCAGAGCGGTCCTCCGCAGTGGACGGTCCCGGCCGCTGGACGCTGTTTTTCCCACAACGAGACGGTCAGCTACTACCAGCGCAGCCTGACGAACGCATTGCCGCCGTCATCACCGACTTCGACGCCTCAATACGCCCCTACCTCTCGCTCAAGTCCTTGGACACACCCAAGACTGGCTCGACCGAGCAGGTTAACGAGCTCCCCGGTGCTGGCCAGCCGGAGGCGTCCAGCGGTCAGCTCGAGGAGCTAAACATTCGGCGGGCCAAGATCCAATCCTCGGCCGGGTGGGTCGGGATGGTGTTGTTCGTCAACCACGCGCTCGGTTCCCTCGGATGGGCAGCACTCGACACCGCCTCCGACGCCGCAGACATGGCGTCCCGGGACATGGCATCGGAGTCGGCTGTGGTCGACACGCGGCCAGTGCCCACGGACCCTGCCGGCCCGCTCAATCTGCCGGACTCGTCGCCCGCGTACACCGGCCCAGACGCCAGCCTGGGCGCCGGCCCAGACATCAGCAAGGCCGCAGACCCGGCCGCCAAGCCAGATACTGACCCTCAACGGTTCGTGCCCGACACCGCCCCGGCGTACACACCGTCAGCGCCGTCCGACGCCTCGGCGCTGATCGGGGCGGGTCTGGCGGTTCCGTCGCTTATCCCGGCTACCGGAGTTATGGCAGCCGCGCCGTACGGGTTAACCGCAGCGTCCGGGCCGGTGTCGCCGGTCCCCCCGGTCGGCTTCCCGATGGCCTGGGAACGCCGGTTGGAGGACGAGCAGGATGTATACGCGAGGTTCAAGGATGTCGCGTTCGGGTTGGCTGGGCCTGTCCGGCCGTCGATCTACCGCGCAGCGCGGGCCTATCAGGAGATCGCCGCCAAGCTGGCCAACGCCGACCAGGAACGTTATGACGCCGAGGTAAAGCTGGCCGATCTGAAACGCCAGCTCGCCGATCAAATGAGCGACCCGGCCCTGGCCGAGGCGACCTACCAGCGGCTGGGCCAACTCAGCCTCGAACTGGGAGAGCAGCTCGAGCAGCTGCGGGCGAAGGCGGCCGAGCTGGACCGGCAGGCCAGCCAGCAGCCGAAACCCAGCACTCAGCAGCCCCAACGCACGGTCAGCGCCCGGGCGCGGCACAAGAACCTGCCGATCGAGCCGCGGAAGGACCGGCCAGCCCGCCAGCACAACCGGGACAAGCGGGCGGCAAAGCAGGCCCAGCAACAAGTCAAGGGTGCAGAGCCGCTGGCCAAGTTGGTCGACGGAGCCGCGTCGACCGCGCGCGAAGCGCAGGAGAGGCGCCAAGAGGTCCGCGACCTGAGTGAGGATCTCCACGAGTTCCTGAACCCGAACCCGCTGCAGCAACGCGCCACCCCGGCGACGACCCGGACGCGGATCCTGCTGGGTGGGCTGGGCTTGCCATGGCGGGTGACCACCCAGCTGATGCTCGGGGTGTTGACCGGCCAGCTAGAGCTTTCCGACATCCGGCGGCTGGCGGCGATCGGCGACCCCAACGCCCAGATCGAGCCCGACGCGCTGACCCGCTTCGCCGAAGAGTTCAACTTGGGTTGGTCGGATTCGGTGCGCGCGGCGGTGCTGGCCGGGTTGCGGCTGTTCCATACGCTGCCCACTCAGCTGCGTGACTACTACCTGGTAGGTGAGTCGCAGAGGCAGGGGGCGTACTCGCACACCGCATTGCGGGCGCTGGCCGAGTTGGCCGGGCTGCTCAGGGCGGGCCTGCCCCAGCAGGTCTACCACCAGCTGGTCCACCTGGTACTGAGCGGCCAGCTGCGCCCGGCCGACATCGGGTGGCTGTTCGCCGTCGGCACCTCGCTCCCCGGAGTGGATTCGAGCTTCACTCCGGGTCGGATGCCCGAAGTGGTCGACCTGAACTTGGACGACTCCACCGTGACCGTCATGGTCGTCCCGGGTGTCACCGAGTGGGAAGCGCTCGCCGCCGTGCACGCCCAGCTGGATGCCGCACGGGCCAGAATCGCCGCCGCGCGCGCCAGGCTCGCCGCCATGCTCGGCGAATTCTCCGACGAGAATGAGCTGGGCTGGTCGGAGTCCATCCGCGCGTCGGTGGCGGCAGCATTGGGCCGCCACCGTGCGCTGCCCGCCGACCAGCGCACCCACACTAGCGAGGAAGATGCCCGGCTCACCCAGCTTGTGCTGGATACCTGGCTGCGCGCGGACCTGCCCGAGCAGGCCTACCGCGACTGGTCCGCGCGGATCGCCGCCGGCAAGCTCAACCTCGACGAGCTCTCCGAGCGGCTGCTCCAGCTGTGGCGCACCGGCCGAGTCGAAGTGCGGCTGGCGGGCCAAGATAGGAACAGCTACGACACCGGGGACATGACGGACTCCGACAGGGTAGCGCTGATCGCAGAACTTCTGCGGCAGGCGCGAATAAACCCGGAGCAGGCCGGGTCAGAATTCTCCTCCGTCTCGCGGGGCGACTGGGACAAGCTCGTCGCGCAGCTGCGCAAGCTGCGGGCGGCGAATGCGCAAAAGACAAAGGCGAATAGACAACAGGCAAAGGTCAAGATCGACGTCCAGTTCCTGTCGCCGGGCAATCGAGAGAAGCTCGTCGCGGAACTACTGGGGAAGGTGCAGACCGCTTACCAAGACCGCCAGGCAAACACCCCGGCGAAGACGGGCCAGGCTTCGGTACGGCAGTTCACCGAGGCTGACCAGCTCGGCTGGGACCGGGCCATCGTCAAGGCGATCTACCTGGCGCTGCGCGACTTCGGTCGCAGCCGGTCGGCGCGTGCCACGGCGATGAGGCCGGTTGAGCTGAACGAGCGGCAGCGGGAGGTGACCGCCTGGATGGCCGCCACTCTCGCCCAGAACCAAGAGCTGGCCGTGCAGCTGGGCATGACCCCCGACGAGCTGGCCGCCAACCTGGCGGTGGCCCGGCGCCTGCTCCAGGCCATACTGCCGGCGAGGCAAGGCCAGAAGCGCCACCAGAAGCGGGAACGGGAACCGGAAGGTTCCCTGGGCGAGCTGCGGTTGGCCGGCTTCGACCGGCTGGCCCTTCTGGTCCTGCTCGGGCACGCCGAAGGCCTGACACCCCAGCAGATCTCCGAAAAGATCAACAAGGAACTCGGGCTAAACAAGAAATCCAGGAAATCCCAGCGGGTCACCTTCGAGACGGTCGAGGGGATCCTGGAGGCGATCCCCCATCAGCTGGCCAACAACTCGGGGCCGAACACCGGCCGGGCAGTGTTGACCGAGTCGAACGCACGTGCCGTTCTGGTCACCACGCTGGGCACTTCGGAGGAATGGCAGCGGATGCGCAAGCGGCTGCGCGGACTCGAACAGAGGCTGCACCCGGCCGAGCGTGCGCTGCTGTGGAACCGGGCGGACCGAATCGAAGAACTGATCGAGCGGCTGCCCACGTCACACCGCGACGAGGTGTACCGGCTGTTGATTCAAGCCGGGTTCACCTCGAACGCCGGTCTGCGAGCCATGCACACCGATCAGCTGCTCGCCGCCGGGCTCTCTCGCAAGCAGATCGGTGCATTGCGGAGCGCACTAGGCAAACTCGGGGTCATCCAGACGCGGGGCGCGGCCGGTCTGAGGTTGACCCAGCTGCCCGCCGAGCAGTGGCGGCACCGGGAGCTGGCCACCGCGCTCGCGCTGGCCGTCGGCTGGCCCGCACCCGGGCCGGACACCGAGATCACCACCGCGTACCTCGATCGGCTGCGCGAGGCCAACGGATTCGAGCAGCGGGATACCCTGGTCGCCGACCTGGGCCTGCCGGACCCAGGTGGTGCCGATGTCGATCCCCGGATGCTGGCCCTGTTCGCCGGCTTGGGCCACACCCCGCTGGACAGCACCAACCTCTGGATCAGACTCGAGGCATTGCGCGCCCTGGACGCGCAGGTCACCGCCCGCGTCGGCGCCAAGCCGAGCGGCGGCTCCGGGGCCGGTTCGGCGCTCGAGGGCAACCGCAAGCTCGGTGCGTACGCGGGCGCTAAGCAGCGCACCCGAGGCAAGCGTGGTAAGGCCAGTCGGCCGCGCGGCCGGCAGGGACCGCGCTCACCGCCGGGTAGGGCCAACCGAACCGTGGACACCCCCGCCAGCGCGAACGCCAAGGCGAGGAAGGGCCAGCCGGCCAAGGTCAAGGCCGGCGCCAAATCGACCGATGACGCTGACCAGCGCACGCGGTGGGCCGCCAGGATCGCGGCAATGATCGGACTGACCGCGCTGTTCTTGATCGGGCCAAGCTTCGCTGCGTCGGCGGCAACGGTTGCCCCGACTGCGACGCACACCAGCTCGACTAGCTACCTGTGGGCGCTGGGTCCGCACACCTGGCTCGCCAACGCGGCGGCCATCCACACCGTCGGCCGGGTGATCGTGGGCGGGCTGCTGATCACACTCGGCGCGGTTCTGGCCGGTTACCTGGTCAAGAGCTGGCCGAATGCCCTGCGGAACAGAGTGGATCGGGACACTTCGCGTTTCCTGCGCGCGATCGAGAATTCGGTTCCGGCCGAATGGGTGAACGCGGCCGATCCGGAGATCAAGGTATTGACTGGGCATACCCGGGCTGAGTTCGCTGCCGCGAACATCAAGGGCCTGATAGCAATCGACCAGCTAGATCTGCGGGCGCGCTTGTTGTTCGGCGCCCGTCGCGAGCGGCCTGTTCAGCTCGGCCCGGACCGCTGGGTCTACTTGGACACCCGGCTGTTGGGCGTGTTGCGTGCGGGGCTGCCCGGCGACGGCAGGGCGGAGCTGTTCAGCGCAGTGCTCGACGGTCGTGTGCCAGAGCTGGCGGCCTTCCCCGCTGGATGGCTGGAAACGGTCACTGGTGGTGCCCCCTCGGAACTGGTCGCGGCCGAGCGCGGCCCGTTCACCGAGCCGGAATGGGTCGAGTTGGCACTGGCGGTGGGCGCGATCGCCGACCTGCGCATCGCGATCCGCGGGGGCTGGCCGATGCACACCGAATACCTGGAAGCCTTGCTGCACAGTGCTCGAACGTTGGTCGACTTACACGACGCAGTGGTGTTCACCGCAGACCTCGGTGATCCGGTATGGGCCAACGAGGCCAAGAGGCTGCGAGCCCTGCTGCAAGTGATCGACGAACACCTGCCTGACAAAGCCGAGCTTGCATCTTTGCCCTTGGTTGGGCGCGAGCTTGTGTCATATCTGACTGACGTGGCTCGCCGGGTAAATAGGGTAGGAAGGCTGAATCCGTCGCACCCGAACGCCGCCGCGCTCCGCCTGATCCCCAGACTCGTCGTTCTACTGGTCAACCGGGGTCCGGCCAACCTCACCGAGCTCGCTGCTGCGCTCGATGCCAACCCGGAGCTCGTTGGTATGGCAGCCTGGATGTCGGGCCGGGCCGTCGTGATCGGCGACCAACCGGCCACCGCGCGGGTGGCACTGCTGCCACCTGGCGTCTATGCGGGACGGGAGACCAGCCATCCGGCCGATCCGCGCATCGTGCTGGTCCGGTTGCACGACCTGGTCCAGTTCCCGGTTCCCGGCAAGATCACCGCGATCGGCCGGCACCCGGGCGCGGATATCAGCCTCGAGAGTCGTCGAGTGTCCCGAGCGCACGCTGTGTTGCTGCGCTATCCCGAGGGCTGGGAGCTAGCGAACCTGGGCGCTAAGAGCCCCACCTTGATCAACGGGATGCCAGTGGTGGGCACCAGCGCGCCGGTGGGCCCGGGCGATCGGATCACCCTAGGCGGCGACGAGTACGTCCTGGCCGTCAGTGGAGAGATCGCCCGTCCGTTCGTCACCCGGCGCAGCGGTCTTGCCCCCGCTGCGGTCGGCCTATTTACCGGTGCTTTCGGCTACCTTCTCTCGTCGAGCGCGTTGAGCGGAACTCTCGGAGCTGTAGCTCTGGGCGTCTCGTTGCTGGCCGCCGCGCTGTATCTCGCTCCGGTATTCTTCACCAGCAAGACGGCGCCGGCCTGGGCTGAGCGTGGCCCGCCGAGACTGCGGCGGGTGCTGTCCTGGCTGTTGCGCCACACCCTGTGGGCGGGCCGAGTCGGTGGTCGCTGGGCACTCACACTGATCGGGGTCGCTGGCCTTGGCCTGGCGGTCGGGATCGGCTTGCATGCGCTGGTCGGCGTAATAGCAGCTGCGGCGATGGTCCCGCTCGACCCGCGCTGGCAACACAAACTGTCGCAGGCGAAGTTGTATCGCAACCTGCGCCCAGACGAACTCGACGATGAAGTGATCCGGATGGCTGGTGCCAGTCAATTGCCGGCCACGATTCCCGATCTCGCGGTGATGCAGTATCTGGCAGGGTTGGCCGACGTTTGGGATGAAACCCGATCCTTCACGGACGAAAAGACTGTGAAGATTCTCTGGGTGTTGCGTGAAGACGGTATTCTGAGGGTCAGTCCTGCCTCGATCGAGGTCGAGTCAGGCGGCACACGTTCAGCACACCACCCGTGGGTTGGCTACGCGCTGGAGGCGCTGCGCCTCGACCCCGACGCCTCGCCAAGTTTGCCGGCCTACGCAGCCGGCGAGGCATATTTCAGACCAGCCGGTACCGGCGTCCTCATGAACATAGAGAGCGGTCATTACCACCCGCTCAACACCGATGCGGAGAACGTCGAAGTAGCCTTGCTCGGCCGAGAGGCGTTCGAGCGCGACGGATTCACTTTCGAGCACATCGTGTGGACCCCCGGGTCGCGTCGCCAAAAGGCTCACGCCCTTCTGGGCATTCACCAGGGAAGAGTCGCTACCTCGGTCGAGGTCAGAATCGACGAACTCCTTGCCCGAACTAGCGTTGACCTCACACTCCGGTTGGGCGATATTTCCTCTCCGCGGGCCACCTCCGCCTTCACCCGGATCGAGCCGGGGACCGTTATGTGGGCAGACCCGATTTTGATCGCGCCGCAACGGATAAGCGTCGCTCGCCAAAACGGGGAGGGCATGCTCGTCCGGGCGTGGCGCGCGATCTCCCACACTTGGGTAGCCCGCTCCACCCGGTTCTGGCGGGCTCTCTCCAAGCACCTGGGAAACAATCAGCTCGGAGCGTGGATCACGACCCTCCTCATCGTGGCCACACTGATGCTGTTCGATCACCACACTGCACTGGCCATGGCCAGTGAGGTGCTGTTCGCCGGCGGGTCGCAACCACTACGGCGGAACGTCGGCGCAAGCTCTCCACAAGACGTCCTGGCGAAGCTGATCGCGGCGCAATTGGATACCCGTTCGGGGAAGCGGCCGTGGGCGGAAACGAGGGTGTTGGCGGAGGTCTTGAGGGCCTCGCTCGCTGAGGTTCTTGATGCGGTGGATGCGACGACCGGCTTGATGCGCTCAGGTGATGGCGGTCTGGTGGCTTGGATACGGGTATTTGATCGCCACCCGGGCGATCGGCGCCCGGTGGCGACCCACGGCGAGGTTCTAGTCAGCGACCTGGAGGCCGGCCGGCCACTGATGTGGAGCGGCGATGGGGTGAAGTTCCTGGGCCGCCACCACAGCGCCGACGAGCAATTCACCGGTCCGGGAGTCTCCCGGGTGCATGCGTTGCTGGTACGCCTGGGCGGCGAGTGGTATCTGGCGGATCTCGGCTCGAGTTTTGGCAGCTGGTTTGTCGAACACAACTCCGAGCCTGGGGTGCAGTACCGCGAGTATCCGA
>DATAZN010000608.1:0-16322 GCA_036272035.1 Mycobacterium sp. | reverse complement strand
ATGGCATTCGCCGGGGGCGCACACATGTGTTTGGGGCGTCCGATTCTGATTTGGGAACACGGCGACAATGACGCCCAGGGTCTATTGGCCAAGATGCTGCGCTTGCAGCTTGCAAGTGGCATGCGACCGGATCCCGACGGCGTTCAGCAAGTTGGAACGACGATGGAGGGCGGAGCGCGCTACGTACGTTACGACGTAGTGGTGCCCCTCTAGGGCGCCCGGCCGGCGGAGCCCTCGTTGGTTCGTCAGAGTGTCCCGGGCGTGAACTTTGCAGGGGTGTCGAACGCTTGACGCACTTCGTCGCCAGGTGTTGGTTGCACGCGCCTCCAAGCACAGCCCCGAGGAACTTCCCGCCGCTACCCGCGAGGGGTAGGGGTGGCGGACAAGGAAAATGATGTCACACAACAGAACCCAGTCCCATATCACGCTTCGCGTGCGTCGCCGAGCTGAGGTCGCGGTGAACGCGCTCCTGCTGGAGTTGGAGAGCGCTTCAGGTGAGGCGTTGCCCGTGTGGGCGCCGGGTGCGCACTTGGACATGCGGCTGCCGTCGGGGCTGACGCGTCAGTACTCGCTTTGCGGCGCTCGCGAGGATAGGAGTACCTACGTCGTGGTCGTGTTGCGTGAACCTCACGGTCGCGGAGGCTCGGAGGAGATCTTCCGGGAATTCGGAGTGGGAACCGAATTCATTTCCTCCACGCCCCGCGACCACTTCAGGCTCGTGGATGCTTCCGAGTATGTCCTGATCGCAGGTGGGATCGGCATCACTCCCATCAAGGCGATGGTGGACGAGGTGAGGGCTCGTGGCGCGCGATGGCATCTCCATTACGGCGGCCGTAGCCGCGAGCACATGGCGTTTGTGGATGAACTCGTTGACCTCGGCGGCGACAAAGTCAGCATCGTCCCCCAAGATGTGGATGGACTGTTGGGCGTTCGGGCGATCATCGGGAACGTCTCGCCGGAGGCCGCGATCTATTGCTGCGGGCCGGCCCCGCTGCTCGATGCGGTGTTGACGGCCTGTGCGGAGGCTGGGGCGTCTGAGCGTCTCCACTTCGAGCGCTTCGTGGCGCCAACCGACGGCGCTGGGTTTGTCGCCAACGGGGACACCGCCTTCGAGGTGGAGCTCCGGAGCTCGGGGGTCACCCTCCAGGTTCCCGCGGACAAGACCCTCCTCGAGGTGGTACAAAGCGTCCTTCCAGACATGCCGTTCTCGTGCACGGAGGGCTACTGCGGAAGTTGTGAATCGGTTGTGCTTGATGGTGAGCCCGATCATCGGGGAACTCTCATGACCCCTGAGGAGCACGATGCAGAACGAACGATGCTGATCTGCGTCGGACGTTCGAAGTCGCGGCGCCTTGTTCTGGATCTTTGATTTCAGCTCCGTGCGGCAACGGCCTATGACACGCGGGTTTCCGGGTCCACCGAATTCCACCTCAGATCAACTGCAGCCATTGCGCCAGCGCCGGGCTTCGAAGACGTATTTGTTCTGAACGCGGCCGATACGTGCATAGGCGGCATCGGTCTTGCAGGGCAGCTCGTCGGTGGGAATCGCCCTGCTCGCCGGTAGCCCTTCATCGCAACTGAGGTGGTTGATCAGCAGCGCTGGCTCACCGGCCGAAGCCTGCGATCAGTTGCGCCGAGTCGGCATAGGCCGACAGATGCTGGGTGTAATCCTGCTCGGTCTGGTAGGCCGCCTCCAGCGGCAAGGTATCCGACCGCAGCACCGATGCCTTGGCCATGCGTATCGCGGTGGGGTTCTTCGACGCGATCGTCTCGGCGAGGCTGCGTGCCTGGGTCATCAGTTCATCTCGGGGACAAACAGATTCGAGGCCTCCGCGGCGGTGAACTTCGGATGCCGGCACGCGCTCGGCGGTGTAGAGCATCCGCCGCGCCTTGGACGGACCGACCATCCACTGGGCAAACGAGGCGGCGCCGAGCACCCCCACGTCGATCTCTGTGAGCGCGAATGTCGCAGTCTCGGAAGCCACCGCGATATCGCTGACGGCGACCAGCGCCAGTCCGGCTCCGACCGCGGCGCCGTTGACGGCGCAAATGACCGGCACTGCGCAGTGCCGCACAGCCCAAAACGTCTCCCGCGCAAGCCGCAACGGATCACCCACATCGACGGTGGGCGGTTGCGACCGCTCGGCTTGAAGATCCTTGATGTCGCGGCCGCCGCAGAACACCCGGTCCCCGGCCCCGGTGAGAATTACCGCCGAAATGTCGTCACGGTCGCGAAAGCCGTCGAAGGCGACCTTCAGCTCACCGTACGTGCTCCGGGCGAGCGCATTGGCCGGGGGCCGGTCGATGACGACCTCGGCGACCCGCCCGTTCACGGACATTCTGAGCCCGGGGGTGCCTGGGTCTTCGGTTGTGCTGGCCATGGGCGTCCTCGTCATCGGTTACCGGGGGGCCGGGCGCGGCGCTGCCGACCCGTCGGCGGTGATCGGAAACAACCGCGCGGTCCGATCAACGCCGTCTACCGTCCGACGGTAATCCGCAAAGCGAATCCGTGTCAACGTCAGTGTTGACAAACGGGCAGCCGGCGGCGTCGTGTCTGCGGGCAAATTTGTCCGGACCCACTGGTCTGAACCTGTCTTCAACATGTATGTTGATAATGGTCGCGTTGCGCTGGCCAGGTTTGTCAGCAACCCCGAACGGGTGACCAGCGACCCGATGCGCTCCGGCGCATCGTCGGCACAAGTTCAGATATTCACGGAGGGTTTTGCGGTGATGTTTGTTCACGAGGCTATGGCCAACGCGCTCGCCGCAAGTGGCGTGGACACGATGTTCGGCCTGATCGGCGACGCCAATCTCTTCTTCGCCAACGCGTTTGTCGAAGCCGAGGGCGGTCGATACATCTCGGCGGTCCACGAAGCCAGCGCAGTGATGATGGCTCAGGGATATGCACTCCGCAGCGGGCGGCCGGGCATGGCAACGGTAACTCAAGGCCCCGGACTCACCAACACCGCCACGGCTTTAATCGACGCGGTCCGCAATAACGTCCCACTCGTGCTGATCACCGGTGACACCGCCCCCAGCAACACTCACAACCAGCAGTCCCTCGACCAGGAGCCGTTCGTCGACGCCACCGGCGCCGGCTACGTCCACGTCCGCCAACCCGCTGAAGCGGCACCCGCCCTACGCGCCGCGATCGCCCAAGCCGTCGCACAGCGTCGACCGGTCGTCGTCAACTGCCCCACCGAATTCGCATGGGAGATGGTCGATGCCGACGACCGCGCCGTCGACGCCAGTGAACCCGTCCTGGCACCTCCCGACGACCTGCTCGACCAGGCCGTTGGCATGATCGCCACCGCTCGCCGACCGCTGGTACTGGCCGGCCACGGTGCCACACCGCCCGAACAGCGCGACGCGGTACTCGACTTTGCCCAACGGATCGGTGCGCCGATCGCCACCACCTTCCGCGCACGCAACCTCTACACCGCTGCCGAAGGCAGCGTCGGCATTTGCGGCACGTTGACGACCGATGCCGGTGCCCCAGCGATCACCGACAGTGACTGTGTCATTGTCTTCGGCTCCAGCTTGAACACTTGGACGACCGCCCACAGGACGCTGTTCAACGACAAGGCCATCATCTACGTCGACGCCGACGCCGCGCGCGTCGAGCGGCCAAGTGCGCCCGTCGACGTAGCCATCCACGGCGACGCGGCGCAGACCGCTCGCACCTTCATCAAATGGCTCGACGCCGGCGAGGTGCCGCCTACCGGCTTCCGGCAGAGGGTGTGCGCAGGTATTCGCGACGTCGATCTGCGTTTCGATGCCGACCTCGGCGACGCGCTCACCCTGGCCGGGTTACTTAGCGAACTCAATCGCTCCCTACCCACCCAGCGGACGGTGGTCTGGGATGGCGGGCGCTTTCTGGGCGAGGCGCTGAAATACATCTATGGCCCCGACTACCACAGTGAGGTGCTCACGACCGCCTTCGGTGCGGTCGGTCTGGGTATGGGAGCCGCTATCGGCGCCGCGTGTGCCGCCGGTGACGAACCGACGGTCTTCATCACCGGCGACGGCGGCTTCATGATGAACGGTCTCGCCGAACTGAACTCCGCGGTTCGGGCCTCGCTGCCACTGATCGTCGTCATCTGCAACGACAGCAGCTATGGCGCCGAATACGACCAGTACGTGCACAGGTCGGTGTCTCCGGCACTGTCGCTGTTCGACTGGCCGTCCTTCGCCTCGGTGGCCCAGGCAATGGGCGCCGACGGCCTCACCGTCAGCTCGATTGCCGATGTGCCCGCCGCGGTCGCCGCCGCCCAAGCGCGCGTGTGTCCACTGGTGATCGACGTGCTGATGGACCCGGGGGACATTCCCGAGGTCGCGCATTGACGACTTGTAGGACATGAGGAGAGCGCGATGACACCGGCGAGCGACGGCACTGATTCGGTGACAGTTGACGGGCTGCTCGACCGAGCGGCCGCCGACTGGGGCGGGCTGACCGCAGTGGTCGACGGCACCCGACGAACCACGTACCGCGAGCTTGCTGCGATGTGTCGCAACGTGGCTGGTGGCCTGGCCGACCTCGGCGTTAGCAAGGGTGATCGGGTCGCCATCTGGATGCCCAACCGATTGGAGTGGGTGACAGCGTTTTTCGGAGCGATCTCGGCGGGCGCTGTCGTGGTCCCCCTCAACACGGCCCTCGCCCCCGCTGAAGCGCTGTATCAGCTCCTCCAGTCCGGAGCCTCGGTGCTCATTGTCTGCGACACTTTCCGCAGTCGGGACTACCTGTCGGATTCCCTGACGCTGCGCGAACAAGTGCCGCAGTCCCTTTCGCTGGTGGTCGTCGGCGAATCCAGCGACCCGACGACGGTGGCCTGGCAACAACTCGCCAGTGGTATGCCCGACTTCACCTCCGCCGTCAATCACGTACCCGACCCAGCCATGGTGCTCTACACATCGGGAACGACAGGCCAGCCCAAAGGGGCCGTGCATTGCCATCGGTTCATCCAGACCCTGGCTGCCACCGCCACTCGCCTGCGGCTGAGCGAAAAGGACTGCATCGTACTGTATTTACCGCTGTTCCATGTTTATGCCCTCATCGCCGGGCTGCTGCTGATGGTCTCGGTGGGTGCCAAGATCGTCCTCATGGAGAGGTTCCGCTCGCCGGAGTCATTGCGCCTCATTCGTTCTGAGGGCGCGACGATGGTGTATGGCGTACCCACAACCTACATCGACCAGTTAAACGACCCGGTCATCGATGAGATCGACTTTGCCAAGATCCGGTTCGCGATCACCCCGCTGACACACAACCTGAGCCATAGGGTGCGCGCGAAATTCCGTGCGCCATGTCTGAACACGTATGGCAGTACCGAGACCGCGTCAACCGTCATCATGCCCACCCTCGAGGACGCAGTGGACGTAGCCGTCGAAACGGTCGGACGCCCGCTGGAAGGGATCCGCGCGCTGATTGTCGATGAAGTCACGGGTCGACCTGTGCTCGACGGGTCACAGGGTCTGCTACTGATACGCGGCGCGTCGATCATGCTCGGCTACCACAACGACCCGATCGCGACGGCAGGGGCCTTCAACGACGAAGGCTGGTTCCGCACAGGAGATCTCGTGAGGCGAGATGCCAAAGGCAACATCGTCTTCATCGGCCGGCACACCGATCACTACCGCGTGGGAGGCGAACTCGTCGACCCCGTTGAGGTCGAGACTGTGCTCCAAGCCCATCCGGCGGTCCAACGCGCCGCTGCCGCGGGTGTGCCCGACGATCGGCTGGGCCAGGTCGGCTACGCATGGGTGCAACTGCGCGGCGGAGCCACAGTCACCGTAGAAGAGCTCAAGGCACACAGCGCCCATACGCTCGCCGCGTTCAAAGTCCCCCGCCAAATCGTGCCCGTCGCCGAACTTCCCACCACGCCCAGCGGAAAGGTACAGAAGTTCCGCCTGCTGGCCGCCCGCGAGGCACCCGGCCCAGACCGAGATACGGAGCCCAACCATGCCTGAAGCCGTCATCGTTTCCGTCGCCCGCTCCCCCATTGGCCGTGCGGTCAAGGGCTCGCTGGCCGGCATGCGACCCGACGATCTGGCGAGCCAGGTTGTCCAGGCGGTGCTCGACAAGATACCCGCACTGGACCCCCGCGAGATCGACGACTTGATGCTGGGGTGCGCGCAGCCTGCCGGCGAGGCCGGCTACAACATCGCCCGCGCCGTGGCCGTCGAGCTGGGCTACGACTTCCTTCCCGGCACCACCGTCAACCGCTTCTGTTCGTCATCGCTGCAGACCACCCGGATGGCGTTTCACGCGATCAAGGCCGGCGAGGCCGACGTGTTGATCTCCGCGGGTGTGGAAACCGTGTCGCGACTGCACAAGGGTGCGGCCAACGGCCTTCCCGGCACACACAACGTCGTCTTCGACGGTGCCCAGGCGCGTACCGCGCAGCGGGCCCAGGGTGCCACCGACTGGCACGATCCCCGCGAGGACGGCGACGTTCCCGATATCTACATCGCGATGGGCCAGACCGCCGAGAACGTGGCCGCATACACCGGCATCGGCCGCGAGGATCAGGACCGCTGGGCGACACGCAGCCAGAACCGCGCGGTGGACGCGGTCAAGAGCGGCTTCTTCGACCGCGAGATCGTTGCGGTGACGTTACCCGACGGCTCCATCGTCACCACCGACGACAGCCCGCGACCAGGCACCACCTATGAGGCGGTGTCCCAGCTGAAGGCGGTGTTTCGGCCCAACGGAACCGTCACGGCGGGCAACGCGTGCCCGTTGAGCGACGGTGCAGCCGCGGTGGTCATCATGAGCGACGTCAAGGCCGCCCAACTCGGCATGACTCCGCTGGCTCGCATCGTGTCGACCGGTGTGAGCGGTTTGTCACCCGAGATCATGGGGTTGGGGCCGATCGAGGCCGTCAACAAGGCGCTCGGTCGCGCCAAAATGTCGGTGGGCGACATCGACCTGTTCGAGATCAACGAGGCCTTCGCCGTGCAGGTGCTCGGCTCAGCCCGCGCGCTCGGCATCGACGAGGACACACTCAACGTCTCCGGCGGTGCGATCGCGCTGGGTCACCCGTTCGGCATGACGGGCGCACGCATTACCGCCACGTTGCTGAACAACCTGACGACATATGACAAGACACTCGGCATCGAGTCGATGTGTGTCGGCGGTGGCCAAGGTATGGCGATGGTCGTCGAACGTCTTGTATGACAGACACATCCGCAGAAAATCTGCTCCGAGCCCCGGTTCGTGGTCCAAGTGCGGGCGGCCGTTCGCATCACTCCGCAACAGGCACGGTTGCTCCTAAAGCTGCTACTATACTTCTGATACGGGATATGTGTAGTTTGACTATAACGTCTACTCGCGGAATGGAGGGCTCCCATGACCCGAACGATCCTCATCACCGGCACGAGTTCGGGGTTGGGTGAGTCCGCAGTTTTCGAATACGAGAAGCGCGGGTGGAACGTGGTGGCAACGATGCGCGACGTGACCAAGGCCAACCCGCGGTTCGCAGAGCTGGCCCGCGTGTTGGTTACCCATTTGGACGTGACGGACCGGTCCTCGGTCGACAGCGCCATCTCCTTAACCAACCAGACATTCGGGCCCATCAACGCAGTCCTCAATGCAGCCGGCTACGGCCAGGTCGGCGCGGTGGAGGAGGTGACACCAGCCCAAATTCGAGCCCAGTACGAAACCAACGTGGTGGGCGCAGTCAATGTGGTACAGGCCGTGCTCCCCCAGCTTCGCGAGCGCTCGGCTGGACACATCCTCATCATTGGATCCATGGGCGGCCACGTCAGTTTCCGCACGATGTCCATCTACGCGTCGACCAAGTTCGCACTTCGCGGCATCGTCGAAGGGCTCGCAATGGAGGTCGAGCCGTTAGGTATCAACGTCACCCTGGTGGAACCGGCCGGCTATATGACGAAGTTCTTCGAGAACGTCAAGCAACCCGAGGCGCACATCGACGATTACAAGGGCGCTTATGCGCAAATGGCGGACTTCGCCAGCAAAGCTCACTACGGCAATATCGATAAGTCGATGGCCGTCGTTGCGGAGCACACCGGAATCTCCCACCCGCCCGCACACCTCGCGGTCAACCCCGACGGATTGATCTGGGTCCGGATGAAAGTTGCGAGTCAGCTCGCCGAGTACGCGCAATGGGAGAGCATCACCCTGGCGAGCGACTGACATTTGCGGGCGGCCGCGCTGGCGCGCCGATGACTACGCTGTGAAGTCTCGACGACGGCAGCGATTGGACATGACATGTCGCGAAGTGGCAGCAGCGAGGCCGCCATTCCCGGCGACCCTGAACGCCGCCGCTCGATCCTGCGTGCTGCCATCAACACGTTCGCGCGCTACGGATACCGCAAGACCTCAATGGACGACGTCGCCCGCGACGCCGACCTCTCCCGACCGGGCTTGTACTTCTTGTTTTCCAGTAAGGAAGTCCTGTTCCAAGCGGCCGTACGGCAGCTCCTTGACGATGCGCTTGAGCAGACCAGCACGGCGTTGCAGATCCTTGATCAGGCTATCGACATCCGCGTCGCGAACGCGATTGACAAATGGCTAGGCCACTACGTTGGACCTCAATCCGTTACCTATGTTGGAAAGCTGCTCGAGAACAGTCAATCGCAACTAGGCGAGATGTACTCCGAATACATGACCGGCTGTCAGGAACTGCTTGCCTCAGCCATCACTGAAGCTGTCACGCAGGGCGACGCCGAACTCCCCGCTGGTGCCACCGCGCTGGACGCTGCGACAACAGCATATGCAGCGGCGAATGATCTCAAGCACCGGGTAATCGACCGCGCCGAGTTCACGGAGCGGACGCGCACCGCGGCTCTGCTGATCCTGCGGCCCAGGCGCTCGCGCGGCTAGACCGAGTGCCCCGCGCGCCACGGCAATCCAACGGAGTTAACTGCTGCAGACTAGCCAGTGTCACGCTGAGCGTGAAGTCACGCCGCTTGC
Organism: Mycobacterium sp.; assembly: GCA_036272035.1. Taxonomy (GTDB): domain Bacteria; phylum Actinomycetota; class Actinomycetes; order Mycobacteriales; family Mycobacteriaceae; genus Mycobacterium. Next base: position 7,387 of record DATAZN010000608.1, on the reverse strand, counting down.
TCGACCGAGCCAGCGTGCGTCGCACAGTAACCGCCAACATCACAGGAAACCCGCGTCGGCCGGCCCGACCCGGCAACTAGGAGGCCGCCGCCGCCGGTGACGACACGATGGTTCGCCCGTCGAAGTAGAAGGCTCGCAGGTTCGCGATCTTGCCTTCGCGAATGGTCCAGTATTCGGCGAGCCATACTTCGTCACCGCCGATCGAGAAGGCGTTCAATAGCGCCGCGACGTTGTCGCCGTCGGCTGAAATGCTAACGAGTCGCAAACTGGCAAAATCGATGGCTGCCGCCAGGGGCGGTAGCACATTCGCCAGGATCGCCTCAGCGCCACGGTGGACGCCGCCCCATGGCACCGCGGGCGTCACATGCGCCTCGAAATCGCCGCGCGTGGAGTCTTTGAAGACAGTGATGTCACCGTCGAACAGGGTCTCGTACACCCTCCGCACCAACTCGCGGTTGCGATCTTCCTCGCTTGCACTCACGCTATCCGTCTTCTCCTTAGGGGCAGGTGTCTGCCGTAAACCCGGGTGTCGGCGCTGAGACCGGTTGCTCGCGACCGAGCCACGAGCCGACGTGAACCACACTCGGCAACGTCGTGCCTACGCCGCGCGGCGTCCGTTCAGGTGCAAGCCGTGGACGTGGCGGCCGTGGTGGTGTCGCGACCGCCACTTCCACGGTGGGCTGGTGCGGGCTCAGTTGGCCCCAGCGGGCTCCTTCGCTCTCTTCACGTTAGGCCATCGGATCAAAAGTTTCAACACCTATGTGGAAGGAATTCAGGTGGCAACTTCCGGCGCCAATCACGACGGAATCAACCATACTGTTGACCTAATCCTTTCCGGCAACACCATGCCGCGAACGCTGAAATCCTGTTGTGCCGTTGATAGCTCAGCGCATGAAGCACTGGGCGGTCGGGCCCGGGCGCGGGGTAAACGAGCGACGGGTTTCGGTCAGTAACCCGCACCGCGCACCGCCGCGACTTGCGCGCGCGCGGTCGCTGTCACCCAATGGGTGTCTGCACCGATGGGCAGGAATGTATAGCCCGCAGCGGTTAGCCCCAACGCGGCTTCGGCGTTGGGGCAGGACATGCCTACGGCCAGGCCAGCCTTGCTGGCGGCCTGGCGGACGGCTTCGATGGCGTCGGCGTGAACGCCGGTCACCGGCGCCGGCGCGACCGGCATTCCGTAGGTGATCGCCAGATCCCCGGGCCCGATGAAGACCGCATCGACACCGTCGACCGACACAATCTGCTGAATGTTGTCAACAGCGCGCGCAGTCTCGATCATCACGATGCACACCGCGAGCTGCGCGAGCACTTCGGGATCGCGACCGAAGAGGATCCCAGCGCGTACCGGCCCGAAACTGCGTGCCCCTTGGGGGTAGTAGCGGCATGCTTTGACCGCTGCGGCGGCATCATCGGCGGTTTCGACCATGGGAAAGATGATGCCGTGGGCGCCGGCGTCCAATATCTTGCCCGCGAACGCCAAATCGAGTGAGGGAACCCGAACAACAGAGGCCGCGGACGTGGTGTTCACCGCGCGGATCGCCGACAACACCGACTCGTAACCGTACAAGCCGTGCTGCACGTCCAGGCCCACGAAGTCGAACCCTTCGGCCGCCATGACCTCTGCGGTGAAAGCCGACCCGCTGGTGCACCAGCCACCGAAAGCGGGCTTGCCCGCGGCCCACATTTGCTTCAGATCGGTGGTCATGTGGCGGGCCTCCCTGTCGATTCGAGCAACGCCGTGGTCTGGGTCAGGCAGATCACCAGTGATCCCAGTGAGTGAGCTGCTGCCCGGGGATACGTTGTGCGCGACGGAAATCAGTCCCCAAGCTATAGGCCACGGGAAACAGCCCGCATTGGGTCACTTCGGGGTAGGGAATACCGAGGATCTGTGCGACATCCTGTTCCAGTGGCAGGTGCAAGGATGTCCAGGCGCAACCGAGGCCCCGTGCCCGGGCGGCGAGCATGAAGCTCCACATCGCCGGCAGTACCGATGCCCAGAACCTGGATTGCTCGGGCAACGTCGGCTGATCGAGTACGCGGCCCGTGCCACACGGTATGACCAGCCAGGGCGACCGGTCGATGTTGTCGGCCAGGTATTGCCCCGACTCGAGGATCTTGGCCATGCGACCTGCGCGTGGGTCGGCGTCGTCATAACTGGGCAAGCTGCCCTCGCGGCTGGTGATCTGCCAGCACTGCCGGTAGACGTCGGCGATGGCGGTCTTGATCTTTTGGTCACCGACGACCATCCAGTGCCAGATCTGCTTGTTCCCGCCAGTCGGGGCCTGCAGGGCGACCTCAATGCAGTCTTGAATGACCTCCCGCGGCACCGGTCGAGAAAAGTCGAGCCGTTTGCGCACGGTGCGCGTGGTCGTCAGGAGTTCGTCGGGACTGAGATCGAGCGTCACGCCAGTTCCCTTCTGTCTGAGGTGCTCTGGGCCGATGGCGGGTGCGTCCGGGCGGACGGTGCGCCACGTTGATGCAGCGCAAGCGCCACTACTGCCGCCAGAACTGAATGAAGCTGGCGGCCCCTCCGTCGACCAGCAATGTCTGTCCGGTGATGTAGGAGGCGGCATCGGAGGACAAGAACACGATGGCCGCCGCGATATCCTCCTGGCTGCCGAGTCTGCCCAGCGGGATCGATCCGGCTAGCGTGTCGCCTAGCTGCCCCTCCCAGGTATTGCGATCGGTGCGCACGATACCCGGGGCCACGGCATTGACCCTGATCTGGTGGGGTCCCCACTCGACAGCCAGGCTGGCGGTCAGCGAATTGAGCGCCGCTTTGGCGGCACCGTAGGCGACTTGACCCGGAAACGGCCGCAACCCTGCCAACGAGGACACCATGGTGATGGCGCCGGGCTTGCCGGCCTCGATGCGGTGCTCACCGAACGCGGCGCAGAATTCCACATGGTGCAGGTAGTTGATCTCGAGCGCTTCCCGTTGCGTCTGCGCGGTCAGCTCGGCCCCCCAGACCCGATAGCCTTTGCCGACGATGTTGATGAGGATGTCGAGCCCGCCCATCTCGGTGGCCGCCCTTTTGACGGCGTCGCGTGCGGCGCCGGGCTCACAAATGTCGGCACAGATGCCGGTGGCGGACAGCTCGCGGCTTGTGGCTTCGACTCGCTCGGCATCGGCATCGAGCACATAAACCCGCGCACCGTTGACGGACAGTAACCGCGCCGCTGCGCGGCCCATGCCGAAACCGCCGCCCACGACGAGGGCTGACTTGTCTTTCAATCCGCTGAGAAGCAACGGTTCCATTGTGCCTGGGTTCCTTTTGTCCGAGCGGGCGCGGCCCGCAACTAGGCTGATGCGGCAACCGCGGTGTTCTCAGTCTGGCCATTACCGAGCAGTTCGTAGTCGTCGAGCCCCGAATGCACCGCCTGTTTCCAGTACTCGACGTTGCGAAACGGTGAGACGAATACCAGCCGACCCCGGGCGTTGCGGAAAAACGTATTGGTGCCCGGATGCGTCCACACCGTCGTCTGGCCGGTCGCGTCCACCAACTCGCCGTAACGCTCGTAAACGTCCTGCCTGATGTTCACCGCCGCGACGTTGGCGTCGATCATCGAGGCTAGTATCCGACCGATGTAGCGCATCTGGACCTCCATGAAATACATGAAGCTGCCGCTGCCCGGAAATGAGTTCGGGCCACCTAGCAGGAAGAGATTCGGAAAATCCGGAACCGTCACACCGAGGTAGGCACGCGCATCGTCGTCGTCCCACGCGTCGCGCAGAGTCTGGCCATGTAGCCCGGTGATGTCGAGGCTCGACACAAACCGTGAGGCCTGAAATCCGGTGGCCCACACCAGGATATCGGCGTCGTAGGCCTCGCCGGAACTTGAACGGACGCCCTGGTCGAGGACCTCGCACACCGCCTCAGTGACCAGCGTGACATTGTCGCGCACCAGCGCCGCATACCATCCGTTGTCGAGGAGGATCCGCTTGCCGTAGGGCGGATACGTCGGGACGACCTTGTCCAGGAGGTCGGTGCGGGAGTCGAGTTGCTCCTCGATGTACTCGGTGAAGAAACGCCGGTGCGCGTCGTTTTGTGCGTTGACTGAGCGTTCGGGATGCGGCCAGCTCGGATCCTTGCGCAGCGAATCGAGGACCTTGTCGCCGAACTGCCAGTACAACTTGAGGAAGTACCAAGACCGGTACATCGGGAAGTGATTGAGCAGGTACCGGGCGCCGTAGTCGATGGGCAGCTGGAATTTCTCGAATGGCGCGACCCACGGTGGCGTGCGCTGAAACACTGTCAACTTGCCGACCCGGTCGGCGATCGCCGGCACGATCTGCATCGCGCTGGCCCCGCTGCCGATGACCGCGACGCTCTTGCCGTCGATGTCGAGGTCTTCGGGCCAGTGCGACGAGTGGAACGAAGGCCCGGTGAAGCAGTCCGTCCCATCGATGTTGGGCAAGCTGGGCCGGTTGAGAACCCCCACGGCGCTGATGACGGCGTTAGCGGTGATCTGATCGCGGTTGCCTTGGCGGTCTTGGACCTCAACCCGCCACACCATCGCGTCCGGGTCGAACCGGGCCGATACCACCGTGGTGTTGAACCGGGTGTTGGCCGGTCCGCCGACCCGCTCGAAGGTGTGCTCGAGGTACTCCTCGAGTTCGGGGCGCAGCTCAAAGTGTTTGGTCCAGTCGCGCGGCGCAAAGGAGAACGAGTACAGGTGACTGGGAGTATCCACCCCCGCGCCGGGATACGGATTGTCCCGCCAGTTGCCGCCCGCACCGTCGTGCTCGTCCACCATGGTGTAGGGGATGCCCATCTGCCCCAGCCGCTGAGCGGCGATGATGCCGGAGACCCCGGCGCCGATGACGAGAACGTGAAAACCCGGTGGCACACTCGCAGCGATGTTGACGTCTTCCTGTATCCCCATGCGGCGTTCGAACTCTTCAGAGAACATCACACCGTAGGACGGGTCGACTGATTCGCCCACGCACACACCCAACATCCGACTGGTCTGTTCAGCATTCGGTATCGGGATGGCCGGCGCTTTGCCCAATTGCAGGTCGAACAGCGCATGGGCCCCCGCCAAGCGGACCTCGTCCTGGATCTGCTCCGAGAATCCGCCCGTGTCGTGATCGCTGAGACCTCGGCTGCGGGTGGGGCAATAGGGCGGTTCCAGCCATCGCGAGTCCCCGGTGACCTGGTAGATCAACATCAGCAGGGTGGGCAGATTGGCCGAATCGGCGAGCTCGCGCAGCTCGGCGAAGCTCAGATGCGCTGGCTTGCTGGTCATGGTCTCTGCCCTCCGTCATGACTGCTCGGGCCGGCGATCACATGTCGGTACCGCCGAACGTGGACGACAACTCCGTCCTGCGCACAAAGAAGCGATGGCACCCAACGGCATCACCAGCGCGCCACGACCGGCCCAAATGCTGTCCGTCCGCCGCAGCCTCATCAGCATACGAACGGCGCACCAACAAAGTCAACATTGATGTTGAAGATCCCGGGTCCAAAGCACTGCTCGGTGCTTCTACGCTATTGTTGAAATATCCGCGGATACGGAGCGTCCGAGGCCCGACGCCCGGGTTGGGGTTTGCCGCCAGAAGATCGCATCGCTCGACTGAGTCGACAGGCATTGAATACAGCTACATGTCCGCCGCTTTCAGGAATCGACAAAGCCTGGGCGGTCGAGAGTTCAACCCGTCGTGGTCGATCCGGACCCCAGACAGGCGGCGGTCGAACAGCGTCATAAGCAGCAGGACGACGCTCGTGCCGATCAGGATGAGTGCCGCGTGGTGCAGTCCCGCGCTGTCAACGGCGCGGCTGTACACCACACCGATGAGGACCGCCGAGGCGATCGAGGAGACGTATTGGGATGTCCGCATCAGGCCTGAGGCGGTCCCGATCGTGTCCGCGGGTGTTTGGCGGTAGAGCGCCAGCTGGTTGCCCACGATGCCGGCTCCATTGACTGCACCGAAGATCGCGGTGACCGCGCTGATGGCAAAAACCGAGCTCGACTTGGACAGCGTCAAGACGAACACCGACCCGCCGATGAACAGTACCGCAGCGACGATGAGTGTCATGCGCGGATTCTTCCGACGGCCGACCGCCTGCGACGCCAGCGCGGACGCCACGCCGACCGGCAGCATGATCAGACCGGCGGCGAAGGCTGACTGCCCGTGTGCGGCCTCGATCCACTGTGTCACTCCGTACAACACGACGTAGGTACCAAACACGGTGAGAGCGGCGCGTAGGTACGTCCGGGAGAGCGCCCTGTTGCGGACCAGCAGCCGCAGATCGATGAACGGATTCGCCGCACGCAATTCGCGCCAAACGAGCCCTGTCGAGAACACCACGGCTCCGACGAGCGTCGGCCACCGCACATGGGGCAGCCCCTCGAGCGCCACCACTGCGCTCACCAACGCCGCGCTAAATCCCGCTATCCCCGCAAGGTCCAACCGGCTGATCATGACCCGCCACGCTCGGCCGGTCAGTGCATCGGGGTCACGTGGAATCCCCCACAGCGCCAACAGTCCGGCCACCACTGCGAAAGGCAGATTGACCGCGAACACCGATCGCCAGCCAAACCAACCGATTAGGAGCCCACCCAGCGACGGCCCGATCGCCATCGTCGCACCCCCGGCGATCGCTATACCTCCCAAGACCGTGCTCGGCGGCGTCTCTAGTGCCGCTTGGGCGGCGCGGCGCCGGATCAGCATCATCGCCGTCGGGTATCCCGCTGACGTTCCAAATCCAATCAACACCCGCGCCCACACCAACATTGCCAGGTCGTCTGAGACAACCCCCAATACACCGCCGGCGAGCACCAGAGCGATGCCGAGCAAATAGACGCGCCTAGGTCCGAACTCCTCGGCCAGCCGGCCGGTGAAAGGCTGCGCGACGGCGCAAGTCAAATACAAACTCGAGATGAGGATCGAGGTTCTTCCGACGGGCACGTCCATCGCCGCGGCGATCGCCACGAGTCCGGTTGCGATGACCGAACTATTGATCGGATTGAGGGCGGCGCCGAAAAGTATCGCTGTGACAAACCCGGCGCCAAAGGGTTTCGAGGTTGTCGCTACTTCGCGAACCACACGCCCCCCGATCGCATCGGCTTATCGTCTGAGGCCGCCGGCTTCTGCAACACTTTCTTTTGCAACGCGGACTTACCTTTACGGTGCGCGGGATACTTTGAAGGCAACGGCACCACCCGAAACACGCGCAGGGTCGATCGGATCCTGTGGACGGCCTGCGCGCAGTCCGTAATCCACTACGGGCCTACAGCCTGTCTTGCTGTTTCAACATACATGTTGATCTAACCATAACGTGTCTCAGCAACGTCACCGACGATATCGTTGGATTCGTTGGCCCACAACCTGCGACGGCCGGGCCGGTGTCGAGACCCGGCCGGTCCAAGACAAATTGGGC
>DATAZN010000607.1:0-3209 GCA_036272035.1 Mycobacterium sp. | reverse complement strand
CCCAACCTTCTGATCCGTAGTCAGATGCTCTATCCGTTGAGCTACGGGCGCCTGTGTTCAATTGTCTCCGGTGGCGGAGGCGAGAGGATTTGAACCTCCGGTCCCCTGTAAGGGGGACAACTCATTAGCAGTGAGTCCCATTCGGCCGCTCTGGCACGCCTCCTCGAACTTCCCGAGGGTACCGGACCGCCGTCAGGAGCCGGCTGCCGGAACCGCCGCGGAGCACAGCGTACACAGGCCAGACATATGCTGTCGAAATGACCGCGCGCCTCCGTCCCGAATTGGCTGAGCTGCCGGTCTACGTACCCGGCAAGACCGTCCCGGGCGCGATCAAATTGGCCAGCAACGAGACCGTGCAGGGTCCGTTGCCCAGCGTCCGCGCGGCGATCGAGCGGGCCACCGACGGCATCAACCGCTACCCGGACAATGGCTGCGCCGACCTCAAATCGGCCTTGGCCAAACACCTGAACTCCGGACGGGTGGGCAGCGCCAGTGGTTGGGGACCCGAGCACATCGCCGTCGGTTGCGGATCGGTGAGCCTGTGTCAGCAACTCATCCAGATCAGCGCCACGGCCGGCGACGAGGTGCTGTTCGGCTGGCGCAGCTTCGAGATCTACCCGCTGCAGGTCCGCCTCGCCGGCGCCAGCGCTGTCCAAGTCCCGCTCTCCGAGCACACTTTCGATCTGACGGCAATGCTCGCCGCGGTCACCGACCGAACCCGGCTGATCTTCGTCTGCAACCCCAACAACCCCACCTCGACGGTGGTCGAGCCGGACGCCTTGGCCCGCTTCGTCGAGGCGGTGCCATCGGACGTCCTGATCGCGATCGACGAGGCCTACGTCGAATACATCCGCGACGGCCTGGTGCCGGACAGCCTCGGTTTGGTGCGCGACCACAGCAATGTCGTTGTGCTGCGCACGTTTTCGAAGGCCTACGGGCTGGCCGGCTTGCGGGTGGGGTATGCGGCCGGCCACCCGGAGTTGATCACCGCCATGGACAAGGCCTACGTGCCGTTCACCGCGACCAACATCTCGCAGGCCGCGGCCATCGCTTCGCTGGACGCCGCCGACGAGCTACTCGCCCGCACCGATGCGGTGGTCGCCGAACGGGCGCGGGTGAGCGACGCCCTGCACGCAGCCGGGTTCACCCTGCCGTCGTCGCAGGCGAATTTCGTCTGGCTGCCGCTCGGACCTCGCACCCTGGACTTCGTGGAGCGCGCGGCCGACGCACGCATCGTGGTCCGCCCCTACGGCACCGACGGTGTCCGGGTGACCATCGGTGCGCCGGAGGAGAACGATGCCATGCTGCAATTCGCGCAGGGCTGGATCTAGCCCGGCGACGATGCGGGCCGGGCAATTGAATACGAAGGAGAGATCGCGATGACAGATGCGTTGGCGCTCAAGAAGTTCACCGAATTCAAGGAGCGCACTGGGTCGATCGACGACGCCGAACTCGACGACTTCTGGGCCAGCCTGCCGCCGGCCACCGTCGACGGCATGCTCGGCGAATGGAAGGGCGGCGAATTCGTCACCGGCCACCGGATGAACGGTCAACTCGAGAAGTCCCGCTGGTTCGGCAAGACATTCAACTCACCCGACGACGTGCAGCCGCTGGTCTGTCTCGACGACGACGGGAACCGGTTCTCCAACGTCAAGATGGGCAAGGGCGAAGCCAGCCTGTGGCTGGAGGAATTCCGCGGCGAAGTCACCGCGACCATGGTCTACGACGGCCAGCCGGTTCACGATCACTTCAAGCGCGTCGACGACGCCACGATGATGGGCATCATGAACGGCAAAGGCGTGATCGACAACGGCCGGTACTTCTACTTCTACCTTGAGCGCGTCTAGGCCTTTGCGGCCGGATCGCGGCCGGTGAAGGCAACCAACTGGTCAATAGCCGGCGCGTGCTCATCGACCTCGACGGCGTCCGCGAACTCACCGTTCGCGCGGCGCTCCGGAGTGATGATCTTCTTGGCCAATCCCAGGACGTAGCTCGCCAAGGAATCTGGAACATCCACCGAGTGTCCGGTGGCCGCCGCGTAGTCCCACCCGTGCACGAGCAAACCGAACGCCAGAACGCCCGCTAACAGCCGCACAGGCGTCTCATTGCCGCGCCAGGTGACGGTGCCGTCCAACCCGTGACGAGCATGGAAGGCATCCAGGGTGGGCCGGCCAACGGCGATGATTTGTCGCTCGACGGTGTCGTCAGTGTCGCGAGGCGGAAGGTCGGCGTCCAACGCCGTGCCGATCGACGTGATCGTTTCAACCAAATGATCGGTCAAGTGAGCCACGTCAAATGCTTCGCTCGGGGTCTGCCGCGACAGGTCGTCCGGCGAAATCGGATGCAGGATGTGCTGCAGCACTCCCAGCGCCGCTTCGGCCGCGCGAAGTTCGTCGGCGGGAGGTGAGTCAGGGCCAGGCCGCAGGTCAGAAGGCATGCAGTCCACGGTACGGTCTGCCCATGGGACAGCCATACGAATCCGTCCTCGTCGACACCAAAGACCACGTCGCACAGGTGACGTTGATCGGACCGGGCAAGGGTAACGCGATGGGCCCGGCGTTCTGGTCGGAGCTGCCGGAGTTGTTCGCCGAGCTCGACGCCGACCCGAACATCCGGGCCATCGTGCTCACTGGCTCAGGCCGCAACTTCAGCTACGGCCTTGACCTTCCGGCGATGGGCGGGTTTCTGGCCCCGGTGCTGGCCGACGGCGCGATGGCCGGACCCCGCTCCGATTTCCACTCCGAAGTGCTGCGGATGCAGCAGACGATTAGCGCCGTGGCCGACTGCCGCACCCCGACCGTCGCGGCGATCCACGGCTGGTGCATCGGCGGTGGCGTCGACCTGATCTCCGCGGTCGACATCCGCTATGCCAGCGCCGACGCGAAGTTCTCCGTCCGCGAAGTCAAGCTCGCGATCGTCGCCGACGTCGGCAGCCTGGCCCGGCTGCCGCTGATCCTGTCCGACGGGCACCTGCGCGAATTGGCGCTGACCGGCAAGGACATCGACGCGGCCCGCGCCGAGAAGATCGGGTTGGTCAACGACGTCTTCGCCGACGCCGACGCGACGCTGCAAGCCGCGCACGCCACAGCGGCCGAGATTGCCGACAACCCGCCGCTGACGGTCCGCGGCGTCAAGGATGTCCTTGACCAGCAACGGATTTCGCAGGTGTCGGCGAGCCTGCGATACGTGGCGGCGTGGAATGCGGCGTT
>DATAZN010000606.1:0-1594 GCA_036272035.1 Mycobacterium sp. | reverse complement strand
GATGACCGATGAGGAACGCGCGATCCCGCCGTATGAGTCACCCGAGGTGCTCGCCTGGCGGGACCGGACTCTGCACGGCCGCAAGTGGTTCGACGAGCACGGCGTCAGCTTTACCCGGCACTACACCGGCTCGCTGGCCTGTGCGCCCAGTCGCCCAACGATTTTCACCGGGCACTACCCGGATCTGCATGGCGTCACCCAGACGGACGGCCTGGGCAAGATGCCCGACGATTCGCGCATGCGCTGGCTGCGGTCCGGCGAGGTGCCCACCATGGGCAACTGGTTTCGCGCCGCGGGCTACGACACCCACTACGACGGCAAATGGCACATCTCGCACGCCGACATACACGACGCCGACGGGAGCGTGCTGGCGACCAACGACGCTGGCGGTGGCGTCGACCACGACGCGGTGCAGCGCTATCTGGACGCCGATCCCCTTGACCCGTTTGGCTTTTCGGGGTGGGTCGGGCCGGAGCCACATGGCGCGCTGCCGGGTAACGCGGGCATCCGCCGCGACCCGTTGGTCGCCGACCGAGTCGTCACCTGGTTGATCGACCGTTACACCCGCCGTCGCGCCGGCGATGCCGCCGCGTTGCGTCCATTCTTGTTGGTGGCCAGCTTCGTCAACCCGCACGACATCGTGCTGTTTCCGGGCTGGGTGCGCCGCAGCCCGATCAAGGCCTCGCCGCTGGATCCGCCGCACGTGCCCGCGGCGCCCACCGCCGACGAGGATTTGGCCAGCAAGCCCGCCGCGCAGATTGCGTTCCGGGAGGCCTACGCCTCCGGCTACGGTCCACCGCCAGTGATCGATCAGGCCTACCGCGGCAACGCGCAGCGCTACCGCGACCTGTACTACCGACTGCAGGCCGAGGTCGACGGGCCGATCGATCGGGTGCGTCGCGCGGTGACCGAGGGCGGCTCGGACAGTGCGGTGCTGGTGCGCACCTCCGATCACGGCGACCTGCTCGGCGCACACGGCGGGCTGCACCAGAAGTGGTTCAACCTGTACGACGAGGCCACCCGGGTGCCGTTCGTGATCGCGCGGATCGGTGGCGGTGCCACATCGTCGCGGCAGGTGACAGCCCCCACATCACATGTCGACCTGCTGCCGACCCTGCTGGCTGCGGCGGGTGTCGACGTCGATGCGGCGGCCGACAACCTGGCCGAGTCGTTCTCCGAGGTGCATCCGCTGCCGGGCCAGAACCTGATGCCGGTCGTGGACGGCGGTCGCGCCGATGACGAGCGTTCGGTCTACATCATGACCCGCGACAACATGCTCGAGGGCGACAGCGGCGCCTCGGCGGTGGCCCGCAGACTGCGGCGGACGTCGAATCCACCTGGGCCGCTGCGTATCCGAGTGCCTGCGCACGTCGGGTCGAATTTCGAGGGCTTGGTGGTCCGCGTCGATGATCATCTCTGGAAGCTGGTGCGCACCTTCGACGATCCGGCGACCTGGACCGAACCGGGAGTGCGTCACCTGGCGGCCAATGGGCTTGGCGGCGAGGCGTATCGGATGAGTCCGCTCGATGACCAGTGGGAGCTCTACGACCTCACCACCGACCCGATCGAGGCGGACAACCGGTGGACCGATCCA
>DATAZN010000605.1:0-1772 GCA_036272035.1 Mycobacterium sp. | reverse complement strand
GCCAAAGTCGACGAGCTGGCTGCGCCACTCGACCTGCTTCTCACCAGCGCCACGAAGCCCTTCGCCAATCGGATGATGCCGAACGCCACCTGGGCCCGCTTCGCCGGCAACCTCGCTCAGCACCCCGGCGCGGTGGCCGATCGAGTGGGCACGCTGACCCGTGAGCTCGGCAATATCGCCGTGGGCAAGTCGCACCGCGCTCCAGCACGCGCCGACAGGCGCTTCAGTGACCCTGCGTGGCAGGAGAATCCGTTGCTGCACAGGATCATGCAGGCCTATCTGGCGGGCTCCGAGACCGCTGAGGAGTTGCTCGCGGACGCACAGTTGGATTGGCGCGACAAAGAGAAGATGCAGTTCGTTATCGACAATTTTGTCGAAGGCCTAGCGCCCAGCAACAACCCGCTGATCAGTCCGCTCGGCTGGAAGGCCCTGATCGACACCGGCGGTCTGAGCGCGGTACGTGGCGCGAGGGCCTTTGCCCGAGACATGCTTTCGAAACCCCGGGTGCCCGCGATGATCGAGCCCGACGCCTACGCGGTGGGGGAGAATCTGGCTGTCACCAAAGGGGCCGTCGTACTGCAGACCTCGGTGTTCGAATTGATCCAGTACGCCCCGCAGACACCCAAGGTGCGCGCGATTCCGTTGCTCATGGTGCCACCGGTGATTAACAAGTACTACGTCCTGGATCTCGCGCCAGGGCGCAGCATGATCGAGTACTTCGTCCAGCAGGGCCAGCAGGTCTTCGTGATCTCATGGCGCAATCCACAAGCCCGACACAAAGATTGGGGCTTCGACGCCTACGGCGCTGCGATCGTGGAGGCGATGGGGGCCGCAGAGAAAATCACCGGCGCCGATAGCACCCACCTGCTGGCCACCTGCTCGGGCGGCATTCTTGCGGCGATGACCGCGGCTCACCTCGCCGAGATCGGCGAGGGCGACCGGGTCGCGGGTCTCAACTTGGCGGTCACAGTGCTGGACGAGACGCGCGCCGGGTTTGCGGCCGCGGCGATGAGCGACCGCGCCGCGCAGGCGGCGATTCGCGTCTCGGCCCGAAAGGGTTTCCTGGACGGTCGCGACATGGCGGAGATGTTCGCCTGGCTACGTCCCACCGACCTGGTGTGGCGCTATGTGGTGAACAACTATGTGCAGGGCCGGAAGCCGGCGCCGTTCGACGTGTTGTTCTGGAATGCCGACACCACCCGGATGGCCGCCGCACTGCACCGCGACCTGGTGCTGATGGGACTGCGTAATGCGTTGGTCACTGCCGGTGGGGTCAGCATGCTGGGCAGCCCAGTGGACCTCGGCAAGATCACCGCAGACGCCTACATTGTCGGCGGCATCGCCGATCACATCTCCCCGTGGCAGGCCACCTATCGCAGTGCGCGACTGCTGGGCAGCAAGGACAACCGTTACGTGTTGTCCACCAACGGCCACATCGCGGCGCTGGTGAACCCGCCAGGCAACCCCAAGGCGTCGTTCCGCACCGGCTCGGTCGACGCCGAGGATCCTCAACAGTGGCTGGACTCTGCCGAGAAGCACGCCGACTCGTGGTGGCCGGACTACACGGCCTGGCTGGCCGAGCGCAGCGGCTCAGAGGTTGATGCTCCAAAAGCGCTTGGTGGGGAGGAGCTTCCACCACTCGGCCCCGCTCCGGGCAATTATGTGATGGAAAAGTGATGACTCCGGATAAGCCACAAACTGCCGACAAACGTCAATCGGCCCGAGTTCGGCGACGGCTTCGTTCGCTGCCGGTGAGTCAGTTTGGCGAGGAG
>DATAZN010000604.1:0-4283 GCA_036272035.1 Mycobacterium sp. | reverse complement strand
GACCGTGACCAATTGGTAGCCCTCATCCTGAGCGTATATCAGCTGTGGGCTACCAGCCTGAAGCTCCGCCGGAGTCACGAACACAACTTTGTCGTGACTGGCCAGCACGGTGCACGCATGCACGGTGACGTCTTTCCACGACAGCTCGTCATGCATTCGGCCGGTGACGTACTCGGCCAGGTCGTCCGCGAGCGGGCGTGCCACTTCGGCTGACCGGCATTGCAGGAGGGTTGCCTTCACCCGGTCGGCGTATGCAGTGCGGCCGACGTTGCTCCGCTCACGGTTCAACGCCCGTCGCAACGGCGCGTTGATGTCGGTGATGTTGTAGGAGAACAGGAAGTTCTCCTCCTCGGCGACCAGGAGTCCCTTCACATAGATACGCGCGGGTCCCGAACCCGAGCGCGCCAGCACCCCACCGTGGCGAGTGGTCTCCAAAAGCCGGTCACCACTATAGTGGAGGAAGAAGTGTTTGGCCGTCGCCACGTCCTCGTCGCTGACCCCTCGCAGCACTACATCCGTGCCGACTTGGTCCCTTCGGGCCGGCGGATGAATGATCGCGTGCAGTGTCCGCACGTCCGCGAAGTCGCCCTTTGTCCGCTGCCCGGTCGTGATGTCACCGAACCGGGAGCGGATCTCGACCCGCACCTGCCGACGATCGAAGACCGCCAGCGCGTCCTTCAAACCGATGCCGAACTGCCCGATCACCTTCGGATGGCGACGCTTCTCGTCGTTCTCCTTCTGCGTGAGGTGTTCATAACGCAGGCCCCGTCCGAAGTCGGTGACGTGCCATGCGCCATCCTCGTCCTTGACGATGACCGGTTCCGCCGTGTCGGTGATCGCATGTTCGTCCAGCGCGTTGGCAATCAGCTCACGGATCGCGAATGCGACAGGCCAGTGCTCCAGGACCCGCTCGATGTTCAGATCGAAGTACCGGTCCCACTCCTGAGCACCGTCATCCATGTCAGCGCACCTCCATGAGCTTCATCGCCACAACAGGCAGCCGCATTTCAAGGCTACCGAGCGAACAGCACCCATATCGCGCCACCGTCGCAATATGTCACACCCGTAGTTGCTCGTGCCAGCTACCCGATCGAGCTCCGCGCCCGTCAGCGTGCGATCATCTGACTGTTCGGGTTGATAATGCGCCCACATGATTTGTTCGGCACTCACTTGGGCAGACGACACCGCTTCAGCCAAGGCGGCCACGTCGCCCTTCACCCCGGTTCTCGCCGCGGAAGCTTTAGCTCATGCGCGCGCACCTCAGATCGACTGGCGCAAAGCCTGATCAACCGGCGACACTGCGGCCCTCTCTTCGCTGACGCTCTCCGAGCGGCTGTGAGCGATCCGCCCCACGTTCGTCCAGCGCCGTAGCACCCGGCGGCCGTAGTTGTTGGTACCGGCGATCCGGTCCA
The DNA here is from genome assembly GCA_036272035.1 of Mycobacterium sp. Classification (GTDB taxonomy): domain Bacteria; phylum Actinomycetota; class Actinomycetes; order Mycobacteriales; family Mycobacteriaceae; genus Mycobacterium. The sequence goes on along the minus strand of DATAZN010000604.1, from coordinate 2,871 downwards.
GCTCCGCGCCGGTCGGCATATGCCCCTTCGAACGCTCGATCACGTAGTACGCCCACATCCGTTGTTCGGCGGTCGGCTCGGCAGAGGGCCGAGACTGCTCCGGAACCGCCGCGAGACGCACCACTCGCCCCGTTGTCTCTCCGGTGTCGGCTGGCTCGTCGGTCTCGGTGTTCATCCCGCTCGCGGTCTCGGCACGGTGGCGCTTGAGCGCACGGTTGAGCAGCTCGACCGCCAGCAGCAGCGCCAGCGGCGGGCATGCGGCGACCGCGACGGCGAACACGTTCAACTCCGGGGCCGCCGCGACGTTGGCGCACAGCGACAAGGAAATCCCGAACACGAACGACAACCACGCCGCCCAGCGGCCACCGCCACAGCGCTGCCCGGTCTTCCACAACTCGACCGTGGCCGTGGTCAGCAGGCCGTCCACGATCAGCGGCCAGATAGCCGCCGTGGTCTGGTCCGCACCGAACCGTGACGCGAACTCCTGCCCATGCCGATACGACGCATACGCCGCGCCGAGTGCGACCAAAGCCGTGCAGGCGCACTGCACCCACAACGCCCGATCCCGCCGAACCGGATTCGTGGTGACGCTCACCGCAGCACACCTCCGGCCTCGCTGCGCTGATCGTGCGAGCGGCAGCCCACGCAGGCGAAGACCTGCGAGCCGGTACCCGACCGGCCGACCGGAACATGCGGAACGTGAACGCGGAGGTAGTCAGCTCCGCACACCACGCAGGCCAGGCCATCGGCCTGCGACGCCGAGAGGCCAGTGATGATCTCGTTGGGATTCATCGGGCATCACCGCTCTGACGACGGCGACTCCGAGCAATCCCAACCGTCGCAGAAACCAGCAGTTCACGGCGGGTACGGTTTCGTGTAGATGCTGTACGAGCCGGGCCGGGGGCACCCAGCCTGACCAGCAAGAACAATCGTGACAGTTGATCAGTAGTTGATCTTTGGGTGCGAGTCGTTCGCGATATGGGCATGAGTTGCGCCCGCTACCGGGCAGGAACACCGCGACAAACCCCATGTGATGGGGGCCGTGCCACCTACCTGGCGGCGTCCGATTTACGCGGACTCGCGGAACACCCTCCGCGCCATCTCTTCGACCTGCTCGACATTCAGCGCGGTAGCAGGTCGTTCCTGAACTACCTGGGTGAGAAGTCGGCGGACCAGAGCCGATGTCGGAATATGTTCCTTCGCCGCCGTGGCCTTGAGCGCTTCGGCAAGTGACGCCGGAACCCGCACCGATACGACCGCCTGCTCGTTCTCGACCGCCTCAGCTTCCGAGGATTCGGCCTCTTCTGCGGCATACTCGGCGCGGATGGCATCTCGCCTGGCTCGATTTGTTCGATCGGTCATGATTCATCATTCCCTTCCAAGTAGTCGCGCAGATCAATCCCACGGGTCTTCCACGCCGTGATACCAGCCTGATCGACAGCATCGATGATCACGGTGAGAACAAATCCAGCGGCCGGCGAGTACCCGATGAGCCGGATACCCTGCCGTCATCTCGCCGGGGGCCGATGCCACCGATCCACTGACTTCCCGAGATGAGCCTCACGACCTGCAGTACCTCGTGCGGCGACGGACTGGCTGAAGCAAAACGTTGCGGCGATGGTAGCGCTCTCTGTCGGACTCGCTCAGGCCTCCAATGTAGTCGGGCTCATCGAGCAGCCCGTCGCTGTCCAAGCCGACATCCTCCGCCGTTGAGCGTCGAGGCACACCAGACAGGCACGGCGGGGCCCGACGGTGTGCAGTCGCCAGTCCGCGTGCGACGGTTGGCCAGCCGGAGTGACTCGCGCTTGGATTCCGCGCGGTGATTGTCTCAGCCGCGCGGCTGTCCTTTGCCGCATCGGCAGGCACGTCGACCTTGAATGTGTGCGCATCCGCGTGACGCTGGGCGGCGTGCAGGATGCGATCGAGGTTGCAGTCCTCGACCGTGTCGTGGTCGATGAGCACCAGGCCGCTGATGTTGGTGCACCGTAGTGCCTCGTCAGTCGACGATGCTCCAGGCGAACATCATCGCGTGGTCCTCGTGCATCAGATTATGGCAGTGCACGACGTAGGGTCCGGTGAAGTTTCGGAACCCGCGATAGATCATCACCGACTCACTCGGGTCCAGAGCGGTGAGGTCTTCCATCGACACGTCATCGGGGTGGCCCGGGTCACCACCATGCGTGACATCTGTCCCGTTGCGCATCAGTACCCGGTGTTCTTCCATGTGCAGGTGGACCGGGTGCACCCAGCCACCACCGCCGTTGCGGATCTCCCAGACGTTGAAACTGTCCTTCTTCGGCGTGGCCGGTGGGGTGTTACCGGCCGGATTCTGCAGGCTGTTCAGGATGTTGAACGGGTCGAACGGCTTACCGTTGATCAACCATTCCAACTCGCCGCCCGCGCTACCCCGCTGGACCTCGAAGATCAGCCGATTGTCCAGCAGATCCTCCCAGTCGGCCGGGATCGACGGGAGTTCCCGCATCGGGGTCGTCGGGATCAGGCTGTTGTCCACGGCGACGTCGCCGATCACGAACTTCAGCATCGGGACCTTGTACTTTGCGTCCTTCAAGAAACGCAGCGACGAGTCCCAGATCCGGCCGGTCGTCATCTTCATGACGTTGGTCAGGTAGATCTCGTCGCCCTTGGTGGTCGGCGAGCCGTCCATGTACTTGGTGAAGTCGACGATGAACTCACGACGCTTGGCCGGCCACAACTCGAAGTTGTCCCTGGTGATCGGCAGCGGTATCAGGCCACCGTCGGTCGCGATCTCGGCGAACTGCATGCACTGCTGGCCGTCCGGAATACGGTACTGGCCCTGCAACTCATCTCCCGCGTAACCCAACGACACCGCCGACCTCGGCCCCTGCGTCG
>DATAZN010000603.1:0-6089 GCA_036272035.1 Mycobacterium sp. | reverse complement strand
CGACGGCCCAGTTCGTACACCAGGGTGGTCAGCATCCGCGCGCCGCTCGCAGCGATGGGGTGGCCCAGGCTACATCCGCTGCCGTAGATGTTGACCAGGTCCTCGTCGAGGCCGTACTCGCGGCACGCCGCGATCGGCACCGACGCGAACGCCTCGTTGATCTCCCATAGCGTGACATCGCCTGGCGCCAGCCCGGCCCGGTCCAGCACCTTGCCGATCACCTTCACCGCGCCCAGACCGGTGTCCTTCGGCTCGACGGCGGCCGAAGCCCAGGCCTTGACCGAGCCCAGTACCTTCAGCCCGGCAGATCGGGCGAAGTCCTGTTCAGCCAGAGTCAATGCGGCGGCCGCGTCATTGGTTCCGCTGCTGTTGCCCGCGGTGACGGAGAACCCCTCGATCTCCGGGTGCAGCACCTTCAGCGACGCGAGCTTCTCGAGGCTGGTTTCGCGACGCGGATGTTCATCGACGCTGAACTCCACCAGCGCGTCGTCAAGACCTTTGATCTTCAAAGGGACGATCTCATCGACAAAGGCGCCGCTGTCGATCGCTGCGATCGCACGCTGGTGTGAACGAAATGCCCACGCATCCATCTCTTCGCGGCTGATCCCGACGGCCTGCGCGGTATTCCACCCGACCGTGATCGACATGTCGCGGCCCGGCGCATCGGGGGTCTCCACATGGGTCGGCGGTATCCACCGCTCCTCGAATTCCAGGGTCGGACCGGGAATTCGCCAGTTCATCATCGGAGTCATAGACAGCGACTGCACGCCGCCACCGACGACGACCTTCTCGGCTCCGGAGCCGATCTGTGCTGCCGCGTTGGCGACGGCGGTGAGGCTACCCGCGCAGTGCCGGTTGACCGCCTGACCCGGAACCGAAGTCATGCCGGATGCCGACGCGGCATAGCGCGCCATGTCGCCCCCGCCGTAGTGAGATTCGGCGAAGATCACGTCGTCGATATCAGCGACGTCCACCCCGGACCGCCTGACCACTTCTTGCAGAATGGTGGTCGCGAGGAACTCGGGCGTGGTGTTGACCAGAGAGCCCTTGAACGACGTCCCGATGGCGGTCCGAACTGCGCTGACGATGACGGGCTTGGGCATGCGGATCAACCTTTTGTTTGGGTGCTTAGGGTTACAAACTAGGCCAGAAGCGTAAATGTTATCAGCTACCGTTGTGCCGACGATATCGGGTGCTTGCCGCAGTCAGGACACGCTGAGAGACTGTGCCGATGCAGCCATTCGGGTGGGAACTGCCTTACAGCTGGCCACGAAAGCCTGTGTTGGCGACGAACGTGGTGTGCACCTCGCAACCCCTTGCAGCGCAGGCCGGTCTTCGGATGCTCGACGACGGCGGCAGCGCGGCCGATGCAGCCATCGCCACCGCGATCGCGTTGACAGTGGTGGAGCCGGTCTCCAACGGCATCGGGTCCGACGCTTTCGCCATCGTCTGGGACGGACAGGAACTGCACGGGCTGAACGCCTCGGGCCGCTCCCCAGCGGCGTGGACGCCGGAGTATTTCGGCGGCGAGGGCGTTCCTCAGTTCGGCTGGAATTCCGTCACCGTTCCAGGTGCGGTGTCCGCCTGGGTCGAGTTGCACGCCAAATTCGGGCGGCTCCCCTTCGACCGGCTCTTCGAGCCGGCAATCTCCCACGCTCGCAACGGCTTTCTGCTGTCACCGACCATCGCGGACCAGTGGGCGGCACAAGTGCAGCTTTTCGAGTCCCAGCCGGGATTCGCCGAAGCGTTCATGCCCGACGGCCGAGCACCGAATCCCGGCGAGCTGGTCAGGTTGCCTGACCACGCCGTCACGCTCGAGGCGATCGCCGCAACCCAGGGCGAGACGTTCTACCGCGGAGAACTGGCGGCCAAACTCGAAGCCCACTCGTCAGCCAACGGCGGTGCCATGCGAGCCGACGATCTCGCGGCGCATCGCGCTGACTGGGTCGGCACGATCTCTGGGGACTACCGCGGGTACACGGTGCACGAGATACCGCCCAACGGCCAGGGCATCGTTGCCTTGATCGCCCTCGGAATTCTCGAACAGTTCGACATGGCTGCGCTTCCAGTGGATTCCGCCGATAGCGTGCATCTGCAGATAGAAGCGGTGAAGCTCGCGTTCGCCGACGCGCAGGCCTACGTGTCCGACATCGAACACATGACGGTGAGCCCGCAGAGCCTCCTCGATACGGATTACCTGCGCGAGCGCGCGACGCTGATCGATCGGGACCGGGCCAGGCCGGCCTCTGCCGGGACACCCCGTGGGGGCACGGTGTATCTCACCGCCGCGGACGCCTCGGGTGCAATGGTGTCGATGATCCAGTCGAATTACATGGGTTTCGGCTCAGGCGTCGTGGTGCCCGGCACCGGGATCGCGCTGCAAAACCGCGGCGCGGATTTTGCAGTGCAACAAGGGCATCCGAACCAAGTAGGGCCGGGCAAGCGGCCGTACCACACCATCATCCCGGGTTTTCTGACCAAGGACGGCGCTCCGGTGATGAGCTTCGGGGTGATGGGTGGCCCCATGCAACCGCAGGGCCACCTGCAGGTGGTGGGGCGCATCGTCGACCACGGCCAGAATCCGCAGGCGGCGTGCGACGGTCCGCGGTTCCGCTGGGCGCACGGCCTTCAGGTTTGTTGCGAGCCAGGGTTTCCGCCGTCGACGCTGGACGAACTTCAGCGACGGGGCCATCAATTGGTCACCACCGACGACTACAACCAGTTCGGCAGTTGCCAGGCGATCTGGCGGCTCGACGACGGATATCTGGCGGTCAGCGACCCTCGCCGCGACGGCCAGGCGGCCGGCTTCTAGATACGGATCTCGTCTTCGGCGGCCGCCAGGCCGATGTCGGTGCGAAAGTGGCTTCCGGGCAAGCGAATTGATCCGAGGATCGCATAGGCGGCTGAACGGGCCGCGGCCAAATCGGGTCCGGTGCCCACCACCGACAGGACGCGGCCGCCCGACGACACGATCGCGCCGTCGTCGCGCCGAGCGGTTCCGGCATGCAGAACGCCGTCGCCCTCCGAGCCTACGATCGCGTCGCCAACCCGTGGCTTGCCTGGATAGTTCTCCGCGGCCAGCACCACCGTCACGGCCGCGCCGTCGCGCCACTTCAATTCACCGAAGCTTGCCAGCGTGCCGGTCGCCGCGGCGTTGAGAAGCTGGCCAAGTGGTGACTCGAGCAGCGCGAGCACCGACTGTGTCTCCGGATCGCCGAATCGGCAGTTGAATTCGATGACGGCAGGCCCGTTGGCGGTGATCACCAGCCCGGCATACAGCAGCCCGGAGAAACTGCTGCCGCGCCGGACCATCTCGGCGGCAACCGGTTTCACGACCTCGCCGACCATGGCGCGGTAGACGTCGGCCGGTAGCCACGGCACCGGCGCGTAGGCACCCATGCCTCCGGTGTTAGGTCCGGTGTCGCCGACGCCGACGCGCTTGAAGTCCTGTGCCGCCAGCAGCGGCACCACGGTCTCGCCGTCGACGACGCAGAACAGCGACACCTCGGGGCCGTCGAGGAAAGACTCGAGCAGCACCGGGTGCCCGGATTCGAGCAGCCCCGCGGCATGGGCGCGGGCCACGTCGCGGTCCGGCGTGACCACCACACCCTTGCCGGCGGCCAATCGATCGTCTTTCACCACCCAGGCGCGGTCGCCGCCCGGCGGCCCGAACCTGTCCAGCGCTGCGTCCAAAAATGCTGGGCTGTCGACGATCTCGCTGGAGGCGGTACGCACACCGGCGGCCCCCATCACGTCTTTGGCGAAGGCCTTGGATCCTTCGATCTCGGCCGCCGCCTCGCTGGGCCCGAAGCAGGCAATGCCGGCGTCACGTATGGCGTCGGCCACCCCGAGTACCAACGGAACCTCGGGGCCGATGACCACCAGGTCGGCCCCGATCTCGCGGGCCAACGCAACGACGTCGTCGCCCGAGGTGATATCGACATCGTGCTGGTCGGCTATTGCCGCCGTGCCGGCATTGCCGGGAGCGATGGCCACCGCCTCGACCTGTGGATCGGCGCGCAACGCCAGCAAAAGGGCATGTTCGCGGGCGCCGGAGCCGATCACCAGAACGCGCACGAAACGTCACTCTAGCGGGGTGAGGATGCGCGCCGTGAAACGACAGTCAGATGATTTTTTCGAGCAGGCTTTTCAGTTCCTTCTGTTGCGCGGCAGTGAGACGCCCGAGACGCTTGGTGAACTCCTCGGACACCGCCGACATGCCGCCCGCAGCGGCTTTGCGCCCGGTCGCGGTGAGCAGCAGGCGATGGCGCCGGAGGTCGGACGGATCGATCTCGCGGCGCACGAAGCCGGCCGCCTCCAGCCGTTTGAGGTACACGGTGACCGTCGCCTTGGGCATGTTCAACGTCGTCGCCAGTTCGGCAGGGTACGGATGCTCATCGATCTCGGCGAGCAGGAACAACTCCTTCGACTCCAGGCCCAGTGAGCAGATCTCGTCCTCCGCGGAGGAGATGACCGACAACAGCACCCGGTAATTCAGGGACCAGATCTTGGCCGCATCAACCGCAGACATCGACTTGCCAGATCGTTCAGGTATGAACTAGTTTAGATATGAACAAACGCATAATCGAACAATCTACCAGAAAGCCGCCATCATGCCTCTGGATCAATACGTGACACTCGGACGGTCCGGCCTGCGCGTGAGCCCCCTGTGCCTGGGTGCCATGACGTTCGGTGAAGACCTCGGCTGGGGTACCAGTGTCGAAGAGTCCCAACAGATCATCGATCGGTACACCGAACTCGGCGGAAACTTCATCGACACCGCCAACTTCTACACGCGGAGCCACTCGGAGAAGATCCTCGGCGACCACATCGGCTGCCACGCGGCCCGACGCGACCGGCTGGTGATCGCGACCAAGTTCAGTGGCAACCTCTATCCGGGCGATCCCAACGGTGGCGGCTCCGGCCGCAAATCGTTGATCAACGCCTGCGAAAACTCGCTGCGACGGTTGCAGACCGACTACATCGACCTGTACTGGCTGCACATCTGGGACGCCAGCACCCCCATCGAGGAAACGATGGCCGCACTCGACGACCTCGTTGCAGCCGGCAAGGTTCGCTACATCGGTGTTTCGGACACCCCGGCGTGGAAGATCGTGGAAGCCAACCTGATTGCCCGTTTTCACGGTTGGTCCAGTTTCATCGGCCTGCAGGTCGAGTACTCGTTGCTCGAACGCGCCATCGAGCAAGAACTGGTGCCGATGGCGAGTGAATTCGGCCTCGGCATCACTCCCTGGTCGCCGCTGAAGGGCGGCGTGCTCAGCGGCAAGTACACCCGTGCCAACAGCGGCGCGCACAACGCCGATCGCGGAGCGATGGTCGATTCCTTCCTCAACGACAAGACTTACGCGCTGATCGACGAATTGGAGGCCATCGCCACAGCGCATCAGACCAACGTCGCCAGCGTGGCGCTGGCCTGGGTTCACGCACAATCCGGCGTCTCATCCGTCATCATCGGAGCGCGCAGGCTTTCGCAGCTCGACGACAACATCAGGGCCGTCGACGTGAATCTCACTGCTGACGAACTGGACCGGCTCGAGGCGCTCACCACACCGAGGTTCGGATTCCCGAACAACATGCTGGAAATGGCACCGGGCATTCTCAACGGCGGGACGACGGTCAACGGCATGTCGGCCCCGACGTCGGAGTATGTAATGCCGAAAGGTGCTCAGCCGTACTGAGATTGACGGGCTTATTCACCCGAATGCATCTTCAGCGCGCCCTCGACGTTGGCCTTCTTGTCCTCGCCGGCACCCTTCGCCGCGGCTTTCATCCGCTTCGCCACGACGCTGTCGACCGCGCCGTTGAGCGCTGAGCCAAGAGGAAAGCCGAGATAGTGGGTGAGGAAGACCGCCATCTCCTTGAGTTCGGTCTCGGTGAGTTCCTCGTTGAGCAGCGCCGCGTTGATCTGGATCTCGGCCAGGTCGCGTTTGCCGACTGCGGTCACCGCGGTCAGCGTCATGATGCGCTTGTCGCGCATCGACAACCCCGGTCGGCTCCAGATCGTGCCGAACAGGTGGTCGACGGTCAGATCGAAAAACGGGTCGCCCTCGATGTTCGGCATCTCCCAG
>DATAZN010000602.1:0-12298 GCA_036272035.1 Mycobacterium sp. | reverse complement strand
CCGACTGTATTGCCACCCCAACACCGTGCGTCACCGTCTGCGCCGGATCGAGAAAGGCACCGGGCGATCTCTCTCCCGGCCAAGGGATGTCGCCGAACTATGTTTAGCGTTCGAGGTACATCGACGGCTCATGTAACCATGCTGTCAGCCATACGTTGCCCGGGCCACCGCCGTCGGGGCGCTGTCCAGAAGGGCAGCTCGCGAGGTCGAGGTTATCTGGCGCACCTCTTGAACCGGTATTCCTTTGTGTCGAGGCCAGTCGACCGATGCTGCTTCGATGTGGCCGGGTTCGTCCAGCTGCGCCAGATGGCGCCATGAGCGAATAGCGTGGTGGGTGACTTCCACGATCCGGGCAGCTCCCTTGTCCTCGGTCGCCAATTCGTGGGCGCGCAGGCGTTACCGGTTACGGCATCTACAATCTCGCAGTGTTCGGTATCCACAAGTGCGGTCGATTGATATGCGGCCCGGACGGCATACAGTCCGGCGCCGGCTAACGTCGCGCAAACGGCGCGGGCGGCGCAGTCAGCGCTATACCAGGCGGGGATATCTGGCATGGCACCAGAGGCGAGCGCGCGGTGTAGGTCGGCAATGTCGAAGATCGCTTCGACCGCGGCGTTGTCGGCGTATTGAACGACCCCCCAGGCCGGGCTGGTCAGCAGTTCGGCCACCCAGGCGTGAATGACGTTATCGGGAGCCTCGGCGGTTCCCATTGTCTTCCAGCCCAATTCGAGTGCAAGAAAGCTGTTTTCAGGGGACAGGTAGCCGTCAGGCCCGGCTAGCAGATCGTTGCACAGCTGAACGAAGGCGGCCAACGGGAGGGCCGAAGTCGCCGGAAAGTCGGTGATCTGCGTGTCACCGCCAATGTAGGAAATGGCGTTCATGGCACACCCCTTGCCCGATCCCGGCTGGTGGGATCCTTTGGCCAATCTCAATGGGTGGGCGATGCGATCGGGGTTCATCTCAGTTGCCTCCTATTATCTTGCGGCGGTGGCCTCAGTGATTTCCGAGTTGTCGCCATGGCAATGTGATTACTGCCGCGTTTAATTGGGCTGGCCGCTGATAGCCCCGGGGCGACCTGGCAGAGAGACCATCCCGGATTCCCCGATCGATCTCTTCCCTCTGCTCCGGGTTGCGGACTGGATATTTCTCTTGGCAGCTACAGTCGAGGCCGCCGAAAGGGTTTGGGTCGGTTCTGCCCGTGTCCGGGTCGGCGATTGCTAGCACCGCGCACCCAACCCAGAGAACGAGAGCGACAGCAGCACTGACGAGTATTTTCATGACTATTTGTTGATGCCGAGTCGACATGTCATCCGCTCTTCGAGGCTTCCGATGCTGGGAATGACGCTCCAGCAGTCCGGATGCGCTCCGGCATAGGGCCACTGGCGTGACGCGCGGCGACGTTGCCTGGATTAATTGTTGCCTGGCGTCCGGTTTTCTGGGTCTGTCTTCGCCGACAACGTCGCCGCCGAGATAGTGTGGCTCGCAACAAGCGTGGTGCTTCTCAAACCCGTCCTACGGTCGGAAATTGCGCGAACACGTAGCTGGGCTTCCCGCAAAAGTCTGCTCGCTGTTCACCCGCACACCCTGCACCGTCCGAAATTGTTCCCTGCGATAACGGCATCGAGTGGTCAGATCCGGAACATCAAAGTATGCCAACGACGAGCGGAACTGACGTGAGCGACATTGCGTTTCATGCGATTGCCGGCCCGAGCGGCACCCGCTCGGAGTTTCGGACTGCTCGGCGAAGCGTGCAAGCACGGATTCCTGCGCTGGGTCAACAGATCCGGGTTAGCGTCCGCGCCGGGTCGGGGGTCCCGCTGGTGTTGTGCAACGGCATCGGGGCCAGCTTGGAAGTGCTCGACCCGCTCGTCGACCAGTTGGATCCCGACACCACAGTGGTGCGTTTCGATGTGCCGAGTATCGGTGGATCCTCCGATTCGCCACTGCCCTATACCTTTCCGTACCTGGCGGCGGTGCTTGGCCGGCTGTTGAGCGCGCTCGGCCTCGGTGGTGAGGGCGTTGACGTGCTGGGGTTGTCGTGGGGGGGTGCCCTGGCGCAGCAGTTCGCCTTCCAGAACCCACGCCGCTGCCGGCGGCTCATCTTGGTGTCGACGGGCGTTGGCATCGGAATGGTGCCGGGCAGACCAGCGGTGCTGGCGAAGTTGCTTACCCCGCAGCGGTTTATGGATCCCGACTATGCGGCTAGGCTCGCCGGTGAACTCTACGGCGGCGGTGCCCGCGTCGACGCCTCGCTCGTCCAGCGCCTATTCGACCGCCAACCGATGGCTGGCTCGCCCGTCGGATACGTCCACCAGCTGCTCGCCGCGTCAGTGTGGAGCAGCCTGTTCGCGTTGCCGCTCATCCGGCAACCCACCTTGATCGTCGCCGGCACTGACGATCCCATCATTTCGGTAGTTAACGCCCGGATCATGGGCCGGCTGCTGCCGCACGCGACGATGCATCTGCACACCGGCGGGCACGTCGACCCAGTCACCAATCCCGCGGAATTTGCACCACTGATCGAATCTTTCAGAAACGGCGAGTGCGAGTCTCGTCTCGACGCGCGTTCTGCGACGAGGCGGTTGTCATGCGTGCGATGACGGTTGTGCCGGGTTGCCAGGGTACGGCCGCCGTGGAGACGCTGGACGAGCCGCCAGATGCCCAGGGTGAGCTGTTGGTGTCGGGGCGGCTGGTCGGCGTGTGCGGCACTGACCGCGAGATCGCCGAGGGAGTCTATGGAGAGCCGCCGCAGGGCGAGTCGCGGCTGGTGTTGGGCCACGAGGGGCTCGGTGAGGTGCTCAAAGCGCCGATCGGGTCGGGATTTGAGCGAGGCGATCTTGTTGTCGGGATCGTGCGCCGGCCTGACCCCGTCCCGTGCCCAGCCTGTGCAGCGGGGCAATGGGATATGTGCCGCAACGACCGGTTTATCGAGCGTGGAATCGTCCGTGGCCACGGGTATGGCAGCGAGCGCTGGCGGGTAGAGCCGCGGTATGCGGTGTCGCTGCCGCGTGAGCTGGGAGACTTCGGTGTGCTGTTGGAGCCGGCGTCGGTACTGGCCAAGGCGTGGGATCAGATCGAACAGATCTCGAATCGCGGGTTCTTTCTTGGCGGCCGAGGTCTGGTGTGCGGAGCGGGGCCGATCGGTTTATTGGCTTGTCTTTTGGGTGTCCAGCGTGGCTATGAGATGCACGTGGTGGACCTGGCAACCGGGGGGCTCAAGCGCGACCTGGTCGAAGGGCTGGGCGCGCATTACCACGCCGGGGACGCGGCCGAGGTGGACGTCGACGCCGAGGTGGTTATCGAGTGCACGGGCCTGGGCGCGGTGGGCCGGGCGGCCGCCCGCCGGCTGGTCAACGGCGGGATCATGTGCCTGACCGGGATCATGAACGTCGACCCGATGCCCGATGTCGATACGACGGTCATGAATCGTGCGATGGTGCTGCGAAACGTAGTGATGTTCGGGACCGTCAACGCCGGGCGGCGCCACTGGGATCAGGCGGTCGCGGCGCTGGCGGCGGCCGACCCGACGTGGTTGTCGGCGATGATCACCCGCCGGGTGCCGCTTGAGCGATGGGCCGAAGCGTTGAAGCGGGACCCTGACGACGTCAAGGTCGTCGTGGATCTGCGCGCATGAGCGCCACAGCGGTCAGTGTGTGGTCGCCCGAACCGGGGCTACTCAGCGAGGGACCTCGCTGGCACGAGCAACGCCAACAGCTTTTGTGGGTCGATATTCTCGGCCGCCGGATACACCGTGCCACTCTGACGCGCGACGGCCAACCCGGCCGGATCGAGACGGTCGAGCTGGACCGCGACGTCGGCGTGGTGGCTCCGGCCGCCGCAGGGGGATACGTGGCTGCCGCCGCCCAAGCGTTTTTGTTCGTCGACGAGAGCGGCACCGTCACAGAGCTGGCGTCCCTGACCGACGCCCCGAGCGGCGTGCGCTTCAACGACGGGGCGTGCGACGAGCGCGGCCGGTTCTGGGTCGGGACCATGGCCTACGACAAGTCGCCGGGCGTCGGGGCGCTTTACCGGCTTGAGCTGGACGGGAGCATCAGCACCGTGCTGACCGGATTGACGATTCCCAATGGGATCGGCTGGAGCCCCGACGGCGCCGTCATGTATCTCAACGACAGTGGCGCCGGCTGTCTGTACGAGTTTGACGTCGACCTTTCCACCGGCGAGCCGCGAAACCGACGCACGCTGGTGGCGTTCGAGCAGCCTTGCCCCGCGCCTGACGGTCTCACGATTGACGACCGCGGTGATATCTGGGTGGCGGTCTACGGCGGCTGGGCAGTACATCGCTACTCGCCCGACGGGAACTTCCTTGGCGCGGTTGAACTTCCGGTCGCCCAGGCAACATCGTGTGCGTTCGGCGAAGCCGACCGGGGCACCCTGTTTGTCACAACCGGCCGCGAGCAGTTGGACGCCCAGGCGGTTGCCCGCCAGCCCGATGCAGGACGGGTGTTCCGGGTCACGGGCCTCGGCACGCACGGCCCGGGATGCAACCTCTACCGAGGGTCGCTTATCGGATTGGCCGCCGGGCGGTCGTCGGCCTGGGAGTCGTGATGACCAATGTAAGTGTGTTTCTCGCCGAATCGGCCGAGGTTGCCCCCGATGCGGTCGCGCTGCGCTGTGGCGCGGAGTCTGCGACGTACTCCGAATTGGCAAGCACCGCAGCGCGGTTAGCCGACTGCCTCATCGATGGGGGCGTGCGGCCTGGCGACCGGGTCGCGGTCATGCTGCCCAACGGCCCCGCGTATGTGGCTGTACTGTATGGCATTTGGTACGCGGGTGGTGTCGCGGTTCCGATGAGCCCGTCGCAGAAGGCTCGCGCGGTGGAATACGTGCTCACCATCTCTAACTCAAGGGTGTTGTTGTTCGCATCCCGACGTGCGGTTGCGACCACCGTCGCAGCCGTGACCGCGGGCACGCAACCGATCGGTCTGGGCAAACATGGCATTCGGCGCCTGATCGCGGGCTTCCGGGGCCGCGCCGAACCGGTGAGTCGCGCCGCCGCCGACGCCGCTGTCGTCCTGCACACCACCGCGACGTCCTCTGTTCCCTGGTGGTCCGAGCTCACCCACGGCGATCTCGTCAGCAACCAGATGGTCATCGCGCGCAAACCGCTCAATCTCGAGCCGGCCGACGTGGTGCTGGGGTGCCTACCGCTCCGGGAGGGATTCGGGATGGTTTGCACACTGCTGGGCACCACGTTCGCAGCGGCGGCGCTGGTGCTGCTGCCCAGGTTCAATGCCCACAAGGCGCTAAAAATGATTGCGACGCAGCATGTGACTGTCTTCGAGGGTGAAGCCGACATGTACCTCGCGATGTTGGAGGTGGCCGACCGGTACGATCTGGATTTCGGTTCCCTACGCATCTGTATGTCGGCGGGCGCGCCATTGCCGATGGACGCCTTGCGCCGATTCGAAGACCGGTTTGGTTGCACCGTCTTGCAGGGGTACGAACTGACAGGCAAACCGGGGAGATGCTTCAGCCGTTCCGAAGTCAGCATCGATGGCCAGCACGAACGATAGCGACTGGGCACTTTACGGTTATCGCTGCGTCTAATCCCAGACGGTCCACCCTGTTCCGCCGAACAATGACGAATCACCCGCCGACACAGACGATGCAAACATGGCGGAAATCCCGCCGGGGCTGAAAGGAGCTTTCGATGCAAGACACCGATTTGAGCGCAAAATTCGAGAAGATCTCTGACAGAGCCAAAGCCGCGACCGACGAACTGAAGGCCGCCGGCGACACCACCAGGGACAAGCTCGAAATCGACGTCGCCGGGGCGCGAGACAAGGCAACGGCCGCCGCCGATCAGTTGAAAACCAAGGCAGACGACGCTCGCGATGATGCGTCGTCGCAGTGGCAGGCAATCCGCGACGGCTGGCACGCCCATGTCGCCAAAGGACGGAAACGCGTCAAAAACTCTGCAGACACATTCGACGCGCATCAGGCGGCGCTAGATGCCGACCTGGCGGAGGACTACGCCTACGACGCGATCGACTTCGCGCTGAACGCGATCGACGAAGCCGAGTCCGCAGCGCTGACTGCCATGGATGCGCGAGCCAGCACCGTCGCGCAGCGAGTTTGATGGCCTTTCCGGCCACACGCGGTGACTAGTATGACTGACCTGGTCGAGCATATCCGAGGGATCCTCGAGCGCCACCGCATCGATGACCGAAGCAATATCACCAACACCGGATGTAGTTGTGGCGTTGTAGATTCGGCGGATCATTGCCGTCATGTCGCTCAGCAAATCGTCGATCGCTTAGAACTGCGCAGGGAGGCGGTCGGTAACGAGACCCGTTATGTGAGTGCATGGTTCGATGACGAGATAACCAAGCTAGAAGGCGCTGAATAGCTCACTCCCACCGAAAACCACTGGTGCATAGAGGCAAAGGATCGTATTGATGTCGGGCATTAATGTGTTATTGATTGTCGGAAGTCGCGAGAGCTCGTTCAGCGGCACACTCGCCGAACTCGCCGGCGAAAGCTCGCCGGACGGGATTAGGGTCAGTGTGTTCGACAGTCTGGATGAGTTGCCGCCGTTCAGCGAGACGGCGGCAACCGTTGAGCTCCCGGGCTCCGTGGATGCATTGCGGAATGCCGCCGTTGCGGCAGACGCGGTGTTGCTCGTGACGCACTACCACGCGCCTGTACCCGCGACCGTGCACAACGCCATCGACTGGCTGACGATGCGTTGGAATGACAGTGAGCTGCACGAAAAGCCGCTTGCCGTAATGGGCTACTCGGCGGACTGCTACCGCGGTGTCTGGTCTCATCGGCAATCCAGACAGCGCCGCGAGATCTCGGAATCGCGCATCATGGAGCCGATCACGGTGGGCAGCTTGCCCGAGGCGGTCGCAAAGCTCGCCGGTGAGGTGAGCACCGTTGACGAACCCACACGAGCAAGCGCTTTCCGTCGCGGAGCTCCAAAACATCGACAGTGGGAGCCTGCGCGGCCGACAGAATCGGTGGGCAGACCGCGCCCATGGCCGGATGCCCCGCTCGTCGACGAGTGCACTGTTCAGGTCGCGCCCGATTTCGCGCGAGATACGAATTGTGCGCCGCCACACCATCGCGGCGCCGATGTTGTCCCCTAAAACAACCGCGCCGGTGCGCGGCGGAGCAACAATGAGTTGTTGGCGAGACCGCCGCAACCGCTTTCAGCAAGGAGTTACCATGAGCGACACTGCACATCCCGTTTCAGATGTGATGCACCGTATCTGGATTTCAGCGCTCCTGTTCGGAGCTTTGGCCGCGATTCTCGGCGTGGCGATGCTGGTGTGGCCGGGACCTTCGATCGTGGTGGCTGCCGCGTTATTTGGTGGCTATCTGGTGATGTCCGGTGTCGCCATGGTAGTTCTCGCGTTCTCCCTGCCCGCAGCCTCAGGCGCCAGCAGGTTTTTGTACTTCCTCAGCGGCGCAGTGTCGGTCATCCTTGGCATTTTGGCCTTTCGGCACTTCGGTGAGGGATATGCGATCCTGCTATTGGCCATCTGGATTGCGGTCGGGTTCATCTTCCGCGGTGTGTCCGCGGTGGCATTGGCGATCAGCTATCCGCGGTTTCCCGGCCGAGGGTGGTCTATCTTCTTCGGGGTCATCAGCGTCATCGCCGGTGTCGTGGTGCTGGCCTATCCGTTCGACTCGATCGTGACGTTGGCCCTTGTGGTCGGAATCTGGCTGATCATCCTCGGCGTGACGGAAGTAATCTCCGCATTCGGCATGCGCAGCGATGTGAAGAAGGTCGACAACATCGCCGACACCGCGGGCCGGCCGGCCTTCGCCTGACGATCCGGTCGGTTCCTGCGACCACCGGCCGCCAGGCGCGGCCGGTGGTCGCAGCCTCGGATGAGAGGGCCCACGGCGCAGGGCCGATGAAAGTCTCCGTAGCTTGCGACGCAGAATAATCGGTGCGGGAGGCGGGCACTACGGTGAATCGCGTTGAGCGCTCAGCCCGTGAATTCGATCGCTGGCAACAGCTTCATCGGCCGATCGCCTTTATCCTGGCGGTGGCCAGATCCACGATCAGCTCGGCGTGGCCAGCTTCGGCAACGCTTTCTCGCTGACCATCGGCCTGGTGGGCGCCTTTGTTGGTGGCCGCGGTTTCGCCAACGGCCTGCAGAACACGCTCAGTTCGCTGTGGGCGGTGCCCAGAGCAGAGCGGCCCGGCTTTTCCGCCAACTACTTACGGACGATAGCGCTGCTGCTACTGTTGACCGTCGGCGTAGCGGTGACCGCCGCGCCAGCACGGCCGCAGGTATCGTAACTGCCTGGGGCGTAGGGGATTTCGCCGTTCATCTGGTCAGCATCGGGGTTGGCTCAGTCCTGGGCCGGGGGTAATTCCTCGCCGTATTCCGGATCGCCACCCCGGCCCAGGTCCCGACAAGCTGGATGCTGCCCGGCGCGGCGCTCAGCGCGGTGGCCTGGCAGCTGTTGCTGACCGCGGCCGGTAGTCATCGTCGCTCATCTGCTCCGCCACGCCCAGGCCGTCGCGGGCTTGTTCGGTTTGGTGCTGGGGTTGTTGGCGTGGTTCGGATTACAAGCGACAGTGGTGGTATACGCGATCGAAGCCGATGTGGTTCGTGCCAAGCATCTTTGGCCTCGCGGCCTGATTCCGCCTCCGCTTACCGAGGCCGACCAGGCCTACTACAGCGACGCTCTGCTAGCCCAGGCTCAACGGCCAGAGCTACGAGTTGCGATCGACTACACGCCGGAAGCCACCGCGGGGCGGGCCAACACCGCCGCCGCGTAGCGATCACGCACCGACGTTGTCCGCCGCAACACCATCGCGGCGGCGGCGCTGTATTCGAATACAACACCGGCGGCCCGGCGGGGGACGACAATCAGTAGGTATACGACCTGACAAATCGAATGCGGTGCAACAACAATGGATCAGATCAGTTCGGGCGGGATTACTCCCTCGAGGCCAAAACACCATCTCGCCGGTCATTTGACCGACAGTTTTCTGTCAAAGACCCGGTATTGGTGGCTGCTTCTGATCGCCGGCGCCGCGTGGATCATGATCGCGGTCGTAATGCTGCGCTTCACCTACACAACTGTCGAGGCTATCGCCAAGCTCTTCGGTGCTGTATTCCTGTTGGCAGCGGCCGCCGAAGTGATGATGGGGGCCCTGTCGTCACGAGGCTGGCGGGTGGCACGCTGGTTGATTGCGGTGGTGTTCGTCGTTGCCGGCGTCGTTGCATTCCTCGCTGTCAAAGCCACCGTCGTCGGGCTGGCCGCGGTGATGAGCTTCCTGTTCATCGCTAGGGGAATCCTTGGCGTCGTGACTGCCATCGCTGCCCGGCGAGAACGCGGGTGGAGGGCGCCCTTGATCGCTGGCTTCGCCGAGCTAGCGATCGGGCTGTGGATCGGGAATTCGCTGCACGCGTCGATCACCACATTGTTGATCTCGGTCGCCGCTGGGACGGTGGTCCACGGGATTGGAGACATCAGGTCGGCCTTCCTGGTCCGCAAGATTGGCCAACACGCTGCCGCGCCGCGAACATAGCGCCATTTCGTCAACAACCTGGATTGCTCTCGCCCCATCGATTTCCCCGTTTTGAAAGTCACCGAAATTGGTGGCCATGGTCAATGGGTACTTTCCCGGTAGGGGCTTGTCATGCTCCGGCGATCCACGCCTGCTCCTGGCCGGGCTCGGGCAGGACGCGGCCGCCTTCGACAGCGCCACTCGCGGGGCTGTTTTGGATCACCATCATTACCCGGTTCGGGTCGACGTTGGCGATCCGGGACACGGCGGCTGCGATTTCCGTTGCGAGACGGGTGGTTTTGTCTTCCGGATGACCGGATCGCACCCAGCTGTTGACAAGCACCGGATTCGCGGGCACGCCGTCGGTGTAAATCCCGCCGGGGGGCAGCTCGTGGAAAACGACGTTGACATAGGTGCTGGGCACGTGGTTGATTTCGGCGTGAATCCGGCTAATCGCTTGAGCCAACGCGCTTTTGATATCCGCGGTCAGCGTCGCCGTTGTCGTCGTGCAGGTATAGACCGGCATGGTCGCTCCTTGAAATAGTCGATGAGCTGGCGGCGTCAGCCCAGATGAGCGGCCTGCACTTTGGTCGGCACGACGATCACGGTGGGCCCGTCGGCCTTCAGCGCGGCATTGAATTCGACGGCGAGCTTCTCGCAGTTGTCCACGTTGACCGCGCGGCACCCGAAACCCGTTGCGATGGAAGCGATGTCGAGTCCAGGCAAGTCGAGCGCCGGCACGCCGGGTGTCTTTTCCAATACCGCGAACGACTTCAGGATCGAGTATTCGCCGTTGCGCATCGCGACGAACACGATCGGTAGTCGGTGTTGGGCGGCCGTGTAGAGGGCCTGCACGGAGTATTGGAACGACCCGTCGCCGATGGTTGCAAGCACGTGGCGCTTGACGCCACGGGCGCGGTCGCCCAGCGCGACACCCACCGCCGCGGGCAGCCCCCAGCCGATACCGCCGCTGGCAGTGGCGAAAAACGACGCCGGCCGTGTGCTGGGCAGGAATCGCAGTTGTTGGGCCATCGTCGACGTCGATTCGGTGACTAACGGCGAATCGGCGGGCGTGATGGTTCTCAAGGTGGACCACACCGCATCCGGCTCCAGTGGTGCCGACCCGGTCACGTCAACGGCGGCAGTGTTCGCCTGTTTGGCCGGGACCGAGCGATCACTGTGATCGTCGACCAAGTCCACCAGCTGCTCCAACGCCAGCAGCGTGTCACCCAGCACGCTGTCTCCGACCGGCGCCGCACCAGCCAGTCCCGGATCTGCGGTGATCTGCAGCAGTTCGGTGCCATCGGGCAGGTACTCGCCAGCCACGTAGGGGTAGTACCGGAAGACCTGCGCCCCAATCACCACAACCAGGTCATGGCCGCGCAGCACCTCGGTGACACCGGCGATCGTCATCGGCAGCTGTCCCTGGAATAGGCGGTGATCCTCGGGGAACGACGCACGGTCGGGCAGCGGGCCAGCGTATACCGGCGCCCCGACCTTCTCCGCGAACACCACACCGGCATCCCAGGCGCCGCTGCGATCGACTTCAGGCCCAAACACCAGAGCCGGCCGCTTCGCAGCGTTAATTCGCTCGGCGAACGTGCGCAGCCGGGCAGCATCAGGGCTGACGCGATGACTGGCCGTACGGATTACCGCCGGCCCCAGCGCGGGTTTCTCCCAGTCATCAAGAGGGATAGACAAAAACACCGGCCCGGCGGGTGGCTGCAACGCGACCGTGTAAGCCCGCATGAACGCCGCCGGCACATCCTCGGCGCGCTTGGGCTCGTACGCCCACTTGACCCACGGCTGCGGAAACATAGCTTCGTCCTTGTTGGTCAGATATGGCTCGCACAACACCATTTCGCGGGTCTGCTGACCGGCCGTGACGATCAGCGGAGTGTTGCCTTTAGCCGCCGCTACCAGGTTGCCCATCGCGTTTCCCATCCCCGCGGCGGTGTGCACGTTGACCAGGGCGGGCTTGCCGGTGCACTGGGCGAATCCGTCGGCCATGGCCACCACTGACGCCTCCTGCAATCCCAGGACGTAGGTGAAGTCGTCGGGGAAGTTCTTCAAGAACGTCTCCTCAGTTGAGCCCGGGTTACCGAACACCGTCGTGAGCCCCAGCTCACGAAGCAGGTCGTACGTCACCTCGTGAACGGATTTCTTATCAGTCATCGCGGTTGTCCGCCCTTCCACTAGGTGAGTACCGTCAGCGCGTTTCCGAGCAGGCGTTGCTACCAAATACCTCACCCGAACCGCCGATTCCTGTCTATGTACGCGGCAACAACGTCCAACCTCGGCAGATGTGACGTGCAACAATCGCCTGTCAAGATCTGCGATTGTTCGATGGTCAGATATTCTCGCGGGCAAGGATGTAGAAGTAGCCGTCTGCGTCGACCCGGCCGGTGTCGCCAGTCGAAAACCACCCGTCGGCAACGGCGTTTGCGGTGGCTTCTGGCAAGTTCCCGTAGCCTTTCCTCACGTTGTGGCCGCGGACTTGGATCTCGCCGAGCGCCACCCGAAATCCTTTTCAAGACCTAAGCCCCACTCGGTGTCGACCGCATCGATTCGTATAGCGATCGTCTTTTGGGCCGCCCGTCGCGACCACCCTGCGACCAGCTGTGCGCCGTCACACCGAAGCGGCCAGGTTCTTGTGTCCGCCGACATTGCTTCCGCGAAGTCGCCCTAAGGACGATTGAAAACTGGGCACAATGTGCCTAGACCAGGCACCTCAAGCACTCCCCGGAGGTACACCATGACCAGCCTGAGCACCAATCTCTTCGCATCCGCAGAGCGCTA
>DATAZN010000601.1:0-2739 GCA_036272035.1 Mycobacterium sp. | reverse complement strand
GATGAAACGCGGCCAACGGCTGGTGTTCTCTAACGGCATCATCACGCTCACCGTGCTGGCGGTTGTTCTGCTGATCGGGACCGGCGGCTCGCTCAACGCGTTGGTGCCGTTCTATGCGATCGGGGTGTTCACCGGCTTCTCGATGGCCGGCTACGGCATGACCAAACACTGGCGCACCCACCGTGGGCCCGGTTGGCGGTACAAGCTGTTGATCAACTTGTCGGCGGGAATCCTGTCGACCGTGGTGGTGGGCATCTTCGCGATCGCGAAGTTCACCGAAGGCGCCTGGCTGGTGGTCGTGGTCTTCCCGATCCTGGTCTTCGCGTTGATGCGGGTGAACCGGCAGTATCGCGCCGAGGCGTCGGTGTTGGAGACATCGGCTGCCGAGCCACCTGACCTGGTCGAGCATGCCCGACACCGGGTGCTGATCTTCGTGGATTCAGTCGACCTGGCCGAGATCGAGGCGGTGCGTTATGCCAGGGGCCTCAAGGCCGACGACCTGACCGCGGTGCACTTCGTACTGGACTCCGTGCATGCGGAGCGCCTCAAGCGCCAATGGCAGCACTTCGAGCACGTCACCGGCCTGCGGACGGTCGATTGCTTCGACCGCAACCTGAGTCGGGCCGCGCAAGAGCTCGTCCAGCAGATCATGGCGGAGCATGCGGACACCAAGGTGACGGTGTTGTTGCCGCGCCGCGAATATTCCCAGCTCCTGGGCCGTCTGCTGCACGACCGCACCGCAGACATGATCGCCAAAGTGATCAGCCGAATTCCGGGCGCAAGCGCACAGATTGTGGCGTACGACATCGCCACCCGGATCGCAATGGCGAGTGCGGCCACCAACGGATCGGCGGCCAGGTCGCGCCGCACTGATATTCCGATAGAGTTACCCGGACCGCAGCTGACTCACGTGGATGACTTGACTCCACAGGTCGCGGACTCCGGAGGAAAGTGATACGTGATTACAGCACTACAGCGCGACGCGGGCATCCGGCCGTCTTTTGCCGACAGTTGGAAGCGAATTTTCCTCGGTAAACCGCTGACGAGCGAGCAGCTCGACTCAGAAAGATTGTCGAATCCGGTTGCGCTGGGCGCTATTTCGCCGGATGCGATTTCCTCGACCGCCTACGGGCCCGAGCAGGTGATGGTCGAACTGCTACCACGCGCGGGAATGGCCGCGTTTGCGTTGCTGCTGCCGATCATTGGCGTGATCCTGTTCATCCTGCTGCTGGTGTCCGCGTCCTACCGCGGGGTTGTGATGGCCTACACCCGGACCGGCGGGGCGTACATGGTGGCGCGGGACAACTTCGGGCCCCGGATAGCGCAGATCGCCGCCGCGGCGTTGCTGATCGACTATGTGGTCACCGCCGCGGTGCAGCCCGCGGCCGGGACCGTGGCGCTCTGCTCGGCGATACCTGCGCTGCATCCTTATCATTTGGAAATCACCATCGGCGTGCTCTCGTTGATCTGCATCGCGAACCTGCGCGGACTCCGGCAATCCGGCCGGATTTTCGCGATCACGACGTACTCGTTCGTCGTGATGATCACGCTGACGATCGTGACCGGCGTGGTCCGTGAGATCCTCTGGGGTCTGCCGCAATACGATCCGACGCACATCGATGGTGCGGTGCCGGTGCATCAGGGCAACGGGCTGGTGATGGGCGCGACGGTGCTGGTACTTCTTCGCGCCTTCGCCAACGGCGGTACCTCGTTGACTGGTGTCGAGGCGATTTCCAACACGGTCAACGTCTTTCGAGAGCCGCAGGGCCTCAATGCCCGCCGCGTGCTGACTGTCATGGTCTGCATCCTGGGATTCTTGTTGGCCGGTGTCGCCTGGCTTGCTTATGTCACCCACGCCACCCCGTATCTGGATGAATACCCGTCGATGCTCTCGGAGATCACCCGCGCCGTCTTCGGCCAGGGCGTACTCGGGAACATCCTCTACTTTCTGGTGCAGGCGTCCAGCGCCGCAATTCTTTTCACCGGGGCCAACACCGGGTTCAACGGGTTCCCCGCGCTGGCGAGTTTTGTTGCCGAGGACCGCTTTTTGCCGCGGCCGCTGACCAAACGTGGCCACCGGCTGGTGTTCTCCAACGGGATCATCACGCTGACCGCGCTCGCGGTGGCACTCCTGCTGGTGACCCGCGCGTCGGTCAACGCGTTGGTACCGTTTTACGCCATTGGGGTGTTCACCGCGTTCGCGATGGCCGGCTTCGGCATGACCAGACACTATCGCACCCGTCAGGGGCGCGGCTGGCGCCGCAAAGTCGTCGTCAACTTCTCGGCGGGCCTGATGTCGACGATCGTGGTCGGCATCTTCGTGGTAGCCAAGTTCACCGAGGGCGCCTGGCTGGTCGTCATTGTCTTCCCGATCCTGGTCTACGCGCTGATCCGGCTGAATCGGCAGTACAGCGCCGAGGCCTCCGTTCTGGAGATGTCGCGCACCGAGCGCCCCGAACTGGCCAAGTATGCGCGGCTGAGGGTGTTCGTTTTCGTGGACTCGGTCGACCTCGCCGAAGTCGAAGCGCTGCGCTACGGAAAAGGCCTGCACGCAGACGAATTGTGCGCGGTGCACTTCGTTGTCGACGCCGACCATTCGGCCAAGCTGCAAGAGCGCTGGCAGCACTTCGAGCACGATACTCAGTTGCGGGTGATCGACTGTCCGGACCGCCATTTGAGCCGGTCCGCGCAAGAGCTTGTGCTGCAGGTGAAACGAGACCACCCGGAGACCAAGGTGAC
>DATAZN010000600.1:0-22383 GCA_036272035.1 Mycobacterium sp. | reverse complement strand
GAGATCCACCGCTAGCCAGGCCGAGCAGACCGCCATTCAAGCCAAAGCGGCGGCGGCTGCCTATGAGGTGACGTTCGCGGCGATGGTTCCCCCGCCGGTGATCGCAGCCAACCGCGCCCTGTTGCAGGCGTTGGTGGCGACAAACCTGTTCGGGCAAAACACTCCGGCGATCGCTGCCACCGAGACCCTCTACGCCGAGATGTGGGCACAAGATGCCACCGCGATGTACGGCTACGCGGGCACCTCGGCGTCCGCGACAACCCTGACTCCGTTCAGTCCGGCACCGCAGACGACAACGGGGGCGTCGGCCGCGATGAGCACGCAGGCGGCGGCGTCTCAGGCAATCTCCGCGGGACTGCAGGGGCTCACATCGACGGCGGCAACCACCGCGACGCCTGCATCGGCGCTGGATACTCTGTCAGACCTAGCTGGACTCATTCTGTTCTTGCCGGGCGTGGCCCAGGCTGGGCTGGCGCCATTGAACACCACCGGTTTATTTACCGACCTATCGTTCGACGACGATGAACTGCACTTTGAGGGGTTGGAAAGCACCGACCAAGATATCTTGAAAACGTTCACATTCAACGGTTGGCACTTGCCACCCGATGTCGCCCTTGAGAGCGGGTTGACGCGGCCGGTGATGGCGTTGGGCCCAGCGGAGGTCCGGTCGGTGACAGCGGGTCTGGGTCAGGCTCCCACGGTCGGGACGTTGTCGGTGCCGCAGGCCTGGACCGTCGCGGCACCGGAGATCAGGCTCGCAGCGTTAACGTCGCCGTCCGCCGGCTTGGGCGCCGCCCCAGAAGTCATGGCATCCAGCAGTCCCGGAAGCCTCTTCAGTGAGATGACCCTGGCGAACATGGCCGGCCGCGTCATCACCGGCACGACTACCCGAGGACGTCAGGAGCGCACGGGGACGATTTGCCGCTCCCGCACCGTGTCGACGCCCACCTCGCCGAGCGGCCACGGGACGGCAATCGCCGCCGACATTCGCCAATTCGCTGAAGCACTAGTCACACTCGGCGACCTACGCGATTCAGGGCTCCTGACAGACGAGGAATTCACCGACCAGAAGGAACGCCTTCTCGCACGTTGAAATCTCGACATTTCGTGGTCATAACAGCGCCAGAGCACGGTGACTGCGGATAATCGGGGTGCAACATCGCTGCGGCCGTAATACCGTCGCGACTGTGTCGGCGGGCGACCAACGTGTTACCTGCACGGCGGTAATCCCGTCAGCCGGATTGCTTAGGCCGAAACCGATGAAAACCCTGCGCCTGGACCGCCTTTGGCGTTGACGTCGTTCATGATCGCGCTGAATTTTGTGTACTGCGTGAAATCAATCTGGGGCATCCCCACATTGGCGGGGGCGGAGTTGCCGCCGTAAGCCACGCCGATCAGGAGGTCGTTGGAAGTCACCGGGCCTCCGTCATCTCCCGGCTGGAAGAGTGCGCGGCTCATGGCGCTGTGCGGTCCCGGACCTGGGATGCTCGAAATGCCGCCGCACCGAACACCATTGGCAGCGCCGTTGGTGCACGCGGGTTGGTGCCAGTCCGGGTCGGGACCGATGCCGTTGATCGCGAACCCTGCGAAGTTGGCGATCGGGGTCACCTTCGCGGGGTCGAATTTGATTACCCCGTAGTCCAATCCGTCGCCCACAGCGGCCACGGTGCCAACAGGTCCGTGGCCGTCGGAACCCTCGGCAACGATCGGCGCGCCGGGACCGCCGCAGTGACCGGCGCTGAACCCGACTAGCTCGCCAGCCTTGTCGTGGCCGATGGTTGCGAGGGTGCAGTAAGTCCCATCCACGACGATCCCCGCACCACCACCGAGCGGAAGCGCGCCGGCAGTCGCGGCGACGTCACCCATAGAAACGACAGTCGCGGCGAAGGCGACCGCGACCGTTGAAACTACTCGTTGTTTGCGTCGCATCGCGTCGTCGCTGGGTAATTACAACCCGATTGACGAGAGCACGTCGGCGAGGATGGAAGGGTCCATCGCCGTAGCAGGGTCCAGACTCGCCGCGAGATCGGCTGCTGACGAGGTGGTGTCCAGACCACCGGTGAATAGGGCAAACAATTCAGCACCGCCCACGTTGAAGTCGGCGCTGAGCAGTCCCAGGGCACCGTCAAGCAGCCCCAGGTCCGTCAAGTTAAGGCTGCTGCCGCTGAGGTCACCGGCTTGGTCAGCGGCGACAAACGCTTGGTCGGCTGAGAGCATGTTCGCAGCGGCGGTGACAAACTGTTCGTCGGCGTTGGCCAAGTAAGTCTGGTCGGCTGCGGACAAGCTGTCTTGCAACGTCGCCATTTGAGCAAGCGGTGAGGCCAGCTCAGTATTGAGGTTTGCCGAATCGGCGAGGATGTCCGCTTGCCGTGCGCTTAGTTCGGCTGTGGGCGCTGCGTCCAACACTGCGGCGCCTTGATTGAGGTCAGCGATCGCCTGACCCATCACGTCATCCGGGGTTGCGGACGCGCTAGTGGCTAGGTCCGTGGCCGCTGCGCTGGCGGTGTCAGAGCCCCCGAGGTGGAGGACCTGATCGATGACCTCGCCGATGAGATTGGCGGGCGCGGAGTCGAACAACAGGGAGTCGTCGAATTGGAGGCTGGCCGATGCCGCGTCGAGTCCGGTGGCGCTTGAGGGGTCGGCGGCATAGGCCTCAGCAGCCGACAGGAAGGTATCGCTGGCCTGGGCAAGCTGCTGATCCGGGCCGTTAAACAAGGCTTCGCCCAAGCCCGACAACAAGCTGTTGTCAGACGACAAAAGCGGCGTTTGATCCGCCTCGAACTGGGTGATTGCTTGCGTGAGGTCGGCTGAGCTTGGGGGTGCTTCCCCATACGCCTGGGTCCACACATTGAAGCCCTCAGTCACATTGGACGCCGCCGAGTTAAGCAGCCCGATGTCAGTCGCGAGGGAGCCGTCATCGGCGAGGGCGGCCGGCGCGGTGCTCATCCCGACGACGGCGGCAGCGGCGGCGGTTAAGCCCGCGCCGGCACTCCATCGCCGGATACGACGAACGGTGCGGCGATTCCTCGTCATTGGGCCCCCGTGGGTTAGGCGTGCGCGTGCGTCAGAGCACGTAAGAGATGCTGAGAGTGCCTAAGCTTAAGCTAGGGCCTGATGCCATCACGCCTTACAGATGTTGTCCCAGCAAGTTCCAAGCATCGTGGCACCACATTCACAGTCAGCAGCCCGGCCCCGCAGTCGTTAGCAAAACTGCCGCACTCGCCACGGCCGCTTCGTAATTCGATCTTCCCGGTTTCTGACGGTCGACCGCGCCGCTACTGGCAACTGCCGGCCGGTGCCGGTACGGGTGCGGTCGGTTGCGGCACCAGAGCGCCGAAGGGACCTGGCGGCGGTGGGGGCTTGACGCACTGCACAACTACCAGTGCTGCCGTCCCTGGGGCGCCCCGGTTTATGGCGCGCCAGTATGCGCCATCCTCATAGGGCACGCCGTCGCACGACGGCTCGAGAGGGGACATCATGTCTACCGTCCCGCCACCTGGGCAGTAGTGGGCACCCAGGTCGGGCTTGTGCGGGTCAGGATCGGCGTGGCCGACCGGCGCGGCCAGCATCGCCGCGGCGAACATCGCCAAAGTCATCACGTACTTCATGACCGGCATCATGCTGCCTACGGCAGCGGTCCGCCGCGCTTTGGGCCACGAAATCACACGATGTGTCGAAGATCTCGGCGCCCCGCCCGGCCCGTGCGATCATGCGCAAATGACATCCGCGCTGCTCCTTCGTGATCTGGTGCGGTGTTCGCGGCCGACCCGCGTTCTCGACATCGGCGCCAACCTTGTCGATGGTGATCCGCCCTACCAGCGGATGCTGGATGACGGGCTGTGCACGGTCACCGGCTTCGAGCCTCAGCAGCGCGCGCTGGCGGAATTGCAGCGGCGCAAGGGGCCAACGGAGCGATACCTCCCGCACGTCGTGGGCGACGGCAACACGCATCGGCTGAAAATCACGAGAGCGGAAGGCATGACGAGCCTCCTGACGCCCGATGTCAATCAGCTCCGACTGTTCACGGCGTTCCCGGAGTGGGGTTCGGTCGTCGAGGAGATCGACGTCCAGACTCATCGTCTCGATGACCTCGACATCGACGAGTTCGACCTGCTCAAGATCGACATCCAGGGGGCGGAATTGATGGTTTTCCAGCACGGCCAGCAACGGCTGCGCAACGCGGTGGCGGTGCAGACCGAAGTGTCGTTCGTCCCGCTGTACCGGGATCAGCCGACGTTCGGTGACGTGGATCGCGAGCTGCGGTCGCAAGGCTTCGTGCCCCATTCGATGCCCGCACTGAAAAAGTGGCCGATCGCGCCGACGGTGTTCAACGGCGACTTTCGCAATCCGGGCAATCAACTACTCGAGGCCGACTTCGTTTATGTTCGAGACTTCGCTCACCCGGAATCCATGTCCACTGAACAACTTTCGCACCTGGCGATGATCGCCTTTCACGTCTACGGATCCGTTGACCTTGCCGCCGTCTGCCTCATCGAACTGCAACAGCGCGGGCATGCATCACCGGAGGCCGTCGAACAACTACGCCAACTCGTCGAGTTGCCGCTGTTACGGAGCCGAACGACCGACTCAGCGGAGAAGAAGGACTTAATCCACTGAGCTGATGGTCGCGCGACAAATCGGTAGCGCGACGGGCAGTTCGTGCGACACGGAATCGCCAGGCGGCGTGACCACCAACGTGCCTTCACGTGGGCAAGGATTTCCCGACCCATTGATGTCCAGCGCAGACGACTCGACGTCCGCATTCGCGATGTCGCCCGGGTTGAGGTGAAGCACATGCGCCGCATTGGCCGGCCGGTTCTCGACGTGCACCAGCACGCCGCCGGCCGCGGTGACCAGGTTTGCGTCCGGATATCCGACGAGCATGCACTGGTTTGACGACGTGTTCTTGAAGGACACGACGACGCGTCGCAACGTGTTTGCCGACTCGATCGGTCCGTTGGTGACCGTCAGATCAGCGTCGGAGCAATGGCCCGGCGCACCCGCTGGCGCACCGCCGCCACCGCCGCCGTCGTTGGGCGGACCCCCCGCGTGTGCGGTCGCAGCGACGCCAAGCGTTGCGGCCGAAATGGCGATCCCAGCTGCCAATGTCGCTAACGGCTTCATGATTTCTCCAATTGCTCATGGCATTCGGATGCCGTGCCACTTATTCAATTCGGGACATTGCGCCACAGTTTAAGCGCCATCTTTGAGTCGCCAATGAATAATCTCTGGAATCGGCCAAAATTAGATCCTTCCTCTAGCGTGACTTCATGCTGTTCATTTCCGGGATGACTGTGTCGCAGTGGCGGCGCGAAGTACTGCGGACCAACTTCTGGCTGGTGCCGAGCATCGAGGTGCTCGCCGCGATTGCGCTGTTCGCGTTCACCTTGGAGGTAGATCGCGCCGTCTACCACGGCACGCTCACACTTCCGGCATGGGTGGAAGCCGGCAGCGCAGACACGGCACGCGAGATTGTCCTCGCGGTGGCCGCAGCGATCATGACGGTCATCGGAATCAACTTCTCCGTCACGATCGTCACGTTGACGCTGGCATCGACCCAGTTCGGACCTCGAATGCTGCGCAACTTCATCCGTGATCGCGGTACTCAGCTCACGCTGGGTACATTTGTGGCGACGGCCGTGTACTGCGTGCTGGTCCTCTTGGCAATCGGCCCTGCAGAGCACGGCGTTTTCGTGCCGCACTTTTCCGTCGACGTGGTATTCCTGCTGGTGCTGGTCGATTTGGCGGTACTCATCTACTTCCTGCACCACATCGCCATCCAGATTCAGCTGCCCTTCGTCATCGCCAGTATTGCCGGAGATTTGAGGCGCTACCTCCATGTGCGGAAGCCGGACATCCGGATGGCCACCCCTGACGAGCCGGATGACAGCGAGGAAATCGCAGCGCTGGTCGACACCATCAAGTCGTCAGGCGCGATGATGCGCACCCCGAAAAGCGGCTACCTCCAGGCCATCCGCTACGACATGTTGATTCGTGCCGCGTCGGCGGCCGATGCAGTGGTGTATTTGCCCTATCGCCCGGGGAACTTCTTGGTCGAGGACGGTGAACTCGCCGCAGTGTGGCCGCCCGCGGCTGCCGACCGCATGACCCGCAGCCTGAAACGAACACAGGTCACCGGGCCGGTCCGCACACTGGCCCAGGACCCCGCCTTCGGGATCGACCAATTGGTCGAGATCGCCATCCGGGCGCTCTCGCCGGCGGTCAACGACACATACACGGCGTTGACCTGCGTCGACTGGCTCAGCAACACGCTTTGCAAGCTCGCGAAAGTGTGGACGCCGGCACAGGCCTATCGCGACCGCGACGGCGCCATCCGGGTCATCTGCGAGCAGGTCACTTACGAAAACTTAGTCCAGCGGTCATTCGACAAGATCCGCCAGGCCAGTCGTGAAATGCCCGCCCTACTGATGCGCGAACTCGAAGCACTCAAAGCGATCATGGAGCAGACCACCGACCCCGAACAGGCTCGTGCACTGATGGACGAGGCCGCCATGATCCAGCGCGCCAACCTCGAGTCGGTGCCCGAAGAGTTCGACCGCGTCGCCGTCGAACGCCGCTTCAGCGCTGTAGCAAGCATCTACGCCCGGCTGAGCGACCCTGCCGCCACTCATGTGCAACCGGAATACGACTTACTGTGACCGGGGATTCGGCATCGAGACGTAGCAGACTGCGGAGCATCGTGATCCCTGGCTCGCGTCGTCAGTTCACCGCGCCGCGGGTCACCTGCGGCCCCGGGCTGGCGCGATGCCGCGACAGCAGCCGCGCCGCCTGACCCGGCGCACCGAGTTGCAGCATCGCGGCCAACGCCGTTTCCAGAATCACCTCTTGTTGTACGCGACTGCCGCCGATCGAGGCAAGCCCGCCAAGCGATTCGAGGAGGTAGTCGAGTGCGGCGCGCGGCTCCCCCGCCGTCAAGGCGATCAGGCCTTCGCCGATCAGACGCAAGGTCGTCAACTGCGCATCGGTGGCACCCGGAACATTGATTGCGCGGATCGCGGCCGGATCATTCGCCGCAGCCAGGACCAACAACGCATGAAACGCGATGAATGGCGTCTGTGGCGAAAAGGCAAGCGAGCCAACCTCGTTGATCACTCGCATCGGGTCGGGCGGCGTGACCCAGTCCGGGTGCAGTCGTGCCCGCCACGCCAGCGACCCGGCGTCGACGAGGCAACGCACACCCTTGGAGTGGGGCGGCGCGAGAAACGCGTTGTACCGGCGCGCGGCGGCGGCCGCGTCGCCCATCGCGAGCTCGTGCAGCGCGGCATGCCATTGGAAGTGGGGTAGGTAGCGCTGCGTGTTGCCGTCGCTCGGGATCCAGTCCGTCAGCCATTTCAGCCCGGCCCCGTGCGCATCGGTCTCGTAGTGCACGTGCGTCAGCGCATGTGCGGCGTTGCCGTTGCCCGGATCAAGTTCCAGTGCGGCGTCGGCCAAGTCGGCCGCGTCGTACCAGAGACCCTGCTCGGTTCGGCCGTAGGCGCGCAGCCCGAGATACCACGGCGCTTCGCCGTGCACACCGGTGAACCGCTCGACGTACTGCCAGGCGTCCGGCAACGCGTCGCCGGCCCCTGCGAACGCGATCGACGGCGCGAGCACCAGCAACGCGACCGCGTCGTCCGGGATGCGGTCGAGATGATCGATGAGTGCGTCGGTGCCCGCCTCGTTGCCCTTCTCACACCAGGTCGCGATAGCCTCGACGTGGCTTCGGTCTTCGTCGCTGCCATGCGCCAATGCCGCACGCGCACGAGCAAGATGGCCGCTCACGGCATCGGGGCCGCCGGCCCGGTCCGGCCGTTCGGTAGCGATCATCGCCAACGCGACGTGTGCCCGTGCGTGGTGCGGGTCATCGGCGACCGCGTCGGCGAAGGCGGTCGAGGCGCGGTCTTGGACCGCGAGCAGGCGACGCACACCTTCGGCGTAGGACGCATGCGCACCGGTCAACGTCGGCGCAGCCGTGACGAGACGGGGTGCGCGCACCGGTTGGTGGCGGGTGCCGTCGGCGAGCAGCTTCGCGATAGCCGTTGCCTGCGTGCGGATTTCGGGAATTGCGGTGGTCTCCCACTCCTCGCCCTGACGGATCGAGCCGATGCAGACGACGTTGGGGACCGTGCCCCCCGACCCGTCGATGAGATAGCCGTCTTCGGTGAGCCGCACCCCGACGCCGCTCGGGTGCAGCGACGCGACGTCTGCGGCCAACAAGTTGGACCAGAGCGCAGAGCGTTGCAGCGACCGCCGGTCCCAGGCCGCGCCGGCGGCGACGACAACCGCATCACCACGCCGGCGCACGGATCGGTCACTGGTGGTCACCACCAGCTCAACGCCCTTGCGGCGCAACGACACATCGGCGACCTCGCCTGCCTCGATGACCAGCTGGCCACTGTCAATCGCCGCGTGGATCGCGTCGGCGATCGTGGGCGGCATCCGATGCCGAAGCACCTCCCACTGCCGCAGATCCTCGCGCAGGAACCGGCGCTGGTCCTCCCACCCCAACGACTGCCACAGCCGGGCGGTGCGCGGGCGCACCGCGTCGATCACCTGTCGCCAGTCCGCGCCGCCATCGCGAGCGTGCGCGAGGTCGGCGGCGAGTGCGGCGCGCAATTGCTCAAGCGAAACCTCGGCAGGCAGCGCGTCGAGGTGGGGCAACTCCGTTGGTGCACCGGTTGCACGGAATCGGCGCGGGAGTGCGCCATGACGCGACAGCAGCGTGACAGCGGCGCCGCGCGCGGTGAGATGCAGCGCGACATCAACCCCGGTGAGCCCCGAGCCGATCACCAGGACGCTGGCCGGCCGTCGCGCACCGAGCACCGCCAGCGCGCCGGGCGCCCATGGATCCAGCACCACCCTGCCGTCGGCGCCTTCCGCCAGCACCGGGGCGAAGGCACGTTCCAACGAGTCGGGCATCCCGCTTTGGGGGCGCCCGGACGCGAGCACAACGGCGTCCGCCGATAAATCACGTCCGTCGTTGAGCGCCAACCGCACCGGGGTGCCCGGCATCAACTCCACGACCTCCGCGCTCTCCATTCGCACGTCGGCTGCCGCAAGCTGGTCTTGCAGGTATCGGCCGTAGGCAAGCCGCGGTGCGAAGCTTTCGGCCGGCGTGACGGCTCGCTCGTCCAGCCAGCGGCTGAAGTGATCGGGATCGTCCGGCCAGACCGACATCCGCGGCGCGGGCACGTTCAGCAGATGCGTGGGGTCGTCCGTGCCGTACGCCGCGCCGGCCCCGGGTCGCCCGGATGCGTCGATCAACGTGATCTGTGCGTCCGGCATGGCCCGGCGCAGATGCACTGCGGCGAGCACACCCGCGGCTCCACCGCCGACAATCGCGACACGCATCATGCCGGAAGGCTATATCTCACCGGCTGATTGAGCTGCGTAACGCACGCAGGTCGGCAATTAATTGAGCAAGGCGACGCTTAGGCCCGTACCCAAAGCAATCTCGACAAGCGCAGCAACGTGACGGACCCACATCTCAATCACCCCTCGCCGATTAAGTGGTACATCACGTACCGCTACAGATTAGCGGGACACCCCGTACCGTGTAAAGCATGAGTTCGAGCGAGTGCGGCCATGCCCGGGCCGGTTGACGGACGAACGGCCCGCTGGTCGGGTCAGCGGGACAGGCGTCGCGCCGAGTTTGTCGACGCGGCCTTGCGCGCTATCGCGCACTACGGCCCCCAGACGTCGACCGAGCAGGTCGCCAGTTACGTGGGGGTGACGCGCACCAAGCTGTATCGATACTTCGGCGGCGCCGCTGACCTGCATCACAGCATCGCGCGGCGTGCAAGCGACATGCTGATCGCCGCGCAGAGGCCGGTGTGGAATCCGACCGGGCGCCCGATCGAGATGATCACCCACGCGGTCTCGAGGCATCTACGGTGGCGCGTAGATCACCCGCATTTGTACGAGTATTTGACCCTGCACCCGCTCAGCGATGACGTCAACGGCGTCGCTGCCATTCGCGAAGTCAACAGCGCTGTCGCCGGAAGCGTAGCGGGCCAGCTCGAGGGGTATTTCTGGGCAGTCGGGCTGGGTGACGTCCCAGCCGAGCCACTGAGCTTCGGCATCGTCGGCTTCGTCGAATCGGCCACCACCCACTGGCTCAACAGCCCCGCACCCCAGCCCTTAGCGGAATTCACGGCGCAACTCGCCGAATGGATCTGGGCGCTGCTGAGCAGCACACTGCAATCCAGGGGGATCCGCCTTGACCCGCAAGAGCCGATAACCGTTCCATCCCAGGAGACGTGACCCGCTTACAACCCGCCCAGGTCGTCGGGGACGTCAACGGCGTGCTCCTGCAAGGCTTCCAGCGGCACGATGTCGAGGGTCCGCTGATGGGTGGACGCCAACACCACCGGGGCGGCGAAACCATCGCGGTAGGCCAACAGCCAATTGCCGGCGGTGACGCACCACCGATCACCGGGCACCAGGCCGGGAAAACGGAACTGCGGCATCGGTGTTGAGAGATCGTTGCCGATCATGCGCTGGTGCTCGAGGAATTCTGCAGTCACCACCGCGCAAATTGTGTGCAAGCCAAGATCTTCCGGACCGCTCGAGCAGCAACCATCGCGGTAGAAGCCGGTGAGCGGCTCGCTGCCGCACGGTTCCAGCGGACCGCCCAGTACGTTGTGCTCAGGCATTCATCCCCCGCATCGCATCGCCTCGACCAGGTCCCCGGCCCGCTGGACTTGTTCGAGGTCGGAACTGGTTGGGATGAGCTGGATTTCGTCGGTTCCGACCGCTTCGAACTCACGCAGCACCGCGACCAGGTCGTCTTCGCTGCCGGCGAAGCCGGCCGTGGGTGCCATCGCGTCAATGTATTCGACGGGTATCCAGTTAATGTACCGGCGGAGGTGCCGGTGCACCTGGCGGCGGGCCTCGTCGACTGAGCCGAGCGCGAACCAGAACGAGGTGGCCAGGTGCGGCTTGGCCCTGTCGGCTTCGGCCCAGGCGTGGCGCGCGACGTCGAACAGCGCGTTCTGCTTGGCGACGTCGAGGTCCAACGTATTACCGGCCAGGCCGTCGGCCCACGCCGCGGCGCTACGCAGCGTCTTGGGCCCGATCGTCCCGACCAGCAGCGGCGGTCCACCCGGCCGCACCGGCGCCGGACCGACCGGCAGCACCGACTCGGTGATCTTCTCGCCGGCCCACACGCGTTTCATCACCGCGACCGACTCGGCCATCCCACGCATCGTCTGCGTCGCCGGATCCGCGCCAACGGCCCGGTAGTCCTCGACCCGGCCGCCGATGCCAAGGCCTACGGTCAGCCGCCCGCCGGACAACATGTCGCCGGTCGCCAACGCCTTGGCCAGCATCACCGGGTCGTGGAGCTGGGGCACCATCACCGTCGTCACCAGCCGCACCCGGTCGGTCCACGCGGCCAGCGCGCCCATCAACGTCAACGTTTCGGGATTGTCGAAGGCCATCCGCTCGCCCCAACACAACGACGAGAACGGTCCATCGTCGATCGCCTGCGCCCAGTCCCGCAACACCTCGGCGTCCAAGTCCGGCTCCATGACCGGCATGGTCATCGCTACCTGCACCACCGCGATTCTGGCACGCGGACCGTTCTATGCCCACATCTCGCCGACGTGGCAGCATCAGCGGGATGGTCATCACCGCCAACTCGATCGCGCATGTGCGGCTCACCGTCACCGACATCGAGCGATCTCGACGGTTCTACGAGAGCGTCTTCGGGTGGCCCGTCCTGCTCGAGGTCCCCGACAACGCCGACGAGGCGACGCGCAAGCAGCTCGGGTTTCTGTTCGGCGGCGTCATCTACGATTTGGGCGGTGCGCTGATCGCGCTGCGGCCGGTGGCCAGCGATCGTTTCCACGAGGACCGCGCCGGCCTGGACCACATCGCGTTCAG
Source organism: Mycobacterium sp. (assembly GCA_036272035.1). GTDB lineage: Bacteria > Actinomycetota > Actinomycetes > Mycobacteriales > Mycobacteriaceae > Mycobacterium. The sequence goes on along the minus strand of DATAZN010000600.1, from coordinate 10,497 downwards.
GACGGCGGACAAGGCCGAATTAGACTCCGCGGCGGAGTATCTCGACGAACTCGGCATCGACCACGAGCCGGTCAAAGACATCGGGCCGTCGTACATTCTGGAGTTTCGCGATCCGGACAACATCGCCCTGGAGTTGACCGCGCCAAAGTAGCGCTGGCGTTGTGGCGGCGGGCCGGCCAGAGTGGTTGACTGGAAAGCACGATGCCTATCGAGTTCAACCACACCATCGTTGCCGCCCACGATCAGCGGAAGTCCGCCGAGTTCGTCAGCGAACTGTTCGGGCTGCCGAGTCCAAAGCCGTTCGGTCACTTTCTGGCCGTCGCCCTCGAACACGGCGCAACCCTCGACTACGCCGAGGTCGCCGCTGGCGAGGAGATCCGACCGCAGCATTACGCGTTTCTGGTTTCCGAGGACGACTTCGACGCGATCTACGGCAAGATCACGTCACGCGGGCTGCAGCATTGGGCCGATCCGGCCAGACGACGGCCCGGCGAGTTCAACACCAACGACGGCGGTCGCGGCGTCTACTTCCAGGACCCGGGCGGCCATTACCTGGAGATCCTCACCCGGCCCTACGGGTCGGGCAGCTAGCCTGCGCCGCGCTGAGCGTGCCGGTGACTCTCCTGGTCGCGGTAGTCGTCGGCCAACCGAGCGACGTGGTCGGGCAGGGCTCCGGCCGCGACGTCAGCCAGGCTGGTCTGCTCCAGCACCGAGCGCATGCTGGCCCGCAGCGCCCGCCAGACGTCGGTCAGCGCCGCCGTCGGGCCGGAGTAGGGCAGATCGCCCAGGCCGATGTCGCGGACGCTGGCCAGCGGACCGTCGATGCAGCGCAAGACGTCGGCGATGCTGATTTCTGTTCCCGGACGGGCTAATTCGTAACCCCCGTCGCGACCACGGTGGCTGCGCACCAGCCGGTCGTTGCGCAGCGTGGACAAGATGTCGACCAGAAACTGCGGCGGGATTCCCTGCGCATTCGCCAGGTCATCGGTGGTGACCCGCACGCCGTCACCGAGGGTGGCCAGCTCGACCATCGCTCGCACCGCGTACTCCGCCTTCGCCGACATCCGCATGGAATGGGATTGTCCCACTGTTCGCGGCTCAGCCCGTGACCGCGAGCACCGCGTCGGCGTATTCGGGGCGGCACACCACCAGGTCCGGCAACAACGGGTCGGCCCGGTTGTACTCCAGCGGCGACCCGTCGATGCGCGAGGTGTGCAACCCGGCGGCGCGGGCCACCGCTACCGGAGCCGCAGAATCCCACTCGTATTGTCCGCCAGCGTGGACGTAGACGTCGGCCAACCCTTGGATGACGGCGGCTACCTTGGCTCCGGCCGAACCCATCTCGACCAGGGTGCCGTTCAACTGGTCGCGGACTTGCAACGCGACCGCCGGTGGGCGGGTGCGCGAAACCACGATCCGGGGTTCTCCGGAATGTGCCGGTGGGGGTGCCGGATCGGGCGTGGCCAACGTAACGCCCTGCGCCGGAAGGGCAACCGCGCCGGCGACGAGGGCACCGCTTTGCCACAGCGCGACATGCACGGCCCAGTCCTCGCGGCCGAGTTCGGAGAACTCTCTGGTGCCGTCCAGCGGGTCGACGATCCACACCCGCTGCGCGCTCAACCGCACCGGGTCGTCGACGCCCTCTTCGGAGAGCACCGCGTCGTCCGGACGTTGACGCGCCAGCGCTTCCATCAGATAGGCGTGGGACCGCTTGTCTCCCGCGGCTTTTCGTTCGGCTGCCGTGGCATCGGCGAGTTCCTCACGCACCGCGAGCAACAGCTGGCCGGCTTCGGTGGCCAGCTGGGCCGCCACCTCGTGATCGGTGTGCCCGCTCAACTGCGGGCCTCGATCAGATCGACGACCTGCTGCGCCAACTCGTCGCAGCTGCGATCCGGCGTGAGCCGCAAATCGGGATTCTTCGGCCGCTGGTACGGGCTGTCGATTCCGGTGAAATGGGTGATCTCACCGGCCCGCGCCTTGGCGTAGAGGCCCTTGGGGTCCCGCCGCTCGCAATCCTCCAGCGGGGTGTCACAGAACAGCTCGATGAAATCGAGGCCGGCGTCGGCGTGTACCCCGCGGGCCAGGTCGCGATGTTCTTCCAGTGGGCTGATGGCCGGCACCAGTACCGTGTGGCCGGAGTCGGCGATCAGCGCCGCGACGTGCGCCAGTCGGCGCATGTTCTCGGCGCGGTCGGCCATGGAAAAGCCCAGGTCCGCGTTCAGGCCGTGGCGGAGGTTGTCGCCGTCGAGAACATAAGCGGGAATGCCCTTGTCGAGCAGTTTCTGCTCGACAAGCATCGCCACCGACGACTTGCCCGAACCCGACAGGCCGGTGAACCACAGGGTGCGGCCCCGCGACGTCCGGTCCTCGGCGGTCACCAGCGACTTGTGCACCACAGTGTTGGGGCTCGACGAGAGAGCGGAGACTTCCCGCAGCACCATGCCCGCGGCAACGGTCCCGTTGGTGTTCGGGTCGATCAGGATGAACGACCCGGTGCTGGCGTTGCGGGTGTACTCGTCGAGCAGCAGCGGCACCTGGGAGCGTAGCGAGACACGGCCAAGCTCATTGAGCTGCAACGCGGTTGCGTCCTTGTCGCGACGCAGCGTGTTGACATCGAGTCGATAGTCCAGTGCGGTGATCCGGACCCGCGTGGTCTGGGTGGTGTGCTTGATCAGATAGTCGCGCCCGGCCTCCAGCGCCGCGGCGTCCGCCATCCAGCACACCGTCGCATCGAATTCCTGGGTGACCCGCGGCGCATTGGCGGGTCGGGCGATCATGTCGCCGCGGGAGATGTCTATGTTGTCAGCAAGGCTGATCGAGACAGCCATCGGCGGAAATGCCTCTGCCACAGGACCGTTGGGCCCCTCGATCGCGGTGATGCGGGTCGGCTTACCGGTCGGCAACACGACGACGTCGTCGCCCGGACGCATCACACCGCTGGCGACCGTGCCCGCGTAGCTGCGATGGTCCTGATGATCGCGAGTCTGCGGCCGGATGACGTACTGCACCGGGAACCGGACGTCGACCAGGTTACGGTCGGCGGCGACGTAGACCTCTTCGAGGTGCGACAGCAGCGTCGGGCCCTCGTACCACGGGGTGTGGTCGGACTTGGTGACCACGTTGTCGCCGTGCAACGCCGACATCGGGATGGTGAGCACGTCTTGGACGTCGAGGCGGGTGGCGAAGGCGTAGAACTCGTCACGAATCGACTCGAAAGTTTCTTTGTCCCAATCGATCAGGTCCATCTTGTTGACCGCGAGCACGATGTGCTCGATGCCCAGCAGCGACGCCAGGAACGTGTGCCGACGGGACTGCTCAAGCAGACCGTGCCGGGCGTCGACGAGCACGATGGCCAGCTGCGCGGTGGACGCCCCGGTCACCATGTTGCGGGTGTACTGAATGTGCCCCGGGGTGTCGGCGATGATGAATTTCCGCTTGGGAGTGGCGAAGTAGCGGTAGGCGACGTCGATTGTGATGCCCTGTTCCCGCTCGGCGCGCAGCCCGTCGGTGACCAGTGACAGGTCGGTGTATTCGTGGCCGCGGTCCTTGGAGGTGCGCTCGACCGAGGCCCACTGGTCGTCCATAACGGCTTTGGAGTCGTAGAGCAGCCGCCCGATCAGCGTCGACTTTCCGTCGTCGACCGACCCGGCCGTTGCGATGCGCAGCAACGTTGCCATCAGAAATACCCCTGCCTCTTGCGGTCTTCCATGCCGGCTTCGGAGATCCGGTCATCAGCTCTGGTGGCGCCTCGCTCGGTCAGCCGTGACACCGCCGTCTCGGCGACGACCTCTGCGACGGTGGCGGCCTCGGATTCCACACAGCCGGTGCAGGTTACGTCGCCGACGGTGCGGAATCGGACCGTCTTCTCGAGCACCTTCTCGTCGGCGCGCGGCTGCAGGTGGCGGTCGACGGCCAGGAGCATCCCGTCGCGCTCGAACACCTGCCGCCGGTGGGCGTAGTAGATCGGCGGCAGCTTGATCTTCTCGGCGCCGACGTAGGACCAGATGTCGAATTCGGTCCAGTTGGACAGCGGAAACACCCGGATGTGCTCGCCCTTGTGGTGCCGGCCGTTGTAGATGTTCCACAGCTCGGGCCGCTGGGCCTTGGGGTCCCACTGGCCGAACTCGTCACGGAAGCTGAACACCCGCTCCTTGGCGCGCGCCTTCTCCTCGTCACGGCGGGCGCCGCCGAATGCGGCGTCGAACTTATTCTCCCCGATCGCGCGCAGCAGCGTCACGGTCTGCATCGGGTTGCGCGACGGGATGGTTTCCACCACCCGCCCCGCGTCGATGTCGTCTTGCACCTTGGCGATCACCAGCCGCACGCCGGTCTCGGCCACCAACTCGTCACGGGCGGCGATCACCTCGTCGAAGTTATGACCGGTGTCGACGTGCATGACAGGGAACGGCAGGCGGCCGGGGCGGAAGGCCTTCAGCGCCAGATGCAACATCACGATCGAGTCCTTGCCGCCGGAGAACAGCAGCACCGGACGCTCGAACTCGGCGGCCACCTCGCGGATGATGTGAATCGCCTCGGCTTCCAGCGAGCGCAGATGGCTTAATTCGTACTGCCCGGCCGCCGGGACGGCCGTCGCCTCTTGGCTGGTCATCATCCCCTCGATTCTCGGTAAAGTTGGTAGTTTTGGTCAGGATTATGAGCATTACCAAGTATGAAACCAGTCTGGACGGGAGCTGTCAACGTATTGCCCGGCCGACGTGCCACCGCGAGTTAGGCGGCACGCTCGGCCTCTGAGGTGTTCCGCCTCGTCGAGCGTGAAGACCTTGCGAAAAATCGCGGGATTTCTCGCGGTGGTTTCACGCTCGGCGATCCCAAGCTGCTGATACCCGAGCGATCACGCCAGCTTCAGTGTCCTCGGCCGTCACCCGAACATCGATCCAGCCAAGTTCGGTCAGTGCTTCAGCACGCCTGATGTCTTTGTTGAATTGTCGACGGTCGGTCCGGTGGTGGTCGCCGTCGTACTCGACCGCCAATTTGAGTTGCTCCCAGCCCATATCGAGTAACGCGGTGAGCTGGCCGTATTCGTCGTAGACGGGAATCTGTGTCTGCGGTACGGGAAAGCCTGCGCGGAGAAGGATCAGCCGCAACCAACTTTCTCGGGGCGACTCCGCACCCGCATCCACCAGGCTCAAAGCGACACGCGCACGCCGGATGGCCCGGCGACCCTTGTAGCGGTCCGCGAGAAGTTCAACGTCAGCCATCTTGAGATCCGTCGCGCGAGCGAGTGCATCGATCGCCGCGACAGCCCTGTCAATTGGATAGCGACAGGCGAGGTCGAGGGCCGTCCGCGCCGGACTGGTGACCTTCACGCGGTCGACGGACGTTGCCTCGTCGTCCTCGATCCGATCAGACCATGTCCGGATTGTCGGCGGAGCGTGACGATTTTCGTAGATAAGCTCCGCGCGGCGATTGGCGTCAACCCATCTAGCGCCGTGTAACGCAGATGCGGAATTGCCGGCAACGACGCCGCGTCGCCGAGACCATAGCCAGGCAGCTTGCGCTCGCACGATGGCGGTGAGCTCTATGCCGTGAGCCACGTAGACGTCGCGGTGAACCGCCCTGAACCTCGACCGCAATTCATAGGGCGTCAGAGCGCCCGCGGTGACGGCCTCGCTGCCGATGAATGGGGCGCCCATGGGGATGAGTGTGCTGGGCGCGACTGACATCTTGTCGAGCGTGAAGTCATTGCCAAACTTCGATGTTTTTCTCGCAACAGTTTCACGCTCGACGAGAAGCCGAGCTAACCGGTGACCTCGGTCAGCTTGCCGGTGGCCACGTCGAAGATGAACCCGCGCGCCGATGTGTGCTTGGTGACGAAGGGGCTGTTCTTGATGCGGTGCAACGACTGGCGGACGTCCTCGGTAAGGTCGGGGAAGGCCTCTGCCGACCACGGCGGTTTGACGCCAGTCTCGTCCTGGATCGCGCGCTTGAAGTCGTCGTCGGTGAACGTCAACATCCCGCAGTCGGTGTGGTGAATCAGGATGATCTCGGTGGTTCCCAGCAGTCGCTGGCTGATCGCCAGCGACCGGATCGCGTCGTCGGTGACCACGCCGCCGGCGTTGCGGATGACATGGGCCTCGCCCTCGTTGATACCGAGCAGGCTGTGCACGTCGAGTCGGGCGTCCATGCACGCCAGCACCGCGACGTGCTTGCTCGGCGGCAGTGGCAGCGGGCCCGCGAACGACTTCGCGTAGTCGCCGTTGTTGGCTAAGTAGTCGTCGGTGACCGTCATTGAGAATCTCCTCGTTCGTGGTCGGCCAATAATTTTACGTTTTGACGGCTGTCATTTCACCGGTCCGACTCAACCGGATCGCAACGTTGCTCGCGCTGAGCGACGACGCGTCTCTTAGTCTGTGCGAATGCGACAGGGGCGGGGCCGGTAGTCATGACCCGCTTCCTGGCCCGTCGCGTACTGAATTACGTCGTGCTGTTGGCGTTGGCGTCTTTTCTGACGTTCTGTCTGACCTCGGTGGCGTTCTCGCCGCTGGAAAGCCTGATGCAGCGCAGCCCGCGACCGCCGCAAGCCGTGATCGACGCCAAGGCCGCCCAACTCGGCCTGAACAAGCCCATCCCGCTGCGTTACGCGGACTGGGCCTCACATGCGGTGCGTGGCGATTTCGGCGCCACCGTGACCGGCCAGCCCGTCTCGGGCGAGTTGTGGCGTCGCATCGGCGTCAGCCTTCGGCTGCTGATCATCGGTTCGGTGGCCGGCACGATTATCGGTGTGGTGCTCGGCGCGTGGGGGGCGATCCGCCAGTACCGCCTCAGCGATCGGGTGATCACGATGCTGTCGCTGCTGGTGCTGTCCGCCCCGACCTTCGTCATCGCCAACCTGCTGATCCTCGCGGCGCTGCGGGTGAACTGGGCACTGGGTGCACAGCTTTTTCAGTACACCGGCGAGACGTCGCCGGCGTTGATCGACGGAGCGTGGCCACAGTTCGTGGATCGCTTGCAGCACTTGGTATTGCCCACGCTCACGTTGACGCTGGGCACCGCCGCGGGATTCAGCCGATATCAGCGCAACGCGATGCTCGACGTGCTCGGCCAGGATTTCATCCGCACCGCACGCGCCAAAGGCCTGACCCGCCGCCGCGCTCTGATCAAGCACGGGCTCCGTACCGCGCTGATACCGCTGGCCACGCTGTTCGCCTACGGCGTGGCCGGTTTGGTGACCGGCGCGGTGTTCGCCGAGAAGATCTTCGGCTGGCACGGCATGGGTGAGTGGATGGTGCAGGGCGTGGCGACCCAGGACACCAACATCGTCGCCGCGATCACGGTGTTCGCCGGAGCGGTCGTGTTGCTGGCCGGCCTGCTCTCCGATTTCATCTACGCCGCGCTCGATCCCAGGGTGCGGGTATCGTGACGGACGCCGCCTTGGACGCCGAATTCGGTATGCAGACACCGGAGTTCGCCTCGCGGCGGACCCTGGTGCTGCGCCGTTTCCTGCGCCGGCCGTCGGCGGTGGCCGCCCTGATCGTGCTGCTGGTGCTGTTCGTCGGCTGCTACACGGTGCCGTCGCTGCTGCCGTACTCCTATTCTGACCTCGACTTCGACGCGCTGCTGCAGCCACCGAACGCCCGACACTGGTTGGGCACCAACGCACTCGGCCAGGATCTGCTGGCCCAGACCTTGCGAGGCATGCAGAAGTCAATGCTGATCGCAGTGTGTGTGGCCGTCATCTCCACCGGCATCGCGGCGACGGTCGGCTCGATCTCGGGCTACTTCGGTGGCTGGCGCGACCGGGCGCTGATGTGGTTCGTCGACCTCATGCTGGTGGTGCCCGGTTTTCTGCTGATCATGATCCTGACGCCGCGCACCAAGAGCTCCGGCAACGTCCTGGTGCTGGTGCTGCTGTTGTCGGGTTTCGGCTGGATGGTCAGCTCGCGGATGGTCCGTGGCATGACGATGAGCCTGCGCGAACGCGAATTCATCCGCGCCGCAAGGTACATGGGCGTGTCCAATCGGCGGATCATCACCCATCACGTGGTCCCGAACGTGGCGTCGATCCTCATCATCGACACCGCGCTGAACGTCGCCGTGGCCATCCTGGCCGAAACCGGCCTGAGCTTCCTCGGATTCGGCATCCAGCCCCCGGACGTATCACTGGGGACGCTGATCGCCGACGGCACCCAGTCGGCGACCACCTTCCCGTGGGTCTTCCTGTTCCCGGCCGGTGTGCTGGTGCTGATCCTGGTGTGCGCCAACTTGACCGGCGACGGACTGCGCGACGCACTTGACCCCGCCAGCGGCGCATTGCGAGGTGGCCGCCAATGAGTCGCCTCCTGGACGTCACCAATGTGTCCGTCAGCTTCCCCACCGAGGGCCAGCCCCTGAAGGCGGTGCGTGGCATCGATTTTCACGTCGACGCCGGCGAGGTCGTCGCGATCGTCGGCGAGTCCGGTTCGGGTAAGTCGACCGCGGCGATGGCGGTAGTGGGTCTGCTTCCCGAGTACGCGGACGTTCGCGGCTCGGCGCGGTTGCAGGGCAACGAGTTGATCGGGCTGCCCGACGATGCGATGTCGCGGTTCCGCGGCAACACGATCGGCACGGTTTTCCAGGATCCGATGTCGGCGCTGACGCCGGTGTACACCGTCGGCGATCAGATCGCCGAGGCCATCGAGACGCACCAGCCCCGTACCGGGAAACGGGCGGCCCGTCAGCGCGCCATCGAATTGCTCGAACTGGTCGGCATCGCCCAGCCCGACCGTCGCGCACGCGCCTTTCCGCACGAGCTGTCCGGTGGCGAACGCCAGCGCGTTGTGATCGCGATGGCGATCGCCAACGATCCCGATCTGTTGATCTGCGACGAGCCGACGACCGCGCTCGACGTCACCGTGCAAGCGCAGATTCTCGACGTGCTGAGGACCGCGCGCGACGTCACCGGGGCCGGGGTGCTGATCATCACCCACGACCTCGGAGTGGTCGGCGAATTCGCCGACCGCGCGCTGGTGATGTACGCCGGCAAGATCGTGGAGTCGGCCGCCGTCAGCGATGTCTACCGCGATCGCCGAATGCCTTACACCGTCGGGCTATTAGGTTCGGTGCCGCGGTTGGATGCCCCGCAGGGCACCCGGCTGGTACCGATACCGGGCGCTCCCCCGTCGCTGTCGGATCTCGAACCGGGATGCCCGTTCGCGCCGCGCTGCCCGCTGGTCGTCGAGCAGTGTCGCGGCGAGGAGCCGAAGTTGTTAACGGTGGCCCCCGATCACGGGGCGGCCTGCATCCGCACCGAACACGTCGTCGGGCGCACTGCCGCCGAGATCTACGGAGTCAGCACCGAAGCCGAAGCCGTCGAGTCGGGTGAACCGCCCGTCGTCGTGCGGGTCCGCGATCTGGTCAAGACGTATCCATTGACCAAAGGCGTGTTGTTTCGCCGCAACATCGGCGAAGTCCGCGCGGTCGACGGCATCAGCTTCGAACTCCGGCAGGGACGCACACTGGCCATCGTCGGCGAGTCGGGCTCGGGCAAGTCGACAACGTTGCACGAGATCCTCGAGTTGGTTGCGCCGCAATCGGGTTCGATCGAAGTGTTGGGGGCCGATGTCGCAACGCTGAACAGATCGAGCCGTCGGGCGATGCGGCGCGACATCCAGGTCATCTTTCAGGATCCGGCCGCCTCACTGGATCCGCGGCTACCGGTTTTCGAACTGCTGGCAGAGCCGCTGCACGCCAACGGATTCAGCAAGACCGACACCGGCAATCGGGTTGCCGAGCTACTCGACACCGTCGGCCTGCGGCACGCCGACGCCAGCCGCTACCCGGCGGAATTCTCCGGCGGGCAGAAGCAGCGCATCGGGATCGCGCGGGCGTTGGCACTGCGGCCCAAGATTCTGGCGCTCGACGAACCCGTCTCCGCGCTCGACGTGTCGATCCAGGCCGGCATCCTCAACCTGTTGCTCGACCTGCAGCAAGAATTCGGTCTGTCGTATTTGTTTGTCTCGCATAATCTTTCGGTGGTCAAGCATCTCGCGCATGAGGTTGTCGTGATGCTCCGCGGCGTCGTCGTGGAACAGGGTGACAGCGACGAGGTGTTCAGCCGGCCACAGCACGAGTACACCCGGCGGCTGCTGGCCGCGGTGCCGCAACCGGATTCGGCTCGTGGCTAGGCGGTTAGGGCCGGCTGGGCCGGCGATCGTGTTCGCCGTGAGCCTGATCCTCGGCGGTTGTTCGTCGGGCGCCGATTACCTGCCGCCTGGACCTGCCACCGCCGTCGGCGCCACCAGCGATGTCAACCCGCAAAACCCGGCGACCCTGCGCGACGGCGGCGACCTCCGGCTGGCACTCACCGAATTCCCGTCCAACTTCAACACTTTGCACATCGACGGCAACTCCGCCGATGTCGGCGGCATGCTGAAAGCCACCATGCCGCGCGCGTTCGTGATCGGACCAGACGGCTCCACGACCGTCGACACCGACTACTTCAGCAGCGTCGAACTCACCGAGACCAACCCGCAAGTGGTCACCTATACCATCAATCCG
>DATAZN010000599.1:0-4017 GCA_036272035.1 Mycobacterium sp. | reverse complement strand
TGCCGGCACGCCACCGGCGTGGTGATCGGCGGTGTGGTGGTCGCCCCGATCGCCTCCGAGCTGATCTTGCCTATCGCGGTGGCCGTGCAGAACCGCATTACGGTCAACGAGCTGGCGCAGACGCTCGCCATCTACCCGTCGTTGTCGGGCTCGATCACTGAGGCGGCCCGGCGGCTGATAGCTCACGATGATCTGGACTAATGCGGGCTGCACCACGCGCCGCCAACCAAGTCTTGGTGGAGGACGCCCCGGCCATCGCCACCATCAGAGGCGAAGCCCCAACCACACTGGGAGACACTAGAACTGACGGATCGGCATGGGAAGAATTGCAGCGTCCTGGGGTCGACCGTATTGGTCGTCGCGCCTCGACCGCGCCATGTCGAGAATCTGCACCGCAGATCTGTCTCCTCGTCGGCCTCTCACCCGGGTGAATTGCACGCCCGGATGAGGACAACTCACCCCATGCGCACCGATAGTGGTCGTTGATCTGAGCCGCGACCGCAACGCCCGGACCAGAACGGAGACCGCATGTCACATCATGAGGCCACAACTACCATGACTGATGGGCCAAGAAAGTCTCGAACGATCGGCATCGCGCCTCTCGTCGCGCGATATGGTTTGGTCATAGTCTTGGCCTGGTTCGGCGCCATGAAGTTCACTTACTATGAATCCCACGGTATTTCACATTGGGTGGCCAATAGCCCCTTCTTGGGCTGGGTCTACAACATCATGTCTATCGACGCCTTTGGTCGATTAAACGGATCAATAGAATTGATTACCGCAGCACTGCTGGCCGTCAAGCCATGGTTCCCGAAGGCTTCCGTGGTGGGCGGAATATTCGCCTCGCTGTTCTTCGTGGGCACGCTGAGTTTCATGATCACGACCCCCGGCGTCGGCGAGGCGTCTGCCGGTGGCTTTCCCGTTTTGTCCGCCGACGGGGAGTTCTTGATGAAGGACATCGCGAACCTCGGCTTAGCGCTGTGGCTGCTGGCGGACGCGATTGACGCAACCCGCCGACAGACGATAGTCGCCAAAACGGATTGACACTTCGCGCTGATGAAGCTGCGTGCGACGAGGAAGCCGGCGTGCGGCCACTTCTCGATGGCATACGCCGCCATCAACGTCGGGGGTTGTCGATCGCGGTGTCGGCCCATTACCCCATCGCGCGAAATCCTGCATGCACGAAATGAACTGGGCGCGACATTGCCCTCGACGACCGCGCTTCTCGGACAGCACATCAATCGCAACAACCACGTCAACAACAATCAATGATGAGAGGAAACCCCCGCATGGCCAAGCCCGAATTCTTCGACACCCCCGGATACGGCGAGATCGCGCGTACCCGCAACTACTACCGCCAAGCTCTACGCATCGGCGATCGCATCGAGATCTCCGGTCAAGGCGGCTGGGACGCGGACTTCACCTTGTCGGCCACATCCCTGGAAGAGGAGATCGTAAAGGCGTGCGACAACGTCGAAAAGACCCTCGCTGAGGCGGGTGCCAGCTGGCGCGACGTCGTGAACATCCACTCCTACCATGTCCCCACGGCCGATGATTCCATTGGTGATGAACACATGTCGGTGATGGTGGACCAGTTCCGCAAGCGGTTCGGCGAAAGTCTGCCGCTGTGGACGGCGCTGGGCGTCGAGGCGCTCGCACTGCCCGACCAGCACATCGAGATCGAGGTCGTCGCCATCGTCGGATCCGGCAGCAAGTAGACCTCGGTACTGGGACGCGAAATGAGCCCTGACAATGCTGGCCCGTAACGCACTTCTTAGGTGAATTGGGTTGGTTGACAACGGTTATCCGGGTATACCCCTGAAACGGAGGCACGCGTGGACCGAATCTTTCATGCCCTGATCGGTGACCCGCCCGGCGCCGTCGATGCCGCCATCAAAGCCTCGGCGTTGTTCCTCACGGCTGCGGTCCTATTTCGCTTCACGGAGCGCCGCACACTCGCCGAATTCGCGCCGTTCGACTGGATCGCCGCGGTCGCCGCCGGAGCCATCGTCGGTCGGGCTGCGACCGCCAGCGATACCTCTTGGCTCAACGCAACCGCGGCGCTCATTTGCCTTCTTGTCACCCACGCGGTACTAGCGAGATTGCGCTTCATTCCGGGGATTCGACGTTTCATCGATCCGCCTCTGAAAGTGCTAATCCGCGACGGACACGTCGACCGACGTAACCTGCGTCGATGCGGTCTAACCGTTGCCGATCTCGAGGCTGTGCTACGACAGCATGGACACGAAAGCGCCGATCGTATTCACCTCGCGATCTTCGAAGCCAAAGGCGCTATCTCCATTCTGTTAACGGACGGGAAGGGGTGATCGGCATGGTTCTCGAGTTGATGTGCGTCGGAGCCATTCGCGTTGAGTGGCGTTAACACCCGACGGGAGTTACAGACACGTCGAGCACCAGCATGTCTAGAGGTAGTCGCGAAGCTCGTGGATCAGGGCTGACTTTGCGCGCGCACCCACCAGGCGGGTCGTTGGTATGCCGTCCTTGAAGACGATCATGGTGGGGATCGACGCCACCTGAAACCGTTGAGCAGTCAGCGGGTTTGCGTCCACGTCAAGCTTCGCCACGGTCAATTTATCCCCGTGGTCGATGACGAGCTGTTCAAGGATCGGTGCGACCGCGCGACACGGACCGCACCACGGGGCCCAGAAATCAACCAGTACCGGTGTGGGGCTGTCGAGGACATCGGTAGTGAACGAGGCATCGCTCACGGTGATTGGTCGCGGTGGTGTCATGAGGGGATCTTTCCTTTCCTGGCAATGGAATCTATTACGGGACAGTGCGGTTGGTTCAGCCAGCGCTGGGCATCGAGTGCGGCCGCGCAGCCGCTGGCTGCGGCGGTGACTGCTTGGCGGTAGCGGCCGTCAATCAGGTCGCCGGCGGCGAATACGCCCTCCGCGGAGGTACGGGTCGTATCGCCGTTGGTCAGGATGTGGCCACCGGCATCGAGGTCGACGAGTCCGGTCAGGAGATCTGAGCACGGCGTCTGGCCGACAGCGACGAAGACAGCCGCGACCGCGATGGTGGAATCGCCGGCGTGGCGCGTGTCGCGTATGCGCACCCCGGTGACACGTTCGCCGCCGTGTACGGCCAGCACTTCGGTGGAGGTCAGGATCGCGACGTTGGGATGTACCCGCAGGCGAGCAATGGCGGTGGCTGATGCCCGTAGTCGGGGGCGATGGTGGATGAGGGTGACGTGGCGGGCCAGCGGCACAAGGTGAAGCGCCTCTTCAACGGCACCGTCGCCGCCGCCGATGACGGCGACGTCACGTCCGGTGAACTGTGCGCCATCGCGTTTCGCGCTGATGCTTACACCGTGGCCGAGGAGCCGGCGTTCGCCGGACACGTCGAGGGGCCGGGGGGCCGAGCCCATGGCAAGAATCAGGGCACGGCCGTGGTGCTGGGCATCGCGTATGCAGACCGTCTTGGGCTCGTCGCCGAGGTCGAATCTGTCGACGCGGCCTGGGCGTAGCTCGGCGCCGAAGTGCTTTGCTTGCCGCCGCATCGCGTCGGCCAACGCGGGACCCGAGACGAATGGGCCGACACCGGGGTAGTTGTCGACGTTCCCGGCGACCACGAGGGCACCGCCGGGCTCATGGCCTTCGATGACAAGGGTGTCTAGCCCGGCCCGAGCCGTGTAGATCGCCGCAGTGTATCCGGCTGCGCCTGATCCGACGACGATGACATCACGAATCTGGGTTGTGTCGGCCATCAGTCAGCGGCGATCCGTTGGCGTGACCGCGGACCGGCGCCGAGTGCACGCCGGATGGCTAATGCGGTGTGGGCCGGTTCTAGAGCGTCGTGCGCCAAAGCGTGCCTGCCTTCGGTGTTGTCGTTGTCAGAGGTTGATGGCGTGGCCGGTCAGAGCGTGGAAGCATTCCTGTAGTCCCTCGCCGAGCGTGGGGTGGGTGTGCACGTTGCGGGCCAGCTCGGTGGCGGTCAGGTCCCAGAGTTGGGCGGCGGTCAGTTCGGGGAGTAGCTCGCTGACTTCGGCGCCGA
>DATAZN010000598.1:0-3573 GCA_036272035.1 Mycobacterium sp. | reverse complement strand
CGCGCGGGCCGGCGACATCGACGACGTGCTGGCCACCTTCGACAAGTTCGCCTACGAAAAGTCGATGCTGATCAACGTCGGCGACGAGAAAGGGCTACTCCTCGATGCGGCCGTGCGGCGCGCCAATCCCGCACTCGCACTAGAGCTAGGCACCTACTGTGGCTACGGCGCTCTGCGGATCGCCAGGGCCGCTCTGAACGCCAAGGTGTACTCCGTCGAACTCGCCGAGGCCAACGCCGCCAACGCCCGCCAGATCTGGGCTCATGCCGGTGTCGCTGACCGCGTGACCTGTGTCGTCGGCACCCTCGGCGATGGCGAGCGCACCCTGGACAGGCTGGCTAACCAACACGGATTCACCTCTGGTGCAATTGATTTCGTGTTCCTCGACCATGATAAGGACGCCTACCTGGACGACCTGAAGAGCATCCTTGACCGGGACTGGCTGCATCCAGGCTCGATCGTGGTCGCCGACAACGTCAGGGTGCCTGGCGCACCGAAGTACCGCGAGTACATGCGCCAGCAGCAAGGCAAGCTATGGAACACCGTCGAGCACAAGGCGCACCTCGAATACCAGTCGCTGGTGCCCGACCTGGTGCTTGAGTCCGATTACCGCGGCTAAAACCTACTTCGCCCGCGGGTGTGCTCCGGGCCCATACTTCGCGTAACGCGTGCACGGTGATCAGCGTTTAGATCTGCGTTGTCGTCACCGAGGCATGACCGAGGGGGTGTCCGAGGGGGGACTTGAACCCCCACGCCCATTAATAGGGCACTAGCACCTCAAGCTAGCGCGTCTGCCATTCCGCCACTCGGACCGAGACCAAATCAAGCAGCTAAGGCTATCGGATGGGGATGCCCGCACCCAAACCTGCCCGGCGGGCGCGTCGACTGGCGAAGTCGACCCGCAAGCGCCGCGCGGTCGCGCGGGCGTCAATGGTAGGAAAGGTGACTGTGACGCTGCCCGCTGAGACTCCGATCGACGACGTGGTCGACATTGTCAGCAGGCTGATCCGGTTCGACACCACCAACACCGGCGAACTCGAAACCACCAAGGGCGAGGCCGAATGTGCCCACTGGGTGGCCGCCCAGCTGGCAGACGTCGGCTACCAGATCGAGTACCTGGAATCCGGCGCGCCGGGTCGCGGCAATGTGTTCGCTCGCCTGAAGGGCGCGGACAGTTCGCGCGGCGCGCTGCTGATTCACGGGCATCTCGACGTGGTGCCCGCCGAGCCGGCCGAGTGGAGCGTGCATCCATTCTCCGGCGCGATCGAGGACGGATACGTCTGGGGCCGCGGTGCGGTCGACATGAAGGACATGGTCGGCATGATGATCGTCATTGCCCGGCATTTCCGGCGGTCCGGCATCGTCCCGCCGCGCGATCTGGTGTTCGCCTTCGTGGCCGACGAGGAGAACGGCGGCAAGTACGGGTCGCAGTGGCTGGTGGACAACCGGCCCGACCTATTCCAGGGCATCACCGAGGCGATCGGGGAGGTCGGCGGCTTCTCGCTGACAGTGCCGCGTCGCGACGGTGGCGAACGGCGGCTCTATCTGATCGAGACCGCGGAGAAGAGCATGCACTGGATGCGATTGACCGCGCGCGGCCGACCGGGGCACGGCTCGATGGTCCATGACCACAACGCGGTGACCACGCTTGCCGAAGCGGTCGGGCGGCTGGGCCGCCACCGTTTCCCGGTGGTGCCGACCGACAGCATCGTGCAGTTCCTGACGGCTGTCGGCGAAGAAACCGGGTTCACTTTCGACACCGATTCGCCGGACCTTGACGGAGCCGTCGAGAAACTGGGCCCGATCGCCCGCATCGTGAAGGCCACGCTTCGTGACACCGCCAATCCGACGATGCTCAAGGCCGGTTACAAAACCAACGTGGTGCCCGCAACTGCCGAAGCGGTGGTGGACTGCCGAATTCTTCCCGGTCGCCTGGCGGCATTCGAGGCCGAGGTCGACGAGCTGATCGGCCCCGACGTCACGCGCGAATGGACCACCAGCCTGCCGTCGTATGAGACGACGTTCGACGGTGACCTGGTCGACGCAATGAACGCGGCGCTGCTGGCCGTCGATCCGGACGCCCGCACGGTGCCGTACATGCTTTCCGGTGGCACCGACGCGAAAGCCTTCGAGCGCTTGGGTATTCGCTGCTTCGGCTTTGCCCCGCTGCGGCTGCCGCCGGATCTGGATTTCGCGGCGTTGTTCCACGGCATCGATGAACGGGTACCCGTCGACGCGTTGAAGTTCGGCACCGAGGTGCTGACACATTTCCTGACGCACTGTTAGCCGATTACACGAGAGGGGATCGATCATGACTACACAACCTGACCCTTACGCCGCGCTGCCCACGCTGCCGTCGTTTCATCTGGAGTCGGCGTCGATCACCGACGGGCAGCCGTTGGCCAAGCCGCAGGTCAGCGGCATCATGGGTGCCGGCGGCGAGGACGTCAGCCCGCAACTGTCGTGGTCGGGATTTCCCGATGGGACACGCAGTTTCGCGGTGACCGTCTATGACCCGGATGCCCCGACGGCGTCCGGCTTCTGGCACTGGGCGGTGGCCAACCTGCCCGCATCGGTCACCGAACTGCCGGCGGGCGCCGGTGAGGGCAGCGACCTGCCCGGCGACGCTTTGACGCTGGTCAACGACGCCGGTGCGCGTCGCTACATCGGGGCGGCGCCTCCTCCCGGACACGGGCCGCACCGCTATTACGTCGCTGTGCACGCGGTCGACGTCGATAAGCTCGACCTGGCTGAGGATGCCAGCCCGGCGTTCTTGGGCTTCAACCTCTTTCAGCATGCGATCGCGCGAGCCGTGATCCATGCGACCTACGAGCAACACTAGGACGGCTAGCGGGACGCCGATCCCACCGCGTCGCTCAACGACGTGAAGCCGCCCGCGCGCAACCGGTCGGCGAGGCCATCGTGAATGTGCTTGGCCCACAAGCCTCCGCCGTAGATGAAGCCGGTGTAGCCCTGCAGCAATGATGCTCCCGCGGTGATTCTGTCCCAGGCGTCATCGACGGTCTCGATGCCACCGACGCTGATCAGCGTCAGTCGGTCACCGACTCGGCCGTACAGCCGCCGTAGCACCTCGCCGGCCCGGTGGGATAGCGGTGGCCCGGAGATGCCGCCGCTGCCGAGTTGGTCCACGCCCGGTGTGCGCAGCCCTTCCCGCGACACCGTGGTGTTGGTGGCGACGATGCCGGCCAGGCCGAGTTCGACTGCCAGGTCGGCGATGTCGTCGATATCGGTGTCGGCGAGGTCCGGTGCGATCTTGACCAGAACCGGTATCGAGGTCTCGACCAGAACCGCGGACAGGATCCCGCGCAGCGCCTCGACCGTCTGCAGGTCGCGCAGTCCGGGTGTGTTCGGCGAGCTGACATTGACCACCAGGTATGTGGCGTGCGGCCCGACCTGGCGGGCGCTGGTCCGGTAGTCGTCAGCGGCGTCGGCGGGCGCCGTGATTTTGCTCTTGCCGATGTTGACCCCGATCGGAACGTCGGGGCGGTGCCGGGCCAGCCTGGTGGCCAATGCGGCGGCGCCGTGGTTGTTGAAGCCCATCCGGTTGAGCAG
>DATAZN010000597.1:0-4085 GCA_036272035.1 Mycobacterium sp. | reverse complement strand
GTCACAACGCGCAGTTCCACTTCGACGCCAACGGCACGCACGACTGGCCGTACTGGGGTGCACAGTTGCACGCCATGCTGCCCGACCTGCAGGCGACGCTCGGTGCCACTCCGGGTGCCGGTCCCGGCCCGGGTGCTCCGGGTGCTCCGGCTGCTCCGGGTGCTCCGGCTGCCGCGGCCACTGGCCAGCACACCTGAGCTAAGAGCTAAGACCAGCACGGCTGACGGCGACGACCTTGGGAGGTCGTCGCCGTTCGCCGTTTCTGGGGTCCGGTTCTGCCGCGGTGTGATTAGCTACCTTGCGGAACCGGGGGCGGTGGGCCGTCTCCTTACTGGTGGTCGAGCGACAAGCGAGGTCAGTGATGAGAAGTCTGTCGATGCTGCTACGGCTACTGTGCGCCGCCGTGTTGACCGTCGGGGGCCTCGTGCTGGGACACGGCGTCTCGGCCCGCGCGGCCGGCTACGAGACGCTGATGGTTCCGTCGGCGGCGATGGGCCGAGACATCCCGGTGGCCTTCCTGGCCGGGGGCCCGCACGCGGTGTATCTGCTCGACGCCTTCAACGCCGCGCCGGACGTCAGCAACTGGGTGACCGCGGGTAACGCGATGAACACGTTGGCAGGCAAGGGAATCTCGGTCGCCGCGCCGGCCGGTGGCGCCTTCAGCATGTACACCAACTGGGAGCACGACGGCAGCAAGCAGTGGGACACGTTCCTGTCGCAGGAGCTGCCGGACTGGCTGGCCGCCAACAAGGGCCTGGCCCCCGGCGGTCACGGGGCCGTCGGTGCCTCCCAGGGCGGGTACGGCGCGATGGCGCTGGCCTGTTTCCACCCGGACCGCTTCGGGTTTGCCGGCTCGCTGTCGGGCTTCCTTTACCCGTCGAACACCACCACCAACGGCGCGATCGTCGCCGGCATGCAGCAGTTCGGCGGGGTCGACGCCAACGGTATGTGGGGTGCCGCGCAGTTGGGCCGATGGAAGTGGCACGACCCCGAGGTGCACGCAATGTTGCTCGCGCAGAACAACTCACGGATCTGGGTCTGGAGCCCGATGAACATGGGCGGCGACGCCGCGGCGATGATCGGTCAGGGCGGCGAGGCGATGGGTAACGCCCGGTTCTTCTACCAGGAGTACCGCAATGTCGGCGGCCACAACGGCCACTTCGACTTCCCGACCGGCGGCAACAATGACTGGGGCTCGTGGAGCTCGCAGCTGGGCGCGATGTCCGGCGACATCGTCGGGGCGATCCGCTAGCGCGTCAGCCGGGGGCGGTGCCGCGAACCGGTACCGTGAAGCAGAGCGCGACTGCCCTGTACGACGGACCTTGACGACAAGCCCGGTACGGCAGCTTGGCTGTGCAATCGACCGACTCTGCTAGCAGGAGACCATGGCTGTGAATTCCCGGCGGAAACGCCGTCGCCGCATTCTGGCCTTGATCGCCGCCTGCGCGGTCGCACTCGTCGTCGGGTTGGTCATCCTCGCCGTGGTCGGCGTCCTGCGGCAGCGGGAAACCCCGCCGAGCGCGGTGCCGCCCAGCATCGTGCCGCCGACCAGCAGTGCGGCTTACCCGCACAAGCCGCGGCCGGCCTCCCAAGACTCCAGCTGCCCCGACGTGCAGCTGATCGCGATTCCCGGGACCTGGGAATCGTCGCTGCAGGACAATCCGCTCAACCCGGTCCAGTTCCCGAAAGCGTTGTTGCTCAACGTCACTCGGCCGATCACCGAGCAGTTCAACTCCAGCCGGGTCGAGACGTTCACCGTCCCCTACACCGCTCAGTTCCACAACCCGCTGAGTAACGACCCGCAGATCTCCTACAACGACAGCCGGGCCGAGGGCACCCGCGCTGCGGTCAAAGCGATGACGGACATGAACGCCAAGTGCCCGTTGACCAGCTATGTGCTGACGGGTTTCTCGCAGGGGGCGGTGATCGCCGGTGATCTCGCCAGCGACATCGGCAATGGTCGCGGACCGGTCGATGACGACCTTGTGCTCGGTGTGACCTTGATCGCCGATGGCCGCCGCCAGCAAGGGGTGGGCCAGGACGTCGGCCCCAACCCGCCGGGCGAGGGCGCCGAGATCATCCTGCACGAGGTGCCGGTGCTGGCCAGCCTCGGTTTGACGATGACGGGCCCTCGGCCGGGCGGTTTCGGCGCGCTCGACGCCAAGACCAACGAGATCTGCGGGCCCGGAGACCTGATCTGCGCGGCGCCGCCCGAGGCGTTCAGCCTGGCGAACCTGCCCAGGACGCTGGACATCCTGGCCGGCGGCGCCGGCCAACCGGTGCACGCGCTGTACGCCACCACCCAGTTCTGGGGTCTGGACGGCCAGCCGTCGACCGAGTGGACGTTGAATTGGGCGCACAATGCGATCGCGAACGCGCCCCATCCCAAACACGGGTGATCAGGCGAGGAACCTACGGCGCTGCGTCACTGGTCACGATTGCGACAAGTTGTACCTTCAGATTTGGTCCGCGGCGCACCGGCCACTAACATTAAGAGGAATTTAAGAGCAGCTGTATCGGGCGATCGCGTCGATGCGTTGCGGATTGTCGGGCGTGCCGTCTGTAGCATCGGTGCGGTTTGCCGTTCGCGACATCCCTGCGCAGGCGAAACGTGCGGTGTCCGGCCGGCCGACCCGCGTCGGATGTAGCCGTCGGCCCAGTCCGCAGTTACCGCGGCCGACCGAGAACCGTTCTGACAGGAGTGCATGGCATGGCGTACCACAACCCGTTCATCCATAAGGACGGGCGGATCAGGTTTCCGGACAACACCGACTTGGTTCGTCACGTCGAGAAGTGGGCGAAGGTGCGCGGAGACCAACTGGCCTACCGGTTCCTGGACTTTTCCACCGAACGTGATGGCGTAGCGAAGGACATTTCGTGGGCCGAGTTCGGTGCCCGTAACCGTGCGGTGGGCGCCCGGCTTCAGCAGGTGACCCAGCCGGGTGACCGCGTCGCCATTCTGTGTCCGCAGAGCCTGGATTACCTGACCGCGTTCTTCGGAACCCTGTACGCCGGCCGGATCGCGGTGCCGCTGTTCGACCCGGCCGAGCCGGGGCACGTCGGCCGGCTGCATGCGGTGCTCGACGACTGCACCCCGTCAGCGATCCTCACCACCAGCGCCTCCGCCGAGGGGGTCCGCAAGTTCTTCCGCAGCCGGCCGGCCAAGGAACGGCCGCGCGTCGTGGCCGTCGACGCGGTGCCCAACGAGGTCGCCTCCACCTGGGAGCAGGCGCTGGCCGACCGGGAGACCGTCGCGTATCTGCAGTACACCTCCGGCTCCACCCGCACTCCGACGGGCGTCCAGATCACGCATCTGAACCTGCCGACGAATTGTGTCCAGGTGATACATGCACTGGAGGGCCAGGACGGTGACCGCGGTGTGAGCTGGCTGCCGTTCTTCCATGACATGGGCCTGATCACCGCCTTGTTGTCGACAGTGGTCGGCTATCGCTTCACCTTCATGACGCCCGCCGCCTTCGTGCGCCGACCCAGCAGGTGGATCCGCGAGCTGGCCCGCAAGGAGGGCGACACCGGCGGGACCATCTCCGCCGCCCCGAACTTCGCCTTCGAACACGCCGCGCTGCGTGGCCTGCCCAAAGACGGTGAGCCGCCGCTGGATCTGAGCAATGTCAAGGCGATCCTCAACGGCAGCGAGCCGGTGTCGGCGGCATCGCTCCGCAAGTTCAACGAGGCCTTTGCGCCGTACGGCTTCCAGGAGAAGGCGATCAAGCCATCCTACGGCCTGGCCGAGGCGACCCTGTTCGTCTCGACCACCCCGATGGAAGAGGAGCCCAAGATCGTCCATGTCGACCGGGAGGCGCTGAACAACAAGCGGTTCGTCGAGGTGGCCGCCGATGCGCCCAACGGCGTAGCGCAAGCCTCCGCCGGCAGAATCGGTGTCGACGTGTGGGCGGCCATCGTCGACCCCGAGACGGGCACCGAAGTGCCCGACGGGCAGATCGGCGAAATCTGGCTGCATGGCAACAACATGGGTGCCGGTTACTGGAACCGGAAGGAAGAGACCGCCGAGACGTTCGAGAACATCATCAAGTCGCGCGCCAACCCGTCACACGCCGAGGGTGCCG
>DATAZN010000596.1:0-1563 GCA_036272035.1 Mycobacterium sp. | reverse complement strand
CAACGAGATACCGCCCGGCAGGCCAGCGGCCAGCTCGTCAAATCCGGCAGTCAGCCAGGTTCCTTCCACAGCTTTGTCCGACTCCGGCGCCGGCATCTCCTGCCAGCCAAGGGTGTACAGGTTGCGGGTGGCATCGCCGCCGAGCCCGCGCAACAACGCCTCTCGGGGTGCGCGTTTCACCGCGAAGTCGCGAATCTCGCCCAGCTGTCGGCCGTCCCGATCCACGAAATCGAGATCGAAGACCTGTGTTTCGCTGTCGACACCGCCGGACTGCCACCGCGCGCGGCAGTAGAACCGCTTAGGCATCCGCTCGCGCAGCACCACCCGCCCGTACCTCAGCGGCAAGAACAGATCGGCCACGGGTCCGCCACTCTCGGTCGCCGCGAGCACCGCCGGGAAGGCCGGGAAGGCGACTCCGGTGCACAGGTCAAGCAGCACTGGGTGGATCGGTTCGCTACCGAGCTGTTCGGCGAGCTCGTCACCGATGGCGACATCGCCGACCGCCTCACCGTCACCGGCCCACAGCGATTTGAGCGACGTGGACCAGGTGGGCCCCCATGTGAGTTCCATGTCGGCGAAGGTGTCGAACAGCTGCTGCGGACGCGTGCGGCCCAACCGCTCGCATGCGGCATCGATGGAGTCTGTCGGCGCCGTTGTCGGCTCGTCGTCGACACCGGAGACGATCCGCCCATCGGCGTTCAACGACCACTCGGCCTCACGCTCACCGTACGGGCGGCTGTGTACCTGGAAGGTCCATCCACCGTCCTCGACCGGATGCACGCTCAGCTGTACCTCGCGGGAACTCCTGTTGGGCAAGATGATCGGCTCGTAGAAGAAGACCTCGTGCACCTGTGCCGGCGCCCCGACCGCGGCAAGGGCCATCGCCGCGTAGGTCGCGCCCGGGACAACAACGGTGCCATAGATGACGTGATGCTCCAGCCACGGCTGAGTTTTGGTGGACCACCGGCTGGTGTAGACGGCATCGCCAGAAGCGAGATCCTTGGCGCTACCCAGGATTCCGGATGCGGGGGCGCCGTCGGTACGCATGTCGGACGTCTTGGGCCAGTAGCGACGGCGCTGGAAAGGATAGGTGGGCAGTTCGAACCTGCGCCGTGGCTGATGGTGCAGCGCGGTGAACTCGGGCCGATGCCCGCAGACATACGTCGCGGCTAGCGCCTCGGCAATCTGATCCTGGGCATCGGTACCTTTACGCAGGGACACGATCGCCTTCGGAGCGGCCGAGGACTCCGGCCAGGCCTGCAGCGCAGCGCCGGTCAGGGCCGGTTGCGGACCGATCTCCATCAACACCGAGCAGCCCAGCTGCGCCACAGTCTGGACGCTTTCGGCGAACTGCACCGGTTGCCGCGAGTGTCGCCGCCAATACTGGGCGTCCAGCGGGGTTTCCGCGGTGAGGACTGCACCGGTGCGGTTGCACACCAGAGGCAGGCTCGGAACGGCGAATTCGAAACCTCGCGCGTACGACTCGAACTCGTCGAGCGCGGGCTCCAACAACTCGGAATGGAAGGCATGACTGGTGTCCAGCCAAGTGCAGCGGATCTCCTC
>DATAZN010000595.1:0-6350 GCA_036272035.1 Mycobacterium sp. | reverse complement strand
TGGGGTCCAAATCATTGGTGCCCAGGCGATTCCTTGTTCCACTTGACCCAGAACCACGTGTACAACCCGGTGACGTGGGACATGAACGTCTGCCACACCTACTATCACGTGGCCTTCGACCAGGGTAATCAAGGTCAAGGCATCTATGAGGGCCCCAATCCTCCACCGCCGCAGAGCCTTCCGGCCCCTGCACCTCCGGGGCTGCCTCCGCCTCCAGGTATGTGCTGGAGCATGTGGATTCCCGGGCCCTGCCCTGGCGGCTAGCGGGCGATCACGGGGCTTCAGAGTCCGAGGATGACGATGACAACGCCGATCACGACCGCCACCGATAGTGACACCACCAGGAAACCGAAGGCGATCTCTTTGACCTTCGATGCTTCGTGGTCTCCCGCAGCGATCGGTGCCAGTTTCCGGCCGGCGCCCCAGGCCGCCGCGAGCAACGTCCCGAGCCAGTTGGCGAACGCGGAGTACACGATCAGAACGACCGCGGTAACGCCCCAGGCGTGGGGGAGGCGGACATGTGGCCACAGCAGCCCGAGTAGCGCCAGGAACATGCCGTTGAGGACGCCTTCGAGGTGGCTGGTCAGGCCCATCCGCGGGTTCTTCAGTGCCGGGATGGCGAACCCGGTCAACAGGCCGATGACGAACAGGACCAGCCCGAGCTTGAAGAGCAGGGTCTGCATTGCCGAATCTTAACGATGCAATCCCTGGCGCCGCTGCTCACAACGCAGCCGGGCGCTTGGCACTGAGCGGTCGAGCATACGAGGGGTCAGTGGCGTCCTGACGGGATGTCGGCATCCCCACCATCATCGCGATCACCTCTTCGGTGATGTGCGACTGAGATTCGGCATTGAACTCGACGATGCAGACCCGGTCAACGATTGCCCACCGCCCGTCGCGGCGCTCGAGACGGTCCACGTAGCGACCGCCCGAGATAGTGATGTGGTTGGCGGGCTCGCGGTCGGTTCCGACGAATAAATAGTAGGTCTCGGCGTGTGCCTCGTCGCCGTCGATGTCGACGCTGTGGTTGAGAAGGTAGTGCTGGTAACGGGTCTGCGTCGCGTGATATGCCAGCGCCCAATCGATGAAATCGTCGACCTCGCCAATGAATCCGACGTGATCATCGACTGCGCCGTCGTGATAGGCCGACCGCAGCAGCGCGCGATCTTGGCGGTCTATGCCCCTCGCGTACCGCTGCATGCAGTCATGAATCTCGGCGCGGTCGCTGAGTTCCTTGATTCTTGCCACGAGTTCGGCGTCTACCGTCACGAGTGGTCCTCGTCTTTCCAGGAGTTCATCCGAATCACATCGGTAGGCGGTCTACGCGACGCGGGGCCGAATTCATGCCCGCCCCGCAATCGCGCCACCGGCAGCAGGCAGCCTTGGATCAAACTTTCGGGCATGCCCAGCAAGGCTTTGACTTCCTTCTCGTGATGCAAATGCAGTGTCGTGATGCAGGTCCCGTAGCCACGAGAATGCAGCGCCAGCTGGAAGTTCCACACTGCGGGGAAGATCGAGCCGTAAAGCGTTGCGTGGTAGAAAGACTCGTCCCCTGGCGTGCGGGGATAACTCGACTCGTAACACGGGATCACCAGCACCGGCACCTTCGCCAGATTCTGCACGAGCCACTCCGTCGACGTCATGAGTCGCGCTTCGGGGGTGCCCGCGGGCATGACGCCCGCGATGAGCTGTCCGCCGACTTTGCTCAGATATGCCTCGCGATACAGCTCGGCGATCGTTTGTCTCAGCGCGGCGTCGGTGATTACCGCCCAGTGCCACGATTGCTGGTTGGACCCATTCGGCGCGTGAAGCCCGATGTGGAGGCAGTTGCGGATCTCGTCGAGGTCGACCGGCGCATCCACATCCAATGACCGGCGGGCGGACCGGGTAGTGGTAAGGAGCTGGTCGACATCCATGTCTCTGCCTCCTGAGCTGCGATCACGTCGGACTCTACGGAGGACCAGATATTTGGTCAACGTAGCTGGGCCGGCTCAGCCATGTTGAGCCGCGACCTGACCGGTGGCGGAGGAGTCTCGTTGACTACGGTTGAACTGGGCCTCTACTCTGGAACAGATATTTGGTCAGAATGGATCGCGGAGGTGGCCGGTGACGGAAGGCGCTGACACCGACCGGTTGCACGACTTCGGCATGTTTGCCTCCGCCTTTGCCGGACGCCCGGTGGCGGTCGATGGACAGCTTCCGGACGATCCGCCGTGGACGGATGGCAACACGGTCTTCATCGACACGGCGGCGCCCTTCCTGGCGAACCTGGAGGCCATCGCCGTACAGGCATCGATGATCGCTGCGGGCAGCCTCGATCCCGACGTCGTCCGTCCGTTGGCCCGCCATTCCCGTTTGGCCAGACGTTATTTGGCGATCGAAGGGCACCGCGCGTTAGTCGCCAACGCCGACGTGTTGCCGCGCGTGCTGACCTCGTTGGGTGCCGCCGACGTCGCCGAACGCAGCAGTTCGCCCGCAGAGTCGCTGACCGTGGCGTCCGGCAAGGGGCAGATCGACGATCCGCCACCCGAATTCGGCATCATCCGCGCCACCAAGGTGCTTGCTGTAACCGCGCGTGCGGGGAAACAGGCCGAGCAAGAGGCGCCGGCACACGTCCCGCGACGCCAACAATCTCAACAGTTGACGGACCTTGGCGAGGACGAGAACGACGACAGCGACGATCCCGACCTTTTCACCAGCCCAGTCGGCGGCGGTGGCTTCATCGGGAAGTGGCTGAAGAAAATGCTGTCGTCGGCGCGCAAGACCGGAAGCGGTGGAGGGCCGCCGGGCGCGGATACTCCGACGCACCGGATCAACTCCAGCAAACGCGGCGCGAACGCGGTGTCATCGCTGGCTTCCGCGTCAAGTGAGAACGTCATCGATCACGTTGCCGACCTGCGATCCTCGGGGGTGAAGTATCCGGAATGGGATTTCAGTCGCAAGAGCTATCGGCCGGATTGGTGCACTGTGTTCGAAATCGAGCCTGTGACAAAGGGATCGGCGAGCTCGGCGATCGACGATGCCATCGGCGTGCGGCGCCCGCTGGCGCGGCTCGGAATGGGCCTGCACCGCAGGCACCGTCAGCCGCAGGGCGACGACATCGACATCGATGCGGCGGTTGAGGCACACGTCGAACTGATGGCGGGATCGGCGCCCGACGAGGCGGTATACCTGGATAGCCTGCGACGGCGACGTGACTTGTCAGTTCTGCTACTGCTGGACATCTCAGGTTCGACCGCGGAGGCCGGCACGCTGGGCCGAACCGTGCACGAGCAACAGCGCACCGCGGTCGCGAACCTCACCGTCGCATTGCACGATCTCGGCGACCGCGTAGCGCTCTACGGCTACTACTCGCAGGGCCGAAGCGCGGTGAACATGGTTCCGGTCAAGCGATTCGACCACCACCTCGACAGCCAGGTGATCAGGCGGTTGAACAGCCTGGAACCTGGCGCATACTCGCGACTCGGCGCGGCGATCCGGCACGGTTCGGCGGTGTTGGAAGCGCGAGGCGGTACATCGCGACGGCTACTGGTGGTGCTGTCCGACGGGCTGGCCTACGACCACGGGTATGAGCGGGCCTACGGCGCGGCCGATGCGCGCCGTGCGTTGAGCGAAGCGCGCCGCCGCGGCACCGGCTGCGTCTGCCTGACGGTGGGGGCGGGTACCGACGTCGAATCGCTGCGCAGAGTATTCGGAAGCACGGCGCACGCCAGCATCGCTCGTCCCGATCAACTCACGAGCGTTATTGGGCCACTGTTCCGTTCGGCGATTCGCTCGGCCGAGGTGCGGAGACGAGTCTCATGACGAACCGCGGCCCGGGAGGGTTTCTTGAAACTAACATCTGTTCCACTTACGCTCCATTCACCGCAACGCAGCGGCCGGCGGAAGGGTAGTAATGGCTAACGAGCCCACGCTCGCTCACCAAAACGGTGTCGCCGCGACAGCAGGCGCCGCCCGGCCGTACTACACGGCAATCGGCAACGAAGAAGCCGTTTTCAAGGCCGCCTACCGTCAGGGACTGTCGATCGTCCTGAAGGGCCCGACCGGATGCGGTAAGACCCGCTTCGTCGAGGCGATGGCCCACGATCTGGGCCGGCCGTTGATCACCGTGGCCTGCCACGACGACCTCACCACGGCCGATCTCGTCGGCCGGTACCTGCTGCGCGGGGGCGAGACGGTCTGGGTCGACGGCCCGCTGACCCGTGCGGTGCGAGACGGCGCCATCTGCTACCTCGACGAGGTGGTGGAAGCTCGCCAGGACACCACCGTCGTGCTGCACCCGCTCGCGGATTACCGACGTCAGCTGCCGATCGAAAGACTCGGCGTGACGCTGGACGCGGCACCCGGCTTCGGCCTGGTGGTGTCCTACAACCCCGGCTACCAAAGCGTGCTGAAGGACCTCAAGGACTCCACTCGGCAGCGAATGGTTGCCATCGAATTCGGTTTTCCGGCGCCCGAAATCGAAGAGGGGATCGTCGCGCACGAAGCCGGTGTGGATACCGCCACAGCGGCCGAGCTGGTCCGATTCGGTCAAGCCATCCGCCGCCTGGAAACCGGTGGCCTGCGCGAAGTCGCGTCCACCCGGGTGCTTATCGCGGCCGGTCGGCTGATCGCCGAGGGGCTGCCTATGTACGCGGCGGCCGAGGCGGCGATCGCCGGCCCGCTCACCGACGACGTCGCGGTGAATCGCAGTCTCAAGGAGTTGATCAGCGTCTATCTGACGGATTCTGTCCGATCCGGTGATTGACGCGGCTCAGCGCCGCCGCTAGGGTCTGAACAAATATTAGGTCAGCCGGGCGTAAACGCGGTGAGCGCGTCCCAGTGGAGGTCCCATGTCCTACGAAAGCACTGCCGAGCCGATCAAGATCGGCTACCTGATGGACTTCACCTTGCCGCCCGGTTTTCCCGAGGAGATGAAGGCCGACTTCACCCAGTGCTTTGACATCGTCTTCGACGAGGCGGTGGAGCAGGGTCTGATCGACCGGCCGGTGCAGATGATCTACCGCGAGGTCGAGGGCCTGCCCAAGGGTTCGGTCAAAGCGGTGATCGATGCCTTCGGGGAACTTGTCGACGAGGGATGTATCGCGGTGTTCGGACCGCACATCACCGACAACTGCGTCCCGACCCGTGAGGCGATCGAGGAACGGTTCAAAGTGCCGGCCATCAGCGTCACCGGGACCGACGATTGGCTCGGCGAGTGGACCTTCGCCTTTCCGCAAGGATCGATGACCGACGAGCCGATCTTCCTGGCCGACCTGGTCGCCAAGCGTGGCTTGCGAGAGATCGGCGTCCTCGTCGAGCAGAACCTGATCGGCGAGAGTTACCTCAAGAATCTGCGAAGCGCGTGTCGCCGCAAGGGCATTCGCATCGTCGCGGAGGCGGCGATCGCCCAGACCGCCCAGGACATCAGCGAAGCCGTCAGCACGCTGCACCAAGCCAAGGCCGAAGCGATCGTGCATCTCGGATTCGGCTTCGGCATCGTGTTCATCAACCCGGCGCTCGAGGCGGTCAACTGGGATCCGCCGCGATTCACCACCACGGCTTTTCAGAACGCGTGGGTCAACCCGATCATGTGGAACGCTTTCATGGGGTGGATCGGGATCGACCAGTACGACGAGGCGAACCCACTCAGTCAGGATTTCCTCGACCGCTACGCGAAGCGGTACGGCGGTCGTCGTCCCGAATACTGCGTCCCGCCGGTCAACCACGACGTCGCCGCGACGTTGGTGCGGGCGTGCAGCGATGCCCATCCACTCAGCCCCCGAGGCCTCAAAGAAGCGCTGGAACGGGTGAAGATGATGCCCGCCGCCGCCGGCGCACCCGGTACCCGAGTGTCGTTCGGCAAGTGGACCCGCCGCGCCTGGATGGGTGCCGGCTACCTGGTGGCTCGCACCCTGGACGCCGATGGCGTCAACTCGCACCTCGTCGACCGCTTCGGAGAAGAAGGGTGAAGAAGAAATGAGCACAGATCAATCGACACCGCTTGCGGCGGGCAAGGATTCGGCCCTGCCGCCGGAACACAAGCGTGGTTGGGGCGGCTGGATCGCCGGTGCCGCGCTGGCCGCCTTCGCGCTGTTCTTTATCGCGAACTGCCGGGTGGCACTCGACCCGCGCGTCGCCAACCCGAATGTGCACGGCCGTCCGCGGCCGGTGAAATTCATTTTCGGTTTGGACTACATCGACTTCCTCGACGCCGCCACTGTGGTGGCGCTGATCGTGCTGCTGGTTGTGTTCATCAGGGGCTGGCGGCGCAATCCGGGCAGCCCGGTGATGCTGATGTTCCTGTGCACCACGCTGATCGTGTGGCAGGACCCGATCATGAACTGGTCGCCGTTCGCGGTCTACAACCC
>DATAZN010000594.1:0-4630 GCA_036272035.1 Mycobacterium sp. | reverse complement strand
GGCCGAGGCGGTGCTGATGGTGACCAAGCTGGACGAGCCGCCGCTGCGGCTGCTGCTGGGCCGCGACGTGCTCAAGGCGATGCGCGACAAGATCGCGGCCATGTCGGCGTCGATCGAAGAGTGGAAAGCCGTCACCAAGGACGTGAACTTCCCGGATTAGCCGGCTAAGGCGCTATTCGCGCCGCAACCGCGACTCCACGAACCGCTCCAGTTCCTCGTAGGCCTGCACGGCTTTGGCGTACGGCGGCTTCGGCTCGTTCACCGAGTCGGGGTCGAGGACATGGGCCACCAGCTGGCCCAACGGCTGGTCGGTCTCGAGCGTCTCGTCGACGGTGTTTTCCTCGGCGTAGTCCCCGACATCGCGAAGGAACTCGACGGCCAGATCCAGCTGCTCGCGATCCACCTCGTCCGGCCCGTGCGCGAGATCGTCGGCCAACCCGGTCAGCACGTAGACGTTGTCGTCGGTGATATTGACCTGCAGCGAGCCATCGGTGGCCGCCGTGCGGATGTCGGCATAGGTGCTCAGGTCGGACAAATCGTGGTCGTGCTCATCGGCGAGGTATCGGGCCAGGGCCCGCTCCGAGCTGAACACGCTGATTCGCCCGTTGCGGCCCAAGAAGATTGGACGATCGTCGAAATAGCAGCGCAGCGAGTAGAACGTGCCCGCGCTGGTCATGATCCGGATCGGGTCGATGCCGACCTGCACCCAGAAGTCTTCATCGCCGCCGAGCACCACGTCGTCGCCGGCGGCGCGGGCCGGCGCGGCGTCCTCCGCGTCGTCAGGCGCCGTGGCCTCGGCTTCGTCGTCAACAGTCTCCGGTTCGTCGGGGGTCTCGAGCTCTTCTTCTTCGACCGGTTCGGCCAGCTCGGCCGCGGCGGCGTCCGACACGGTGCTGTCGACGTCCGGGGTGCTGACGATCTCGTCGACGGCGCTGAGCACGTCGTCCCAGCTACGTGCGACGACATCGGCGATGGAATGCCACCGCTTGAGGCCGGCCTTGCCGGTGAAATGGTCGATCCCGCCGCTCAGCGTGCCCAGTGTCGGGTTGCCGTTGAAGAACTTCATCACCGCCGGCAGCTCGCACACCGATCCGATCGACGAGACGATCGTCAGCGCGTTGGCGAGCGTCGCCAGCGAGTCGGCGGTCGGCTTGTCCGAAACCACGTCTTCGACCGCAACCAGGTCGAAGTGCTTGTCGTCGGCGGGCTCCAGCTTGTGGGCGTTGGCTTCGGTCAGCTCTTTCCACGCCGGGTGGTCGACGAGGTCGTTGTCGGTGTTGGTGCGCACGAACGCGACCAGGTCGGCGGGTGTCTCGAAGATGTAGAGGTCTTCGTCCTTGCCCAGAAAGGCCTCCCACTCGTCGCCGGCGTCGCGCCAGCGGGGCGCCCACACGGTGTAGCGATCACCGTCGGTCAGGCTCAAGCGGATTGGCACAAGGTCAGCAGCCATGCGGCAAACAATAGCGACGACCGCCCGCCGGACCGGGGTCAGGCACCCCAGATGTCGGCGATGGCGGGTGCTCTGGTGGCGTAGCCGAGCTTGGATAGCCCATACATCTCTTCGAGGGTGGACAGCACGTTGTAGTGGCTGATCGGCTCGTTGTAGGTACCAGGCCGGACGTTCGCGCCGTAGAACACCGTCGGAATCTGGTTGCGGGAGGTGTTGTCGTCCTCGTCCCAGGTCAGGATCAACAGGCTGTTGTTGGCCTTCGCCCACGCGGCGTACTGCGACAAGTTCTGGTAGAGCCACTGATCGCCCTGGGCGATCGAACCGTCGTGCATGTCGTCGTCGAGGTTCGGGATGACCATCGAGACGGTCGGCAGGCCGGCGTAGTTCGACGGGGCCGGAAACGCCGAGAACGGCAGCGAGTGCGAGCCCGGGATATTGGTGAAACTGGCCCACGGCACATGCTTGCGCGCATATTTGCCCGCCCGGCAGTCTTCCGAGCCCGGTGCGGGCAGGCTTTCCGCGAAGCCCACGAAGCTGTAGCTGGCCGCGAGTAATTGCGAGCCGAGATTGGGTTCGTCGCCGGCATTGACCGGACAGACGTTTTCCTTGACCAGTGTGTTGCCGGCGAACAGGGCGTAGTAGTTGGGTTCGCTGGGATGCACCTCGGCGAAGGACTGCGCCATCATGGCGCCGTTGGCGGCCAGCTGGTTGATGAACGGCGCGGCCTTGTTCCCGATGATGTTGGACTGCGAGCGGTTCTCTTCCACCACGATGACGATGTGAGCGGGAGTCGGGACCGCGGCCGCTTTCATGTCGATCGGCGAGCTGAACGGGGGCACGGGAGGGGCTGGCCACGACATCAACGCGGTCGCGACAGTCAGCACACCGAAGAGGCTGACCGCTCGATTTCGCCTGCCGTTGCGCCCAGTTCGGCGTCGCATGGGCGGAGTATATGAGCGGTTCGGCCGGCCGGTCGGGACCCGCGGGGCTGTGTCGTTTCGCCGCTTTCCTGAGAAATTTTTACGACTTTGCGGTATTGCATAACGCGCAGGCCCTACGATTCAGCCACGCCGCAGGGTCGGGGGTGTCACCCGCGGGCAGGGAGGTTTCGGTGACGGTTGTGCGGACCCGCGCGGTGGGTGTTGTCTTCGCGGCGGCCGCATGCGCCGCCGTGCTGAGCACCACGGCTACGTTCACGTCCGGTGTGCGAGCGCTGATGGCCGAGGTGGGTCTGGTCTCCAACGACGGCTGGATCATGGGCGGCACCGGAAACCCGGTACCCGACACGGATTACGTCAACAGCGTCGAATCGCTTTACCTGAGCCAGTACCTGCCCCCGAACAACGACTTCGGCTACTTGGGCCTGGAAACACCGGAGCAGTTCTGTCCGATCGTCTGCAATGGCGGCCAGCCTGACCTGAACTTCGGCGACTCGCTCACCCAGGGCGTCCTTCGGCTGGACCAAACAATCGTCCCGGACTTGCAGGCCGGAAACGACGTCTCGGTGCTGGGCTACTCGCAGAGCGCCACGCTTGCCAGCATTGAGATGAATGACCTGATCAACAACACCCCGGCCGGCGTGAACCTCAACGACTTGAACTTCACCCTGCTCGGCGACCCCAACAGCCCGATCGGCGGGATCCTGGACCGCTTCCAATTCCCGGACGGCGTCGGCTCCGGCAGCCTGACCCCGGAGCCGCAACACGTTCCGTTCCTGAATATCCCGCTCGGTCTGGAAACCACGCCGACCGATGCCTTCACCACCGACATCTACACCGGCGAATACGACGGCTGGGCCAACTTCCCGGAGGATCCCAGCAACCTGTTCGCCGACCTCAACGCCCTGATCGGGATCGAGACGGTGCACCCCTACTATCCGGATCCGACTCCCGGGGTGAACCTGGACACCACCAACATGATCGATCTCGGGACCATCGGGCACACCACGTTCTACGACATTCCCGCGCCGCTGCCGACGTTGGCGTTCATGTTCGACGGCGGGCCCGCCGGGCAGTTCTTCTACGACTCGTTCGCCCCGTATGCGACCCTGTTCGACGACTGGGGCTACGGAAACCCGGGTGATCCGGGCGCCGGCATCGAAGTCAACGGGATCGAACCGATCGGTGCTGCCGGACCCTGGACGGTCGATGCGACCGGCCAACTGGTCGAGTCCATTGGTTCAGGCTTTGCTCCGCAGATGGATCCGCTGCAGATGCTGGCCGGTATGGAATACGCCGGGGTACAGACGTTCGTGGGCCCGATCGACGACCTGCTGGCGGATGCCGGGCAGTCGCCGCTGCCGACGTCGTTGGTTGACTCGCTGCTGTCGGGCTACGACTCGCTCAACCAGCTCGATGCGTCTCTGCTCACCGAGTGGACCGCCATGACGGCGAGCATCCCGTCCTTGGCGCCAGATGCCATTTTCAGTGGCGAGCCGCTGATTTCCGCGCAGCCGCTGATCGACCTCGTCGGTTACGGTTTCGACGTCTTCAACTTCTTCGGCGCCTGAGCCGCGACGGCGGCTAGGGTCTCTTCACGTGGATGTGCGTGTCGTTAGCCACCCGTTGGCCGCGGTCCGGTTGACTGCTCTGCGCGACGAGCGCACCGACAATGCGGCGTTTCGCGCCGCATTGGGCGAGCTGACGCTGATGCTGGTCTACGAGGCAACCCGCGATGCGCCGCGGGAGAATGTCGCTGTGCGCACGCCGTTGGCCGAAACGGCCGGCACCCGGTTGGCGAAACCGCCGCTGCTGGTGGCGGTTTTGCGGGCCGGGCTGGGCATGGTCGAGCAGGCGAACGCGCTGCTCCCGGAGGCCTCGGTGGGTTTCGTCGGCGTGGCCCGCAACGAGGAAACCGCTTTTCCCACACCGTATTTGGAGTCGCTGCCTGACGATCTGCGTGACATGCCGGTGATCGTGCTCGACCCGATGCTGGCCACCGGCGGCTCGATGACACATACCATCGACCTGTTACACCGCCGCGGCGCCGACGACATCACCGTGCTATGCGTGGTGGCCGCCCCGGAAGGCATTGCAGCGCTGGAGAAAACGGCGCCGCAGGCGCGGCTGTTCACTGCGGCCATCGACGATGGTCTCAACGATGTCGCCTACATCGTGCCCGGCCTCGGTGACGCCGGCGACCGCCAGTTCGGACCGCGCTGAGCTACCAGGCCCTGGTAGC
>DATAZN010000593.1:0-6272 GCA_036272035.1 Mycobacterium sp. | reverse complement strand
AGCGCCGCGTCGAGTTGCCGGCCGGGCGCTACGAGACGATCCTGCCGCCGTCGGCAGTCGCCGACATGATGATCTACCTGGCGTGGTCGATGAGCGGCCGCGGTGCGCAAGAGGGCCGCACCGCGCTCAGTGCGCCCGACGGCGGAACCCGGGTGGGCGAGAAGCTGACCGATCTGCCGCTGACGCTCTACTCCGATCCGACCGCATCCGGGCTGGCGTGCACGCCGTTCGTCGCGACGTCGAGTTCGTCGGAGACGCTGTCGGTCTTCGACAACGGGCTGAACATCGGCCGGGTGGACTGGGTCCGCGACGGGGTGATCAACGCGCTGGCCTACCCGCGGGCCGCGGCCGACGAGTTCGGCGCCCCGGTCGCCGTTGCCGCCGACAACATCTTGATGACCGGCGACAGCACCGAACTCGCCGACATGATCGCGGCGACCGAACGTGGGTTGTTGTTGACCACGCTGTGGTACATGCGCGAGGTCGATCCCACCACGCTGCTGCTGACCGGGCTGACCCGCGACGGTGTCTACCTGGTCGAAGACGGTGAAGTGACCGCGGCGGTCAACAATTTCCGCTTCAACGAAAGCCCGCTGGAT
Organism: Mycobacterium sp.; assembly: GCA_036272035.1. Lineage (GTDB taxonomy): Bacteria > Actinomycetota > Actinomycetes > Mycobacteriales > Mycobacteriaceae > Mycobacterium. The sequence continues at coordinate 5,673 of DATAZN010000593.1, read as the reverse complement.
CTGTTGCGGCGGGCCAGCCAGGCCGGTGTCAGCGAGCCGACGCTGCCGCGGGAATGGGGAGACTGGGTCACTCGCGCGGCGATGCCGTCGCTGCGGATTCCGGACTTTCACATGTCATCGGTGAGCCAGGCGACATAATCCCTTTGTGGTGTTGCACGACGAGCTGACCCGACTGGTGGCGTTGTCGCCCGGTGACGGTCGTACGACCGCGCTGATTCGGCGCGTCTGCGCACTGACCCTCGGACTACCCGCGCTTCCCGCCGAGGCCGAGGTGAGCGGCCCGGGATCGGATGCCGAGGCCGTTGTCGCCGACTTCGCCGAACAGTTCAGCATCGATGTCTCAACGATCGGCGGCGAGCAACGCTCGAAGCTGTGGAAAGTGCTGGGCGACAGCACGTTCAGCACCGCCGTACAGATGTATATCGCCGACTTCGTGCCCCGGGTGCGAGCAGGGCTGCAGGCGCTTGGGGTCGGTGACGAGTACCTCGGGTGGACGGTCGGGCCAGTCGCGTGGGACCACGCCACCGATCCGTCCGACATCGTGTTCAACGACTTTCTGCCGACGGTGGCCCGGCAGCGTGAGCTTGATGCGCTGACCGCGGAGGTCGTTCGGTTGCGCGGCGCGACGCAGCACAACTGCCGGCTGTGCAAGTCGCTGCGCGAGACGACGGCGCTGGACGCCGGCGGGTCGGAGACGCTGTACGGCGACATCGAGAAGTTCGAGGCTTCTGCCCAGCTGACCGAACGTCACAAGGCGGCGCTGCGGTATGTGGACGCGCTGATCTGGTCGCCCGGCCGCATCGACGACGCTGTCGCGGCCGGGGTGCGGGCGCACTTCTCCGATGCCGAGGCTGTCGAGCTGACCCTCGACGTGATGCGCAACGCCAGCAACAAAGTCGCGGTGGCGCTGGGCGGCGATGCGCCCCGGGTCGAGCAGGGGACCGAGCAGTATCTACTCGATGTCGACGGTCAGACGGTGTTCACCTGATGTGACCTCAGCTCGACGACTACGCGATTTGCTGTTCTGCCAACGCGATACGCAGCCGTTGGCGCGCACGTGACGCTCGCGACATCGCGGTGCCCTGCGGAATGTTCAGAATCGCGGCGGTCTCCGCGTACGTGTAGCCGTGGACGTCGGCGTAGTACACCGCTGCCCGGAAGGCCTCCGGCAAATCTTGCATCGCTGCTTGAATCTGGCTGTCGGGCAAGGCTTCCAGGACTTCCGCCTCCGCGGAACGCAACCCGGCAGGGGCGCGTGCGGCGCTACAGGCCAGATCCCGTTCGGTGATTTCCTCGACTGAAACCTCCGCTGGACGGCGCTGCTTTCTGCGGTACGTGCTGACCCAGCGGTTGTAGAGAATCCGGAACAGCCAGGCCTTGGCGTTGGTGCCTTCTTGGAATGTATGAAAACCCGCGTATGCGTCCAGCAGCGCATCTTGAAGCAGGTCCTCGGCGTCGGCGTCGCAGCGAGTTAGGCGTCGAGCTGCGCAGGATAGGACGTCGAGTAGGGGCCCGGCTTCATTGGTGAAGCGCGCGGCGAGATTCGCGTACGCGTTGGACGTGCCTCGTACGGAAGCGATTGTCACAATCAATCTCCGAATTCTGGTGGAAAGCCCACAACGGCGGTCCAGATCAGAGTCACAGTTGCGAAGCGGAAGCGAACCCTTGAAAGTCCGTAGTCCCTGGTCCGTAGTTCAGGGCCGGCTGCGGCCTAGCTGGCCCACGACACGGTACGGAGCTGGCGACGCGACGTGATGCCGAGCTTGACGAACACCTTCCTGAGGTGCCATTCGACGGTGTGCGTGCTGATGAACAACTGCGCACCGATCTCCTGGTTCGTCAGCCCTTCTGCGGCGAGTCGTGCGATCTGTGCCTCTTGGGCCGTCAGCTCATCGCCGGAACTGACCGGTTGTTTGCGCACCTTCTCACCGATGGCCAGCAACTCGCGGCGGGACCGCTCCGCGAAGGCGTTGGCGCCCATTCGGGTGAACATCGCATGGGCCTCGGTGAGGTGTCGACGCGCATCGAGTCGCCGGTTCAGCCGGCGCAGCCACTCCCCATAGCGCAGATGCGCGCGAGCCAAATGTACGACGATGCTGGTTCGCTCCAAGCGTTCGATGGCTTCGGTGAAGAGACTCTCGGCGAGTTGATCGTCGGCTAGCAAGGCTCGCGCACTCGCCAAAACACCGAGGCCCCAGTCGGTTGCGCTGGCGCCCGCGCGTTCTTCGAGCTGACGGATGGCCGCCGCGGCCGTCGCCTGCTCGCCCGTGTGCACCGCAGCTTCGATCAGTTCGATCAAGCACCACCCGTAGAAGCCGAGGTCCTCGTGTTCGCACGCCTCGCGGGCGGCGGCGAATGCCTGTGCGTATTGGCCGAGTCCGTTGTAGAGCACGGCGGTGACATATCCGGCCAGGCCGAGCAGTCGGCCTTCGCCTCTGGTGTTTCCCTCTGTGATCGCTGCCTCGATCAAGCCGACCGCGTCGGCCGGGATCCCGCGCCAGGCCGTCAATAGCAATGCGTCGTATTTCAGTGGCGCGAAGCCCGTGGCCGCAGTGATCGAGGCTGCTTCTTCGATGATTGTTGCCGCCGTGGCGAATTCGCCCGCGAGCACATGAGCTCTCGCCTGGTAGGCGAGTGCACGCGGAATGATGGCCAGTGCACCGGCGTCACGAGCGTGCCGGACGATGTCGCTGGCCATTTGACGGTAGATCGCGTCGTCCCAGAGTTCGGCGGCGGCGGTCTCCTGCACAACCGGGAAGGCCAGCGACATCCAGCGCAGCACCTGGCTATTCGGCTGGGCGCAGATAAGCTCAAGCGTTGATCGCAGCACGGCGCGAGCGCCGCTCACGTCGCCAGCGATTCGGTTGGCCATGCCGCTCAGCACCAAGTCCATCGGCTGATGCAATTCCGATGCCGGGCCAACCGCTGTGCGGGCAGCCTCGGCGGCATTCGCCAGTGCGTCGGGCTCGCCGAGCCGACCGGCGTACATGGTTGCGGCGAGCGTCTCGAGGTAGGTCTCGTGGGCTAAGTCGTCGTCGAGGGTTTCCAGATGCTTGGCGGCGTCGAGCAGTTGCGACGCGGGCCCGGCAAGTCGAGGTGCACTGCCGTCACCGCCGCGGTTGCGGGCAAAGTCCATCAGGGCGCGCAAACGAGCCACTTGGCCGCGTTGAAGGTTGGACAGCGTGCCTAGTTCGGCGATTGCGAGTAGGTCGTGTGCAGCCTCGGGCGCTGCCGCATCTCCTTTCGCCTGTGCCGCGGCGATCGCCCTGGAAACGCGCCGGGCCGGGTCCAACGTCAATGCGGTTGCGCGCTCCAAGAAAGCTGCCGCCGCGGCGATGCCGCCCCTGATCTGCGCACGGTCGGCCGAGGCTTCCAGTTCCGCGGCCACCGCATCGTCGGGCCCGGCCGCGGCATAGGCGGCGTGCCATGCCCGACGGTCGGGGTCGGAGCCTGCATCCGTAGCGTCGGCCAATGCCCGATGTATGTCTCTGCGGTCAGGCAGGTCTGCGGCACGGTAGGCGGCTGAGCGCAGCAAAGGGTGGTGAAAGCGCATGCGCGGACCAAACTCGATCACTCCGGCGGCTTCTGCCGGCGCCAGTGCGTCGACCGGGATGCCCAGATTGGCCGCCGCGCGCAGAAACAACGCCGCGTCGCCAACTGGCTCGGCGGCGGCGACAAGGAGCAACCGTTGAGTGTTGACAGGGAGAGACTCAATGCGGTGCACGAAGTTTTCCTCCAGCTGTCCCGCCGAGTGGTGCACAGTCAAATTCCCGAAACCGCCGGCGAGGTCGACCGCAGAATGGTTTCGCGGCACCTCGTGCAGTGCCAGCGGAATGCCCCGCGTCTCAGCGACGATGCGGTCTCGCACCCGCTCGTCGATCCGCCCAGGTATGACGGAGCTCAACAACTCCCGGGCTTCGCCGTCAGACAGGCCGTTGACCGCGAGTTCCGGCAGCCCGGCCAACGCCTTCGCGCCGCCGTCACGGGCCGCGAAGACCAGTGCGACCGGCTCGGCCAAAAGGCGCCGCGCGACGAACGAGAGCGTCTGCACCGACACCTGGTCGAGCCATTGCGCGTCATCGATGATGCAGAGCAGGGGCTGGTCGCTGGTAGCGGCGGCCATCAAGCTCAGCACTGCCAACCCGACCAAGAAGCGGTCCGGCGTCGGTCCGACTCCGCGGCCAAAGGCGACGTTCAGCGCTTCGCGCTGCGGCGGCGGCAACTCATCGAATCGATCCATCAGTGGCGCGCACAGCTGCTGCAGGCCGGCAAATGCGAGCTCCATGTCGGACTCCACACCCGCCACCTGGACGCAGCGAAATTCGGACGCCGCCTCTGACACGTAGCCCAGCAAGGTGGTTTTTCCGACGCCAGCCTCGCCGCGGAGCACCAAAACCTGATGGCTACCGGCTTGGACCGTCGAGACCACAGCGCGCAGCGTCTCGCATTCGGCGGTGCGACCGCGCAGCCGTTGCCCCCGGCCCTGACTAGACATACTCTCCACCGCGTCTGGTTCCAGTGGACCTCAGCCGGTTTGGCGTCGGGAATGATGGCTGGTCCGGACCTGATGGTAGTGAGCTCTCTCAGCAAGGTCTACGCAGTCGAGTGTCCGCGCCGCCCGCATGTCCGCAAATTCTGTCCTAACGCGGGATGAAGGTGACGGTCTCCTCGAGCGGTGCCCGGCCGGTACGGGCGTAGCCCACTTTGACGTCTTCGTACCCGATCGACATGCCACAGAAGAGGATGCGCCCGTCTGGGGGTGAGACGACCTCGGCAACGGATTTGCGAGTTTGCGACCACGCCATCTGCGCGCAACTGTGCAATCCCTCAGCGCGCAGCAACAGCATCACGGTTTGCAGGTACATGCCGAGGTCCGCCCATTGAGGCAGGCCCATGTCGCGGTCGATGTAGCAAAACAGCGCCGCGGGCGCGCCGAAGCAGTCCCAGTTGGCGATGGCGGCCCGCTGACGAGCCTCCAAGTCCTCGCGCGCAATGCCAAGTGCCCCGTAGCGCTGTTTGGCAAATGCGGCCCGGCGCTCGCGGTACGGGGACTTCAGCTCGGGCGGATACATCTCGAACTCCCGCTCGTCCCACGGGTCGCCGGCTCCCACCCGCTCTACGGCGAGCATTTTGAGCTGCACCAGTGGCGCACGGGTCAACACGTAGATGTGCCAGGGCTGCAGGTTAGATCCCGACGGCGCCCAAGCCGCGGCCGACAGCACCCGCTCCAGCACCTCTTTCGGGACGGGCTGGTCGGTGAATCCGCGAACTGCTCGTCGGCTCGTTACCGCCTCGTAGATGTCCACTGGCGCCGTCGCTCCTACGTTGTTTGAATTAGCTTGGCGCCGAATCGGTTCGGCTACGCCTTGGCCGCCGTTTCGAGAACCCAGTCCTCGAACCTGGTCGTGGACAGTTTCGCCCCGTCATCAGGGACGAGGGTGCGTTCTTCGATTGCGACGCCCCAATACTTCGCAGCGGGGTCGGCGACTACTTCGCGGGGGTCCCCGTGGGCGGTCAGCGCGATGCGGATGAGATCGGGAAGTGGATACGCCTGCGGTCCGCCTACCTCGCTGATGCCGTTCACCGGGTCACTGACCGCAGCGGCGGCAACGGCTTCGGCGACGTCGACTGCGGCCATCGGCTGACAGAGCGCCGACGGCAGACGCACCGTGT
>DATAZN010000592.1:0-18419 GCA_036272035.1 Mycobacterium sp. | reverse complement strand
CAGGCGACGGACACCGAGGGCGGCGTTCGACTACACCGACGGCGCGGCCGAGGATGAGATTTCGCTGCACCGTGCGCGACAAGCCTTTCGCGACATCGAGTTTCACCCGACGATCCTGCGCGACGTCAGCGCTGCCCGCACTGATTGGCAGGTGCTGGGCGGGCACATCGCGATGCCGTTCGCGATAGCGCCCACGGGTTTCACCCGGCTGATGCATACCGAGGGCGAGCTCGCCGGCGCCCGAGTCGCCGCGGCAGCCGGCATCCCGTTTTCGCTGTCGACTGTGGGCACCGCTTCGATGGAGGACGTGACGGCCGCTGCACCGCAGGGCCGCAAGTGGTTTCAGCTATACATGTGGCGCGATCGGGACCGCTCGATGGCACTGGTCCGACGGGCGGCCGAAGCCGGTTTCGACACTCTGCTGGCCACCGTCGACGTCCCGGTTGCCGGCGCGCGACTCCGCGATGTCCGCAACGGGATGTCGATTCCGCCGGCGTTGACGCTGCGGACGGTCTTCGATGCGTCGCTGCGACCGCACTGGTGGTTCGACCTGATGACCACCGAGCCGATGTCGTTCGCGTCGTTGGATCGCTGGTCGGGCACCGTTGGCCAATACCTGGACACGATGTTCGACCCCAGCCTGACGTTCGACGACTTGGCGTGGATCAAATCGCAGTGGCCGGGCAAGCTCGTCGTCAAAGGCATCCAAACCCTCGATGACGCACGTGCAGTAGTGGATCTCGGCGTCGACGGCATCGTGTTGTCCAATCATGGTGGCCGCCAACTGGATCGGGCGCCCGTGCCGTTCCATCTGTTGCCTGTCGTCGCACGTCAACTCGGCGCCCACACCGAGATCCTCGTCGACACCGGCATCATGTCCGGCGCCGACATCGTCGCCGCGGTCGCGCTGGGTGCGCGTTGCACCCTTGTCGGCCGGGCCTACCTGTATGGGCTGATGGCCGGTGGCGAAGCCGGCGTCCGCCGGGCCGTCGAAATCCTGTCCGGCCAGCTGACCCGCACCATGAAACTGCTCGGCGTCAGTTGCCTCGAGGAGCTCTCGCCGAAGCACGTGACTCAAATGCGACGGCTGCTGCCGATGGCCCCGCCGGACTGAGGTGTGTGTCGGATTTGGCCCGGTTGTGATCGGCCGACGGCCGACTGCGACCTCGACCACGCCGTCCCTATAATTCCGACGGCGGGCCCACGCATGCCTCGAACCTGAAGTGTTACTGCCGCGCTCACATGACCACGAAAACTTTCACGCTGCGGATGAGCTGTGTGTCGCTAAATTAGTCGCCCCCCAGCCAGCGAAGCCGTCGCGAACCAAACCAACGCGCCGCAATCGGGCTTCGCGATACCGTCGCGTTCATGACGGCCTAGATGCAGGACCCAAGGAGGTCGACATGAGCCAATCCATCGCCATCGCCATGACGGTGCTGGCCGCGGAGCTGGAGACCGCCGAGGCGGCGCTCGCCGGCAACAGCAGCGACGCTGAACACGAAGCCCTATACGGCTTAGCAGAAGCTGCCCGTGACGTTATCGAGGTCTGGGGATCTTAAATCTTCGGATCGCTGTCCTCGCCCCGATTGCGACGGTCTCAACGCATGCGGTGGCAGCAACTCGACGACGCCCTCCACCTACAGCGAGCCGCTGGCCTCACCGCAAGTGTGTACTTCAGCCAATCGGTGCCAATTTCCAGAAAGCATTCATGGGTGGTGCGTACATGTCGTTGTCAGTGAGCGGGGCCAGAGTTCCGGGCGTAGTACGCAAGGCGTCTTCGATCGTGGCCATCAGGCTGTACTCGTTGTAGTAGTCATCGGTGGTGAAGGGGCCGGATTGCATCCCCCCATCCGTCACGGCGCCCCCGTTCGGGATGACGATCATCGGAACGTTGTTGCCGTCGTTACCGAAGCCCAGTGACAGATTGTTGTTGTCCTCGTCGAACGTGATGATGATGGCATCGTGCTGCGTTGGGTCAGTCCACGTTGGCGAGTTTTCAATGGCCGACACCTCTTGCTGGAGGAACTGGTCGCCGGCCTCGACGTTGTACTGATGGTTCGTGAACTGGCTGATTAGGAACTGGCCAATGCCGGCAGGGGTATCGATAGGGCCTTCCATGTTGTGGTCCTCATCGGCAGCGATCCACGTGAATTCCGGGAAGCTGCTTGGATTCTGGAGATCGGTGGACAACTGCGTCAGCGGGAGCAGGTGCTCCTGCAGGTAGGCGGGGGTGTTGTCGAAGACGTAGTTGAATTGCGCGAAGGGTAGTTCGTCGACGGCGTAGTTACCCGACGACACGAGGTCACCCGGTGTGGGCATGCTCTGCGCGTAGCCGGCCCACGATATGCCCGCCTGATCCATTTCTTGCATGAGGCTGTTTGCGTCGATGACGTTCCCGGCGGGGTTGTAGTCGAGGCCGAAGTCGGATCCGCCTACGGGCCGGATGTAGTTGGGGTCGCTGGGGTGGCCCAGCGCGAAGTAGTTGTCTGCATATCCGTCGTTGTTGATCAGGCTGTTGATGTACGGCGCGTTGGGGCTGCCGAGGATGTCGTCGACGCCCTTGTTCTCCATGTAGATCAGGAACACGTGATCCAGTTGGCCGACGTCGGACGTCGGTGGGGTGAGCGGCGCCGCAGTGAGGCTTGGATCGCCGACGGTGAACGACTCGTTGTCAGCGTAGGAGCCATTGTAGTTGCCGAGGAACGTGTCGTTGTCGGTGAAGGTCGTGGTCACCTGCGCGGAGGTGGTGGCATCCGGGACCATCCCGGAGATGTCGCGTTCCTCAAACCCGGTGAAACCCAGGCGATCCCATATCGTGACCGGGTTGAGCGAGTCGGTGCCCAGGACGTCCCCATGGGCGTCGAGGAAGGTGACCTGCACTGAGGCGTCGGACGGGTCCCAGCCTTGGCCGCCGAGATCTGCACTCAGTGTGAACGGCGTCCCGGCCGCGCCGCTGAGGTCGACGGTTTGGCTAATGGTGGACGTGGCCACGGGTCCGCCGCCGGCGAAATTGTCACCGCCGCCCGCGGGCGCGGTCTGTGGAAAGTCGAAGAACTTTGGCAGCGGCGACCCGAAGGCGAACGGATAACCGCCCTGGGTGCCGTACGCGATGACGGTCGGGGTGCCGCTCTCAGTCCAGCCCGGAATGGTCACTCCGCTGTAGCCCGACCCGGACGGGTCGGCCGTTTCGAAGCTGGGGTTGACCAGCAAGTTCTCGCTCATCGGCTGCGCAGCAGCGCCGGCATCACCGAAGATCAACCCGCCACCTTGACCATCAGCGCCGTCACAGATCAACCCACACGCACCGTTGGTGGGATCGATCAGGTTGAACCAACTATTGATCAGGGTGTCGAACTGCTGACCAAAGCTGCTGTTGATCCAATCCTGTTCTAGCCCATTCAACGAGGCATCAACCGGGCTGGCCGCCGTTGCCGAGCCCACATCAGAAAGCGAACCCAGGCCCACCCCCGCCGTCGACTCGGTGACACCCAAGCCCAGACTGGCCAGCTCGGGAACCGCCGCCGAAGCGGCAGCCACATCACCCAACGAACCAGTGATCGCATTGACGACCTGGTCAATGACCACGTCAAACCCATCGGCCTTGGCTTTTGGCGCATTGGCCAGCGGCCCCAGCCCAAGCGTCAAAAACGCGCTGATCGCGCCGGTAAGACCGACGGCACGCTGACGACGGCGGATCATCGCTTTGCGCGAGGGCGGACGGTGCTTGCTGCCGCTTCGATCAGCCATGGTTGGTACTTCCTAGGCAAGGGTGCGCCGTCTCAGGTGTTCTTAAGGTAGGCCTTGCGGTTTGTTTTCAGCAAGATTTTCAGCAAAATTCTTTCGGCGACTTCGCTTCTTTTCCCTGCCACCCCGCTTTGCGGCATTGATGCTGCTCAACGGCCGTCTAACTCCCGTGGCCGAAAAAGGCAGGCGGTCGGCGGTTACACAAACACAACCCGCATCTCAACCTCCGGAGTCGTTCAGCATCCGCTAAGGAACCCGCAGGCTCAACAGCCCGACGGGCACCGGCCCGCATGGCGGCCCACACCATCCATCAGAAGAGACGCCGGCAAGAAGCCCGCGACCCATTTCCATCGAGGCCAAGCCGTCGTCGACAACCCTCGCGTAGGCCCGCCTCCCACCGATAACTGCGGCAATCCCTCGCTGGCCGTGTTGATATCGGTGCATGTATGTATTGGGGTTGATGCGCGGTGTCGGCCGGGCCCTTGTGGTAGTCAGCACGGCGCTTGGTGGCGCGATGCTGAGCGCTGGTGCGGCGAGCGCCGACGGCCCGGTCCACGTACGAAGTCGATTGGGCGATGCTTGTCTGGACGCCCCGAGTTGGATCGGAGACGTTCCGGTGGTGATCAACCCCTGCAACGATTCGGATTTCCAACGCTGGAATCTCACTGGCCAGCAGCTCGAGAACGTGGCCTTCCCCGGAAAGTGCCTGACACAGCAGGAGAAGACTTCGGTTTTGCACCTCGAAATGTGCAGGGGTGCGATGGTCCAGCATTGGAATTTCCAGCCCGACGGCCAGGTCAGGAATGATGTTGGTACCTGCCTGACCGCCTTCGGCGGCCCTGCTCCTGGGACCCGGGCTTCTGCTCGCTGGTGCAACGGTGATCCCGGCCAAGGGTGGGATAGCGCTCCTTGACCGGCGTGGTGTTCGCCGGCACATATTTGGCGTCGCGGAGTTGTTGCAACGACTAGTGACCGCAAGAGCGTCGTCCGCGACGATGGTGCGATGGCCGCGACCGTTCTGCAGGTAGGTGAAGTTCCGCCGCCGCTCGCCGCGACCCTGACCGCGAAGTACGACGCTCTGGTGCTGCCGATCGATTCGGGGCGTGAGGAATTCCTCGCCGAGCATGGTGCGTCGGTCAGAGCGATTGTCGACGCCGGCCAAGTGCCCATCGACGCAAAACTGATGGAGGCATTGCCCAATCTCGGTGCGATCATCCATTGGCCAGATGGCTACGAGACGATCGACATTGACGCCGCACGCCGGCTGGGTATCGGCGTGAGCAACACGGCCGATGCGCTTACTGACGCCGTGGCCGATGCGGCAGTCGGGTTGATACTGATGACGGTCCGCAGGTTCGGCGCCGCAGAGCGCTACGCGCGCGCCGGCCGCTGGTCGGCCGAGGGGCCATATCCGTTGGCGCGGGACGTGACTGGATCGCGCGTAGGGATCCTTGGCCTGGGCCACATCGGCTCAGCGATAGCCCACCGACTCGCCGGATTCAACTGTGCCATCAGCTATCACAACCGCCGGCAGCTGCCCAATCCGGGTTACCCGTACGCGCCGTCAGCAGTTGACCTCGCGAAATCCGTTGAGGTACTGGTGGTGGCAGCCGCCGGCAGCAAAAACGCGCCGCCCCTGGTCTGCCGCGACGTGCTGGAAGCACTCGGCCCGGACGGTTACCTGATCAACATCGCCCGGGGCAGCGTTGTCGACGAGGAGGCTCTCGTAGAGCTGTTGGCTCGCGGACGGCTCGCCGGGGCCGGGCTCGACGTCGTTACCCACGAACCGGATGTCCCGCAACAACTCAGGGAGATGGACAACGTCGTCGTACTGCCGCACGTGGGCAGCGCGACGGCGCGCACTCGCGAAGGGATGACCGCGCTGACGCTGCGCAATCTTGACGAGTACCTGACACACGGCACTCTCACTACCCCGGTGGTTGCGCCGATGCGTTAACCGGTTGCGACCGACGATCGACGGCGCCGGAATAAGTTAATTGGCGACGTTCGGCCCGCCCTAAGCCGAAGATCACAGACAACATTGCGGCCACGAACCCGATAATTCCGATGACAACCAAGATATCGGCCATGACAACAAGCTTCGCGCGTTACCTGGCCGTAACATGGAAACACTCCGCGACGCGATGGTGAAGAATCGGTGAACCTTGATAGATAGCGGAGGTCGGCGGCACCTGATCTGCGCGATGGCCGCCAGCCGCAGCGCCATCCACACAACGCATCGGTCATGTCAGCGCTGTTTCTGCCGTCAGCGTAATCCTCGTTCGCGAACTGACGGGCGGCCGCGCCGGTCCACAATGAGGCCGAAAGACTTATTTCTCTCCGCGCCGAGGAGTGGCAGTGAGCGATCTCATTCGTCCCCAATTCACGACGATCGACGGGCTTTCGGTGCGTTTCGCTGAGAGTGGCGACGGCGATCAGGATGCGATCCTGCTGAGCCCCTGGCCCGAGAGCGTGTATGCCTTCGAGCCCGCCTGGCAACGACTCGCCAGCCACGCGCACCTGCTGGCCGTCGATCCGCCGGGGTTCGGCAAGTCGGACTACCGCGAATCCCTGATGAATCCAAAGGCAATGGGCAACTTCATTATTCGCATTGCCGATACCTTCGGGTTCGACAATCCCCATATCGTCGGTCCCGATATTGGCACCTCGTCATCCCTGTTTGCGGCTGCAGCGCAGCCGGGCCGGTTCCGTACCGTGGTGGTCGGAAGCGGAGGGGCCGCAGTGCCGCTCGAGTTGACCGGAGTCTTGAAGGACTGGGTAGAAGCCAGCGATCTGGAGCCCTACCGGCAGTTGGGTGGCCGCAAGATCGTCGAACTCGCGCTGAGCACTATCGACGGGTACGTGCCCGCCGCCGAGATCCGCGAGGACTACATGTCCGGCTATGAGGGCGACGGCTTCGCCAGGACGATCCCGTACGCCCAGGGCTACCGCGAGTACCTGCCGCAACTGGCTGACCTGCTCGGCGGCATTGAGACACCCGTTCGCATCGTCGCCGGCGCGGACGACCAAGTCGTGCCGCCGGTGAACGCTGAGTTCTTGCAGCAGCGCCTACCCAACAGCCGAGTCGACTTGATTCCCGGGGCAGGTCACTTCTGCTGGGAGGAAAAGCCCGCCGAGTACGCCGCGCTGGTTGCGGACTGGTGGGCGAACCCCAAGGTTGTTTAGTCGTCCCACAGGCCCCGGGAACAATTCCGCGGCCATCCAGGTTGAGCGCATCAGGCTTAACTTTGGAGGAATGATGGCTGAAGCCAAATCAGTGCCGGTGTTGTTCGTCAGCGATCCGATCGTGCTGCCCGGAATGGTGGTGCCGATCGCCCTGGATGACGCCGCTCGCACGGCCGTCGACGCCGCACGTGCCACCGAGTCCGGCACATTGCTGATCGCACCCCGGCTCGAAGACCGCTACCCGTCCTACGGCGTGCTGGCGACGATCGTGCAGGTCGGCCGGATACCCGGCGGCGGCACCGCGGCGGTCGTGCGTGGTGAGCGGCGGGCCCACATCGGCGCCGGCGCCAGCGGGCCGGGAGCCGCGCTGTGGGTCGAGGTGACCGAGGTCGCCGATGTCGAGCCCAGTGACGAGATTCGCAAGCTCGCAGGCGAATACAAGAAGTTGCTGCTGGCGATGCTGCAGCGCCGCGAGGCCTGGGAGCTCGTCGACGTGGTCAACAAGCTGACCGATCCGTCGGCCCTGGCTGACATGGCCGGTTACGCGTCGTATCTGACCGCCGTGCAGAAGCGCCAGCTGCTGGAGACCGAGGATGTCGCCGAGCGGCTGCAGGCGCTAATCGACTGGACCGGCGACCAACTGGCCGAAACCGAGGTCAACGACAAGATCGCCGAAGACGTCCGCGAAGGCATGGAGAAGACGCAGAAGGAGTTCCTGCTGCGCCAACAGCTCAACGCGATCCGCAAGGAGTTGGGCGAGGGTGAGCCCGAAGGGTCCGATGATTACCGGGCCCGCGTCGAGGCGGCCGACCTGCCGGACAAGGTCCGCGAGGCTGCGCTGCGCGAGGTCGGGAAGCTGGAACGCTCCAGCGACCAGAGCCCGGAAGGCGGCTGGATCCGCACCTGGCTGGACACCGTGCTCGACCTGCCGTGGAACACCCGGACCGAGGACTCGACCGACCTCAAGGCCGCACGCGAGATTCTCGACGCCGATCACCACGGGCTGGATGACGTCAAGGACCGCATCGTCGAGTACTTGGCGGTGCGAGCCCGGCGTGCGCAACGCGGCCTGCAGGTTGTCGGCGGTCGCGGCTCCGGCGCTGTGATGGTGCTGGCCGGTCCGCCTGGTGTCGGCAAGACGTCCCTGGGCGAGAGCGTTGCCCGGGCGTTGGGCCGCAAGTTCGTGCGCGTTGCACTCGGTGGTGTGCGCGACGAAGCCGAGATCCGCGGCCACCGTCGCACCTACGTCGGCGCGCTGCCGGGCCGGATCGTCCGTGCCATCGGCGAAGCCGAAGCGATGAATCCTGTTGTGCTGCTTGACGAGATCGACAAGGTCGGCTCGGACTTCCGCGGCGACCCTAGTGCCGCCTTGCTGGAGGTGCTGGACCCTGCGCAGAACCACACCTTCCGGGACCACTACCTGGACCTGGATCTGGATCTGTCCGATGTGGTGTTCCTCGCGACCGCGAACGTCATCGAGAACATCCCCTCGGCGCTGCTGGACAGGATGGAGCTCGTCCAGATCGACGGGTATACCGAGGACGACAAGGTTGCCATCGCCCGGGACTTCCTGTTACCGCGGCAACGCGACCGTGCCGGCCTGACGGAGGACGAAGTCGCCGTGACCGAGGCAGCGCTGCGCAAGATCGCTGCCGACTACACCCGCGAACCGGGCATGCGGCAGTTCGAACGGCTGCTGGCCAAGGCGCTGCGCAAGGTGACCACGAAGATCGCCGAGGATCCGGTGACGATCGACGAGCCGGATCTGGTGGATTACCTTGGCCGCCCGCGCTTCACCCCCGAGTCGGCCGAACGCACAGCGGTGCCGGGCGTAGCGACCGGCCTGGCGGTGACCGGGCTGGGTGGTGACGTGCTCTACATCGAAGCGGGCGCCAACGACGGCGAATCGGGTCTGCAGTTGACCGGTCAGCTGGGTGACGTGATGAAGGAGTCCGCGCAGATCGCCCTGTCGTATGTGCGTTCGCACGCCGCGGAATTGGGCGTCGACCCAGCCACGCTGGACCGGCGGATCCACGTGCACGTGCCCGCCGGCGCGGTCCCGAAGGATGGCCCGTCAGCCGGTGTCACGATGGTGACTGCGCTGGTGTCGATGGCCACCGGACGACAGGTCCGTGCCGATGTCGGCATGACCGGCGAGGTGACGCTGAACGGCCGGGTGCTGCCGATCGGCGGCGTCAAGCAGAAACTGCTGGCCGCGCAGCGGGCCGGGCTCTCGACGGTGTTCATCCCGCAGCGCAACGAACCCGACCTGGACGATGTGCCCGCCGAGGTGCTCGAGGCGTTGGACGTCAAACCGATGACCGACGTCGCCGAAATCGTCGCCCAGGCACTGGAGCCGGCGTCGCAAGCGGTGACCGCTGCGGCCTGATGTCGGATAGCCTGCGGGCATGACCGACCTGCAACAGCTCAAACGGCGCATCGTTCACACGGCTCAACGCCTGGTGGTCAATCCAGTCGGTCGACGGTCACCGATGACCATGCTGGAGACCACCGGGCGAAAGTCGGGGGAACCGCGCCGCACCGCGATCGGGGGCCGGCTGATCGGCAGCCAGTTCTGGATGGTCTCGGAGCATGGCGACCATTCGCACTACGTGCTCAACATCAAGGCCAATCCGGAAGTGCGGGTGCGCATCCGCGGCAAGTGGCGCGGGGGAACCGCTCACCTGCTGCCGGGCGATGACGTTAACGAGCGGTTGCAAAGTCTGCCGGGGTTCAACAGCGCTCTGGTGCGGTTGATGGGCAGCGACCTGCTGACGATCCGGGTCGACCTGGACTGAGACTGACTTTCCATGGCCTACGACACCGACCTTGCCGATCGCATTCGCGAGCTGCTTGGCCCGCTGCGCGGCGTCGATGAGAAGCGGATGTTCGGCGGCTTGGCGTTCCTTCTCAACGGCAACATGTCCGTGGCTGTCAGCGGACAGGGCGGTCTGATGGTGCGGGTACGGCCGGATGACACCGAAAAACTCTTGGGGCGCGCCCATGTCAGCCCGATGGTGATGGCCGGCCGCGAAGTCCGCGGGTGGATCCGTGTCGACGCTGACGGCGTCAAGACCAAACGGCAATTGGCGGGCTGGGTGACACGTGGCGTCGACTATGCGCGGAGTCTTCCGCGCAAGTAACCACGACGTTTGCGAACGCCAACTACGGGTACGCCGTGGCTTATGGCCGAGCACGAGCAGGTGGTCCGACGTCTGCTTGAGATCGCCGGCACCACGTATGCCGCCGAAGCGGGTGTCCGGATAAGCGACAAGCCAATGCCGTTGTTTCAGTTGCTGGTGCTGTGCATGCTGGCCAGCAAGCCGATTGATGCCACGATCGCGATGCGCGCTGGGCATGAACTGTTCAGCGACGGACTCAAGACGCCAAAGGCGGTGCTGGACGTCGAACGGCGCACCATGATCGACGCGTTCGGCCGGGCGCACTATGTCCGCTACGACGAGAGTTCGGCGACGCGACTCACCGAGATGGCGCAGCGGGTGGTCGACGAATACTCCGGTGATCTACGCGAAATTCCTCGACGCGGTGGCGAGGACGTAGCCGCGGCCCAGCGAATGCTGAAGAATTTCAAGGGAATTGGCGACACCGGAGCAGATATCTTTCTGCGTGAAGTCCAGGATGTCTGGACGTGGGTGCGGCCGCACTTCGACAAGCGCGCCACTCGGACCGCCAAGGCACTCGGGTTGCCCACCGACCCCGAAACCCTGGGTGCTCTTGCTCCGAGGGCGAACGCCCGGCTGGCCGCAGCGTTGGTGCGGGCTTCGCTCGACGACGACGTGCGCCAGCAGGTAGCCAGTAGATAGGAGCAATCGTGGCTGACTCGAAAACATTCGTCATCGTCGGTGGCGGGCTCGGCGGAGCCAAGGCCGCCGAAGCGTTGCGCGAGAAAGGCTTCGACGGAAAAGTAGTGCTGCTCGCGGATGAGGATTACCTGCCCTACGAGCGACCACCGCTGTCCAAAGACTTCCTGGCGGGCAAGAAATCACTCAGCGATTTCACCGTGCACGACTCAGACTGGTACCGCGACAACAAGATCGACCTACGGGTTGGCACCGAGGCGGTCGCGATAGACCGGAAGGCCCACACTGTCGCTCTGGCTGACGACACCAATCTTCGATACGACAAGCTGCTGCTGGCCACCGGCTCACGGGCGAGGTGGTTGTCGATTCCGGGTTCTGATTCCACCGGCGTCCATCACCTGCGGAAATTCGGCGACGCGGAAAACCTGGATACCGCGCTCAAGGATGGCACTTCGCTCGCAATCGTCGGGGCCGGGTGGATCGGGCTGGAGGTCGCGGCAAGTGCCCGCGAACGCGGTGTCGACGTCACCGTGGTCGAGACCGCCAAGGCTCCGCTGATCGGTGCCGTCGGCGAGCAAGTCGGCGGTGTGTTCGCCAAGCTGCATCGTGACCACGGTGTCGATCTGCGCCTGGAGACCGAAATCAAGGAGATCACCACCGACGACGGCAAGGCCACCGGTCTGCGATTAGGCGACGGATCGACGGTCGCCGCCGACCGGGTGTTGATCGCCGTCGGGGCGCAGCCCAACATCGAACTGGCCGACGACGCCGGCCTGTCGACCGGCGACGGCGGGGTGCTCGTCGACGCGTCGCTACGCACCAGCGACTCCGACATCTACGCCGTGGGCGACATCGCCGCGGCTGAGCATCCGCTGTTCGATGAAAGGATCCGGACCGAACACTGGGCCAACGCGCTCAATCAGCCCGCTGTCGCGGTGGCCGGCATGCTCGGTGAGCCCGGTAAGTACGCCGAGCTGCCGTACTTCTTCAGCGACCAATACGACCTGGGTATGGAATACGCCGGCCACGCGCCGAACTCCGACCGGGTCGTGTTTCGCGGCGACGTCGACAGCCTGGAATTCGTAGCCTTCTGGCTCGACGCCGACAACCACGTGCTGGCGGGAATGAACGTCAACATCTGGGACGTGCTCGACGACATCAAGAGCCTGATCCGTAAGAAGACCGTCGTCGACCTCAATAAATTGATCGATCCGCAGGCGTCGCTGGGAGATCAGATCAGCTGATCGTGATGACGTCGGGCAGGCGTTGCCCTTGAAAGCGTTCCCGCTCGGCGCGCCGACGTTTGATGCGCAGCCGTGCGTCGGAGGGAATCGTGACCGCTTCATCGCAGGTGAGGTAGAACAGCTCGCCCGCGACGTCGATGAGTTCCGCATCAGCATAACGAGAACCCATCTCTCGCAGAGTCATTCGAAGTTCATGGGTGAAGCGGATTGTCGTGTCGTAGGCCATTTCTCTCGAAGCCCGGGCACTGGCCGCCATCCGTTCGGACAGCTTCGCCTCTGACCCGGCGTTTGACATCGGCTCAGGAAAGTCGGTCGCGGCACGCCCGGCGGCGGCCAGCAACGTCGCCGGATCGTCTCCGAACATCAGGTTGGCCAACTCGACCTCGCCCGCACCACGGTGCCCGATTCGGCTCACCGCGGATGCGAACGCCGCACTGATGGTGGCCGACTGAGCGCCGACGCCGTCGAGTTCTCGTTCCAGAGCCAGCGCGCACAGCTGTTGATCGTTACGAATCAGCGCCGCCAATGACGAGGTCTCAGCCGCAATGACGTCGCTTTGCAGCAATGCGCCTATCCCGGAGACGGCAACCTGCAGCCCAGCGCGCCCCACCGTCGCTGCGGTGATCGCGCTGTCGATCAGCCACCGTCCCGAGATACCCCAACCCTGATGAATCCTGTCCCGCAGCAGCCGGATCCGCACCTGCAGTTGGGCATTCGACAGCGAAATCAATTGTGCTGCAGCGAGATGTTCGGCCGTCGCGGCCGCGACGTACCCGTGGGTGTCTGCCTTCAGGTGCCGCAACAATGCCAAAGCCCGTTTGATCACCACTGCCTTGGCGACCGGACCGAGCAGCCCGCCGGTCAGCGGCGGACGTCCCATCGGCAACAACGAATCGACGCGTGAGTCGCTCAACGACGCGCGCACGATTTCGTCGACATCCCAACCTGGGAGCTGCTCGGCGGCGATGACGCTCGTCGAAACGCCAACGTAAGGACGGTGACCGAACACAGCGATCGCCCTGCTCCCCCATTCCTCGGCGACCATATCGCCGACCGCCATCACCGCGCCCATCGCCCGCGCGGCGGCACGCAACCCACCGAGCTGGACGTCGAGCGTCATCGGCGTCAGCGGCCCGGGCAGCGTCTCGGCCAGTGGTGCTGCGCTGAACACCGGAAAGCGCGGGTCGGCGCGGTCGTCGAACTCACCCTCCAGCCCATCCGGTGACGCCGACCGCAACACGGTGCCGTCCAGCGGTTCGGTTCGCACACCGACCTCGACGGGTAGCGGCAGATGTTCGGGCACATCCGTGGTGCCCCTGACGCCGAGCCTGCGGCCAGCCAACCCGCGCACAGTATCGACAACGGAATCATTTGCGGACCAACCGAATTCGAACCGCCACGCTTCTTGGGCTGCGGCGAGGTCGAGTTCGGGGAAAAGTTCGGGCCAGCTCGGCAGGCGGGCCAGCCGCGGGCGTTGGCCGACAGATCGCAGCAATTGCTGTGCCGCGGCGATGTCAGTGGTGTCCGGGCTGGCCAGATCAACCGTTCCGGTGCTATCGGTTGCCACCGCGAACACCAGGAAACGAATCAGGTCGTCGTAGTGCAGCAGCCGCAACTGTTCGGCCGACGCCTTGCCGTGCAGCAGGCTGCCGATAGTGCGGCAGATCATCCAATCGAGCTGGCGGCCCATCGGCGGTGCCATCCGCACGACCAGGCTCGGAGCCCAACCGCTGGAGACCAATGTCTCGGCCTGTCGGTACAGCGTCGGCTGGCCGGCCGAGACTGACACGAAGATCAGCCGGGCGCCCGCACGCGCTGCCGCATGGGCAACGCGCACCAACCCGTTGATCCCGGCGCTGCCGGGCACCGCCGTCTCGATCGGGGCGAGGTGCAGCACCACATCGGAGGCGCCGGCCAGCTGCTCCAGTACTGGGTCGCCGAGCGACGCGCAGACAAAGTCGACGTCGGGATGGAGGTTGTGGTGTGGATACGCTGCGATACCGATGACCGCGTGCCCGGCGGCGATCAGCTGCCTGGCCATCGCCCGCCCGAGCAGTCCGGTGACGCCGGTCAAGAAGATCCGCACGCCCGAGCACCTCCACGGCGTCTAGTCGATTGAAAGACAATAGACGTGCGAGCCGATTCCCGGTGGCTTTCAGCTAACGCTGATAACTCATTGCAATGTGGCGGTGCCGTCAGCCGCAACCGTGACCTTCGCGCCACCGATGTCATCGCCAACGGTGGTCGCGGCCGCCGCGGCGTCGGTGATCAACGCCAGTGTGCGACGGTCATCGGGGGTGCGAATCGACAGGAAGGCCTTCTCTGGGCGGCCTTCCCGGTCGAACGGAGTCGTCCAGGCTTCGACGGTGCCCACGCCTTCCCACTGCACTGCCGCCGTGCGGGTCGGCTGTTGGTCAACGGCGGATTGGGTGTCTTCCCAACGGAACTCGGATGACGGCGGTTCGGTGCCGTAGACGCCGAAGCTGTGCTTGGTCAGGTAGCCGCCGTTGGCGGTGATCAGCCCCCGCTTGCCGGGGTTGGCCGCCAGCAATTCGGCCATCGTCGCGATCGAGTGAGCGACGTAGTTGCTCCACGGCCCGCCGGCGAAGGTCAGCCCACCGGTCACCGTTAGCGGCCGCGCCGGATCGTCGGCCGGCAGACCGAGTTCGGCGGCCGCCACCTGCACGGCAGACGGAAAGCATGAGTACAGGTCGACGTAGTCAATGTCGTCGATGCCCAGGCCGGCCAGTTCCAGCGCTCGCGTACCAGCGACGCGGATGGCCGGCGACCGATGCAGCTCGTCGCGCTCACTGATCGCATAGGTGTCGTGCGCGTCAGTGCCCGCGTACGGGTACACCCACCGATCGGTCGGGATTCCGAGGCGAGTCGCGCTTTCTACCGACGTCAGGATCAACGCGGCGGACTGGTCGACCATGTTGTTGGAGTTCATCAGCTTGGTGTAGGGCCAGCTGATCATCCGGTTCGTGGGCCCGCCCTGCAAAATATCTTCTGCTGCAACAGGTTTACGAATCCATGCATGCGAATTGTGCACCGCCACTTCGTTGAACCGCGCCCACAATGCACCGATCCGCTTGCGGTGCTCGTCGACCGGCTCCCCCGTGCTGATGCGCAGCGCCTGCTCGAACATCGGGTAGATGAACGCCGGGCGGTCCAGGCCGATGCGGTCCTCGGCCGCCCCGGCCATCGGAACATTCTCGTCACTGCCTTCGGGCATCGGCACGGAGTCGTCCTGCACGGTGCTGCCAAGCCGTTGGCCGTTGGCGCCCAACCGCGTTCGCGTTCGCCACATCTCCGCGCCAGCCACCAACACGACGTTGGCGCGCCCCTCCTGGATGTCCACGCAGGCCCGATTGACCAACGTCTGCGGGAAGTTGCCGCCGATGCCGCTGTGTCGGGTGCTGAATCGGTCGGCGCCGATCCGTTGGCCGAGCAGCAGGGCGGGGTCGCGGTAGTGCACCGACAGCACGTTGACCACGCGGACCGAGTCCACGGCCTCGAGCACCCGCGCTTCGGCGGCTTCGCGGGCCGCCGACACCATCAGATCGATGGGCTCCGGAGTGTTCTCCGGCCCTTCCGTCTCGCGGTAGTTCACCTGGCCGTAGCCGACGAGCACCGGTGTTCTGGGGTTGACGGGCATGACGGAACCTTCCGCGGTTGGCGCCGGGCGAATGCTAGGCGGTTTCGGTGGATGCGAACAGCACGCGAGCGTCGATCAGTTGCCCGGTTTCCTCGCTGCTCATCCCGAGGACTTTGTGGCAGATTTCACGGGTGTCTTGCCCGGGCAGCGGCGCCGGCCGCTGCGGTGCCCACGGGATGTGCCGAAACGGCGCCGGGCCCGTCTCAGCCGGCAGCGGGTGATCGAACAGCGGATGACGCATGTCGCTGAACAGCTTTCGCTGCCGCAGCTGCGGGTCTTCCAGCACATCAGGCGGCCGGTTCATCTGACCGGCCGGGACGCCGGCATCCTGCAATGCCTCGGCGACTTGAGACGGGGTCCGGCCGCGGGTCCACGCCGACACCTGCTCGAGCAGATCCCCTCGGTGCGCCACTCGCGCCTCGCGGGTCGCGAACCGCGCATCGTCGCCGAGCTCGGGTAGACCGAAAACCGCACTAGCCGAACGCCAGTCGGTGTCGGTGCGGATCGAGATGACACACCATTCGTCGTCACCTGCGCACGGAAGAACTTCATGAAGGGTGGTGTCGTCGACCAACTCGGCACGGTCGCCGGCCCGTGCCGCGTCGATGACGTAGCGGGCATCGAGTTGATTGACGACGGCCTCGGCTTGCGAGACGTGCACGCGGGCTCCCGTGCCGGTTCGGTCGCGGCGGATCAGCGCCGCCAAGGCGCCGATCGCCGTGATCCGCCCTACCACGTGGTCGGGAAAGACCGTGGTCGCGTCGTAGAACCGGTGCCGAGAGTCGTCGGCCTGGTCCGGTCGAGGGTGTTGATCTGTCCACAGCTTGCTGACACCGGCAGTGGCACGGACCAGCGGTCCGTAGCCCATCCGGTTGCTCCACGGCCCGTTGTCGCCGAAGGCACTGCTTTCGGCGAGCACCACCCGCTGATTCAGCGAACGCAGGGTGTCGTACGGAAACCCAAGGGCCGTAAGCGTTCCGGGCTTGAAGTTGGCAAACACCGCGTCGGCGTCGGCAACCAGTCGGCTGAAGACTTGCTTGCCGA
Source organism: Mycobacterium sp. (assembly GCA_036272035.1). Taxonomy (GTDB): domain Bacteria; phylum Actinomycetota; class Actinomycetes; order Mycobacteriales; family Mycobacteriaceae; genus Mycobacterium. The sequence goes on along the minus strand of DATAZN010000592.1, from coordinate 1,722 downwards.
CTTCGTCGCGTAGATCCACGCCGAACGCCAGATTGTTGCGATGTGTCCAGGCGAATGACTCACTCATGGCATCGCCGACCCGGGCCTGCCGCAATCCGTCGGGATGGGCAGCACTTTCGACCTTGACGACCTCAGCGCCCAGATCGCCGAACAGCCGGCTGAGCTCGCCGCCGGCGACGATGATGCCCAAGTCGATGATGCGCAGCCCGTCGAACGGACGCGGGCCGGAACTGCCGGGGGCGGCGATCTGTGTCTGCTCGGCGAGCCACCGAGCCTGGTCATGGCCTACGCTCGGAGCGGGAGTGCGGAAGCCGACGTGCTGACCGTTGACGGCGTAATAGCCGGTCGGGATGCGGCTGCGCACGCCAGGGACGAGTTCGGCGTCTGCGACGGCGCCGACCTCTTGAAAGTGGTCGGACGCCAGGATCTGCGTGGGATCCAGCACGGCAGAGATCGCCACACCGTGCGATTGGCCCTCAGACACCAGGGCCTTCATCGTCTGCCCGGCGAAAAGCTGCTGGACCAGCAGGCCGATCTGCGGCCAGGCCGCGAACCGCGCCGCGATCACGTCGTACTTGGGATCCTGGAAGTCTTCGGGCTCCCCCAGCCAGCGCCGCAGCCCGTGCCACTGTCGAGGCGACATCACGCACAGCCGGACGTAGCCGTCCTGGCACGGGTAGATCGGGTAGGCGTCCTGGTTCTTCGGGCGTCCGCGCCACCGGTCCGGTCGGCGGATGCCCGCAGCCGCCTGGCCATGCGCCCCGAATGCCGGATCGAGCGCCATCACGACAGCCTCGAATCGGGAAAAGTCAATGTAATCGCCTGTTCCACAACGCAATCCGTTGTAGTAGGCGACTAGCGCGGCCCATGCGGCCTGAACGGCGGCGGTGGCCGACGCGATCCCGTCCGGCGGCGAGACGGGTGTTCCCGTCGTGGGGCCCGACCGTGCCAACGAACCCGACAGCGCATACAGCACCGGATCGGTTGCCCGCCACGACGACCGGGGTCCCGTTTTGCCGAAATCGGTCACCGACATCGCCACCAGTTGCGGAAAGCGATCGGCCAGGTCTTCGCACGAGGTTCCGTATGCCGTGGCCTGGCCGGGATTCCCGCTGTCGACAACGATGTCGGCGCCGCCGGCGAGTTCGATCAACCGCTCGCAGTCCTGCGGGTCGGACGGGTCGAGCACCGTGCTGCGCTTGTTCGCGTTGTGCAGTGCGAAGCGCACTCCGGTGCCGCCCAGCGTCGGGCGTCGGGTACGCGACGGGCTGCCGCCCGGCGGCTCAACCTTCAGGACATCGGCGCCCAAGTCGGCCAGCAGCCGGGTCACCGCGTCGCCGTCGTCGTCGGACAGATCGAGTACCCGCAGCGATGCGAGCAGGTCGTCAACCGAGGTGGTCACCTCGGCCAGCGTAGTGCGCGGGTTTGCCATGTTCGGGTACCGGTGCGGAGGCGCGCGGTGACGGGTCGCCATTTACCCCCCGGCTGAAATCCGCAAAACGATGCGACGCGTTGGCTACCGTTCAGCCATGGCGTCCCTGTTCAATCCAACCGGCCTCGTCGACCTCGCGGAGCGCGACGGTGCGTGCTTACATCAAGGCCGCAAGTTGGGGCGAGCGTCAGGTCTTTGGACTCATCCGGTCCGGGATGAACGTGTCCACTGCGGCGGTGCCGGCGCTACCCCAGTCTGACGCCGAGATAGAGGAGCGCTCGGATGACGAC
>DATAZN010000591.1:0-3307 GCA_036272035.1 Mycobacterium sp. | reverse complement strand
GTTCAGCACCACGCCGGCCAGATTCGCGCGTAAGGAGTCACCGACCTTGCCGCGCACCGAGTCCACGTTGTCGACCAGCGCCTGCAGCGACCCGTATTCGGTGATCCACTTCGACGCCGTCTTCTCGCCCACTCCCGGGATGCCGGGCAGGTTGTCGCTCGGGTCCCCACGCAGGGCAGCGAAGTCCGGATACTGCTCGGGGGTCAGGCCGTATTTCTCGACCACGGCGGCCGGTGTGAACCGCGTCAGCTCGCTGACGCCTTTACGCGGGTAGAGCACGGTGACGTCGTCGCTGACCAGCTGCAGCGCATCGCGGTCACCGGTGACCACCAGCACTTGGTAACCCTCTTTTTCGGCCTGCGTGGTCAGCGTGGCGATCAGGTCGTCGGCTTCGAACCCGGGTTCGGCGAGCACCGTAATACCCAGCGCCGCAAGGACTTCCTTGGTGACATCAATCTGTCCGCGGAACTCGTCCGGCGTGGCCGACCGGTTTGCCTTGTATTCCGGGTACCGCTCTGAGCGAAACGTCTCCCGCGACACATCGAAAGCGGCGGCCACATGGGTGGGCGATTCGTCACGCAGCAGGTTGATCAGCATCGCGGTGAACCCGTAGACCGCGTTGGTGGTCAGCCCGCCCTGCGTTTTGAAGTTCTCGGCCGGCAGCGCGTAGAACGCCCGGTACGCCAGTGAATTGCCGTCCAGCAGCATCAACGTCGGCTTGTCGTCACCGGCTTTACCGGCTTCGGTCTTCTTGCTGGCGGTCCTCGCTGGGCTCACGGCCTCAACTCTAGGCACACGTCATGACATCAAGTCAGCCGCTGCTCGTTGCCCACGTCGTACTCGCACACCGACGCCGAGACAATCGAGCCTTGCTGCTCGTCACTGGGCCCGCTACCGCGGAACTCATCAAGCGCGACCCGCGACTCCCAGCGTTCGAAGATGTCGATGCGATCCGGCTCAATCAAGTCGGCGCTGATCGCGAAGTCGAGACAGCCCGGCGACTTTCGGGCTTGCCGCACGACCGCACGGCAGTCTTCGAGGTAGCTGTCGCGCTGCAACGGGTCGACGACGAGGTAACCCGCGACGATCAACATTGGCCGCTCCTTAGGTTGACTCACACTTTGACAAAGTGACCGCGGGGGCCGGCGGAACTCATCGGCGATAGCGACAAACTGCAACACGTTTCAGTTTTGCCGTCGGCCTGGGTAGGCTGGCCCGGTGCCAGAGGTCACCATTCCAGAACCGGCAATCGACGGGTGGTTCGCCGCCGACGAGACCGGCAACCCGCATCTGATCGGCAGTAAGTGCCCCAAATGTGGCACCTACGTCTTCCCGCCTCGGGAGAACAACTGCCCCAATCCGGGGTGCGATTCCGACGCGCTCAAGTCCGTCGCGTTGTCGACCCGCGGGACGCTGTGGAGCTATACCGAGAACCGGTATCCGCCGCCGGCGCCCTACCCCGCCGCGGATCCTTTCGAGCCGTTCGCCATCGCCGCGGTCGAACTCGCCGACGAGGGAATCATCGTGCTGGGCAAAGTGGTCGAGGGAACGCTGGCGGCCGATCTGAAGGTCGGCATGCAGATGGAGTTGGCCACCATGACTTTGTTCACTGACGCCGACGGCGTCGAACGTCTCGTGCACGCGTGGAGGATCGCCGAATGAGTACTCCCGAACCGCTCTACATCCTCGGCGCCGGCATGCACCCGTGGGGCAAATGGGGCCGGGATTTCACTGAATACGGTGTGGTCGCCGCGCGCGCCGCGCTCGCGGAGGCCGGCCTGGACTGGCGCCGGATCCAGCTGGTCGCCGGCGCCGACACCATCCGCAACGGCTACCCGGGCTTCATCGCGGGGTCGACGTTCGCGCAGAAGCTCGGCTGGAACGGTGTGCCGGTCAGCTCCAGCTACGCCGCGTGTGCCAGTGGCTCGCAGGCCCTGCAGAGCGCCCGCGCCCATATTCTGGCCGGGTTCTGCGATGTCGCGCTGGTCGTCGGCGCCGACACCACTCCGAAGGGGGCGTTCGCGCCGGTCGGCGGCGAACGCAAGAACGACCCGGACTGGCAGCGCTTCCACCTGATCGGCGCGATGAACCCGGTGTACTTCGCGCTGCTGGCTCGGCGCCGAATGGACCTGTACGGAGCGACGTCTGAGGACTTCGCTCAAGTGAAGGTCAAGAACTCCCAGCACGGTCTGCAGAACCCGAATGCCCGCTACCGCAAGGAATCCTCGGTCGAGGACGTGTTGGCCAGCCCGGTGGTCAGTGACCCGTTGCGGCAGCTCGACATCTGCGCCACTTCCGATGGCGCAGCCGCACTGATTGTGGCCAGCGCCGACTTCGCCCGTAAACATCTCGGCTCCCTGGACGGCGTGCCGTCGGTGCGCGCAGTGAGCACGGTGACCCCGCGGTACCCGCAGCATCTGCCCGAATTGCCGGACATTGCAACGGATTCCACCGCAGTGGTGCCCGCACCGGATCGGGTGTTCAAGGACCAGATCCTGGACGCCGCCTACGCCGAGGCGGGTATCGGGCCCGAAGACGTCAGCCTGGCCGAGGTTTACGACCTCTCCACTGCCCTGGAGCTGGATTGGTACGAGCACCTGGGGTTGTGCCCCAAGGGCGAAGCAGAGGCGCTACTGCGCAGCGGCGCCACCGCCATCGGCGGGAAGGTCCCGGTGAACGCCTCGGGCGGCCTGGCGTGCTTCGGTGAGGCGATTCCCGCCCAGGCGATCGCCCAGGTCTGCGAGTTGACCTGGCAGCTGCGCGGTCAGGCCACCGGTCGCCAGGTCGAGGGCGCAACAGTCGGCGTCACCGCCAACCAAGGCCTGTTCGGCCACGGTTCGTCGGTGATCGTCGCGCGCTAGCTCGACGCGTCCTTGGTGGTGTCCAGAGTCTCCAACACCACTTCGGCGACGTGCTTCATCGTGGTGCGGCGATCCATCGCCGCGCGCTGGATCCACTTGAACGCCTCGGGCTCGGTCATGCCCTGGTTAGCCTGCAAGATGCCTTTGGCCCGTTCGACGAGCTTGCGGGTCTCCAGCCGATCGGACAACGTCTCGACCTCGCGCTCCAACGCCCTGACCTCGCTGAATCGGCTCAGCGCCAACTCAATTGCGGGGATCAAGTCGGAGATCGTGAACGGCTTCACCAGATAGGCCATCGCCCCGGCGTCGCGTGCGCGCTCGACCAAGTCGCGCTGGCTGAACGCGGTCAGCACCACGATCGGCGCGATCCGCTTGCTGGCGATCTCCGACGCAGCGTCGATGCCATCGCGGCGCGGCATCTTGACGTCCATGATCACCAGATCGGG
>DATAZN010000590.1:0-1633 GCA_036272035.1 Mycobacterium sp. | reverse complement strand
GGCTTTCAACCTTGCTGTCAAGGTCCGGTGGCCGATCCTGAAAACGATCGGGGTGCTCTTGGCCGGAACCATCCCGCTGCTCGGGATCGTCGTCGAGCATTTCCAGACCCGAAATGTGAAGGCGCAGTTCAATTTATGAGCTTGAACGATCACTGATCCAGCGCGCGTAAAGCTGGCAGTAACCGCGCGAGCGCGCGACCGCGGTGCGATGCCGCGTCCTTTTCCGCCGAAGTCAGCTGTGCCGCAGTGCGATCCTCGCCGTCCGCGATGAACACCGGGTCGTAGCCGAAGCCCGCATCACCGCGCGGCTCGCGAGCGATCGCGCCGGGCCACTCACCGCGGACGACGACCTCATCCGAACCGGACACCAGTGCGCAGGCCGAGACGAAGGCCGCACTACGGCGCTCATCGGGCACGTCACGCAGCTGCGCCAACAGCAACGCCGCGTTGCCGGCGTCGTCGCCGTGCGTGCCCGACCACCGCGCGGACAGCACACCGGGCATGCCATTGAGCGCAGCCACTTCCAGCCCCGAGTCGTCGGCGACGGTCGGTAATCCTGTCGCCGCGAACCCGTCGCGAGCCTTGGCCAGAGCGTTATCCTCAAACGTCGCACCGGTTTCCGGCGCTTCGTCGAATGGAGGCACGTCGTCGAGTGACACCAGCGTCAGCCCGGAGAGGGAGGCTGCGTCCAGCACCCGCCGCAACTCGGCCAGCTTCTTGGGGTTTCGGCTGGCGACCAGCAAGCGGGTCAACTGTTGATCCAATCTGTTGAGGCCACGAACGGTCAGCTAGTCATCGTAATTCAGCGCTGCACACCGCAAGCCATGCGGCGGCGGACACACAAAATGGGTCAAATGGCCCATGCTTTCTGCACCCGCCCGGCGCACAATCCGCTAAGGGTGGCCGTGCGAGGCTGCCATTAGCAAGGGGCATCGCAATATGAAGACCAATCGCGCCCTCAAACGGGCCATCGCCGGCGTACTGCTGACCGGCGGCATCGCGGTCGGCGGCCTGGGGCTGACAGGTACCGCCGAGGCGCACAAACCGCATAATTGGTGCCCAGGGCAACCCATGAATTACCCGACGGGGCCGGGTCCCGGCTACAGCTGGGACATGAACATCTGCCACACCTGGTTCTGGGTGCGCAGTGGAAAAGGCAATGTTCCCTACAACGGCCGACTGCCCAGCACGCTATGGGACGGAGAAGTTCCACCGCCCGACTCCGAGCCTCCCTGCGGCACAGACATGTTCACCGGCATCCCGGGCAATTGTTAAGGGTTAATTGTCGCCAACAGGCGGGTCAGCTTCCGAACGCTTTCTGCGGCGTCCCGCCCTCGGGCAGCACACCCGGATAGGGCAACGCCAACGCGTCGTTCTGCGCGACGAACAGCTTCTCGCAAGCCCCTTGGGCGGCGTCGAGCAACTTGTCCAGCGTCGAGCGCGGGAAGGTAGCGCCTTCGCCGGTGCCCTGCACCTCGACCAGCGTCCCGGTGTCGGTGGCCACCACGTTCATGTCGACCTCGGCGCGGGAGTCTTCCTCGTAGGGCAGGTCGACGCGGACCCGACCGTCGACGACGCCGACGCTGATCGCGGCGATCGCGCAGGACAGCGGCCGCGGATCCGACAGCTTGCC
>DATAZN010000589.1:0-5876 GCA_036272035.1 Mycobacterium sp. | reverse complement strand
ACGGCCAGTGCCACCGAGTCGTTGACGCCGTCGCCGACCATGGCCACCGTTCGGCCTTGCGCCTGCAAACGCTTGACGGCGTCGGCCTTTTCGATCGGCAGCACACCGGCGATCACGTCGGCCGGCGCGATGCCCACCGCGTCGGCGATCTGCTGGGCGACCACGGCGCTGTCGCCGGTGAGCAGCATCGGGGTGATGCCCATGGTCTTGAGGTCGGCGATCGCCGCGGCGCTGTCGGGCTTGATCTGGTCGGCCAGCGTGATGATGCCGCGAAGCTGCCCGCCCCAGGCCACCTGCACTGCCGTCTGACGCGCCGTCGGCGCCAGCAGATCGGCGCCGGCCAGCGAGCCGGCTCGCGACACCACCACCTCGAAACCGTCGACCACGCCCACCACGCCGGTGCCCGGATCGTTGACGAACCGCTCCGGGCCGCTGCGAGGCGCGAGTCCGCGAGCGTGGGCGGCCGCCACGATCGCCGCCGCCACCGGATGCTCGGATGCCGACTCGACCGCGGCCGCGCGGGCCAGCACCGCGTCGGCGTCTTCGCCGGGCAGGGGCTGCACGTCAGCCACCGCCATCGCTCCGGTCGTCAGGGTTCCGGTCTTGTCAAACACGACCGTGTCGACGCCGTCGACGGTCTCCAGCACCCGCGGATCCTTGATCAGGATGCCCAGTTGCGCGCCGCGCCCGGTGCCGACCAGGATCGCCGTCGGGGTCGCCAGCCCGAGTGCACATGGGCAGGCGATGATCAGCACCGCGACGGCCGCGGTGAACGCCGATGCGACCGGCTGCCCGGCCAGCAGCCAACAGGCCATCGTCGACGCCGCGATCGCCAGCACCGCCGGCACGAAGACCGCCGCAACCCGGTCGGCCATCCGTTGCACCGGCGCCTTGTCGTTCTGGGCGTCGCTGACCAACTTGGCCATCCGGGCCAGTTGGGTGTCGGCGCCGACTCGGGTGGCGCGCACCAGCACACGGCCGTAGCTGTTCAGTGAGCCGCCGACCGCTGTGTCGCCGATACCCACGTCGACCGGAATCGGCTCGCCGGTCATCGCCGAGGTGTCCAATGCCGTTGTCCCGTTGACGATTTCGCCGTCCATGGCGACTCGTTCCCCCGGCCGCACCACGACCATGTCGCCAACCTGCAGTTGCGCGATCGGCACGCGAACCTCGTCGCCGTCGCGCAACACCGCGGCGTCCTTGGCGCCCAGGGTCAGCAGCGAGCGCAGCGCAGCCCCGGCCGCGCGCTTGGCCCGTGCCTCAGCGTAACGGCCGGCCAGCTGGAACACCGTGACCGCGGCCGCGACCTCGAAGTAGACCGGACCCGCACCGCGTAAGACCGCCGCCGTCGACCACAGGTAGGCGGCCAGCGTGCCCAGCGACACCAGGGTGTCCATCGTCGAGGTGCGATGACGGGCGCCGAGCAGCGCCAAGCGGTGAAACGGGTAGCCGCCCCACGCCACGATCGGCGTTGTCAACGCCAGCACCACCCACTGCCAGCCGGCGAACTGCCAGCCCATCAGCATCGACACCGCGACGACCGGAATTGCCAGCAGCGCCGAGCAGATCAGCCGTGAGCGCAACAGGTCCTGCGGCTCGTCATCGTCGTGGCTGAAAAGGTCGGCGGCGACCGACGCGTGGTAGCCCGTCGACTCCACCGCACGGATCAAATCACCGGCCGACACCTCGAACTCGTGTTGCACATGGGCTCGCTCGAGCGCGAAGTTCACCGCTGCCCGCACACCGTCGAGCCGGTTCAACGCCCCCTCGACGCGGGCAGCGCACGACGCGCAGCTCATGCCGCGCAGGTCGAGATCAGTGGTGGTCATGCCGTCGTGGGCCGAGCGACCCGCCGCAGCCGCGCGATGCCGACAACCAGCAGCATTCCGGCAGCAGTCGCCAGCAGCAGGGTCAGCAGCAAAAGCGAGGGGTCATAGACCACCGCGGTGGTCACCGGCTGGTCCTTGGCGACGGGTGCTACTTCCACGATGGATCGGACCGCCGACCAGCTGAACGCGCAGCCCGCGACCGCGGCAACGGCCAGCGCGAGCTCGACGACTGCTCGGAAACGGGCCATTACCCGTGTGAACTGTCGTCGTCGTGTTCCGGCGGGAGCTCGTTGGGACCGACGCGTTCCTCGACCAAAGGGGTCAGCAGGTTGCGTAGATGCCGGTGCCGGCGTGCCCACGCCTGGGCGGTCCGGCCGCCGGTGAGCCGCAGGCCGATGCCGGTCCGGCCCTTAGGCACCCCGACCAGCTCGCCGAGCGCGCGGGCGGACTGCCAACGCTCCAGGTCCTTCTTCGCTGCCATCGGATGATCGGGTTCGGGGTACACCTTGAGTATCTCGGACACCCGGATGGTTTCGGTGCCGTGACGCAGCGTCTGTGGGGTCAGCACGACCGAGGTGTGGATGCGGGCCGCTTTGACTTGCAGCGCAATGAAACTGGTCAGAACCACCAGGAAGAACACCGGCACCGAGATCTGCCAGCCGTTGCCGTTGGACTTCTCGATCCACAGCATGATTGCGGCCGAGATGGGCCCGGCCAGCACCCAGTACCAGGTCGCACCGACCTCGCGAAAGAGCGGTGCCGCTTCGGTGTCCGTGTCGGCAGTCACGCGCACCATCATCCCTTGTTGGACCTGCGGCCAGACAGCCTGGGGCCTACCGGCGGCTCACGACGTCGGCATAGCCGAGGTGTTCCACGGTCCCGGTCCGGAGGCGACGTGGTGACATCCGGTCGCCCCCGACACGACCATGTCGGGCCGATTCGAGCCCAATGATGCCTCGATGGCGAATCCCAGCACCCCGTGGTCGCGGGGCAACGCGCCGCTCACCGAACGCCCGGTATGGACGTCGACTTTGCTGACGCCGTGCGCCTCGAGCACCTCGGTAGCGGCTTTGACGACGGCATGGGCGCCGGCGGGCGAGGCCGGAGCGGGCGACTGCCAATTCGGCAGTTGGTAGATCTTGCCGGACAGGAAGACGAAGGGCGGTGGGCACCCGGCTTGGTCGCCGTTCGACGTCGCCGTCCATGTGGCCGCGGGGTAGGCCTGCTGGACAGCGTCACGCATCGCCGCGGTGACCGCAACCAGATCGTTAGCGGCATCCTGGAGCGAATCCCGTTGATTTAGCATTCTTTCCAGCGTGTTCGCCGAAGCTTCCCCCGGCTTGGGCCAGGGGTGTGGGTCGTAGTGACATGCCGACGCCGATGTCGCGACCACCAACGCGATCACCAAGCTTGGCCGACTCATCTCAGTGTCCTTCCTTCGTCGCACCGGTGACTCCGGACAGCACGGCCGCCAGGTAATCCGACATTCGGAACTCTCTTCTGTCCGTACCATCATCGCGCGGATACCCGGAATCGGTACCTGAGCCGAGCCGGTCAATATTGATCTTTTTGCCGCTCACCTGGTGAAGTAGTTGTGCGAGTCGCTGCGGTGCAACAAGAACATACCTCCGGCGATCAGCACCGATCCGGTGATCCCGGCGACGCCACACGCTACGGCGTACATCGGCGGCCAGGTCACCGTGAACAGCCGGATGGCGACGTAGACGACGGTGGCTGTGGCTCCGCCACTCAAAACGGTTCGGGCCCAACGGTATCCGGCCCGCATCAGGATCAGGAAGGTCACCACGATCGCACACAAGACCGCGATGAACAACCCCTGTGCGACCAGGAGCGGCGTGGCTCCGTGACCGTTCGATGAGCCGACCAGGTCGGCGACGTAGCCGATCACCATCAGCGGCACCGCGACCAGCCACAACCAGAAGCCGGTGTCGACGTCGACCGGCCGAGTCGGCGACTGCCGCCCGGGTTCACCGGGAGCCGTCACGACAACCAGTTCGCCGCGCCGGCGGCCCAATAGGTCAGCACGATGTCGGCGCCAGCGCGCCGGATGCTGGTCAACGACTCGAGCGCGGCAGCGCGCTCGTCGATCCACCCGTTGGCGGCGGCAGCCGCGATCATCGCGTACTCCCCCGACACCTGATAGGCGGCGACGGGCACCGGTGAAATCGAGGCCGCGGCAGCCACAATGTCCAGGTACCCCAATGCGGGTTTGACCATCACGATGTCGGCACCCTCGTCGAGATCCAGCTGCGCCTCGCGGATCGCCTCGCGGGCATTGCCCGGCTCTTGCTGGTAGGTGCGCCGGTCGCCGGACAGGCTGGAGCTCACCGCTTCACGGAACGGGCCGTAGAACGCCGACGCGAACTTAGCCGCGTAGGCCAGGATGACGACGTCGGTGTGACCGGCCGCGTCCAGCCCGTCGCGGATCGCCGCCACCTGGCCGTCCATCATGCCGCTCGGCCCGACCACGTGAGTGCCCGACTCTGCCTGCGCGACAGCCAGTTCCACGTAGCGCTTCAGGGTGGCGTCGTTATCGACCCGGCCGCGCTCGTCCAGCACACCGCAGTGCCCGTGGTCGGTGAATTCGTCCAGGCAGGTGTCGGCCATCAACACAGTCGAGTCGCCGAGATCCTTGCCCAGGTCGCGCAGCGCAACGTTGAGAATGCCGTCGGGATCCGAACCCGCCGACCCCGCAGCGTCCTTGTCCTCGGCGCGCGGGACGCCGAACAGCATCAAGCCGCCGACTCCGGCCGTCACGGCGTCGGCCGCGGCGGCCCGCAGCGACTCGCGGGTGTGTTGCACCACGCCGGGCATCGAGGTGATCGGCTGCGGCTCGTCGATGCCGTCGGCGACGAACATCGGCAACACCAGATGCCGTGGCTCCAGCGATGTTTGCGCCACCAACCGGCGCAGCGCCGGAGTCGACCGGAGTCGACGCGGACGCTGCCGGGGGAAGGCGCTCATGCGCGGCGACCCGCTGCGCCCGGCTTCGGCCTCTGGTGGCGGCCCGCTGCGCGCGGCTCCGTCGCGCTTGCGACCGCCACGGCCGCGCTGGCGATCGCCACGGCCATTACCGCCTGCGGCTCTTCTTACGCGGCGGCGGCAGCGCACCCTCGGCGCGCAGCCGGGCGGCATGCTCAGCCAGCGCCTCGATCAGCGGGCCGACCGCGGCGGTTTCGGGTTGCACGTCAACACGCAAACCGAATTCGGCTGCGGTTTCAGCGGTTTTCGGGCCGATGCAGGCGACGATGGTGCGCGCGTGCGGCTTGCCGGCGATGCCGACCAGGTTGCGCACCGTCGAGGAGGAGGTGAAACAGACCGCTTCGAAGCCACCGGTCTTGATCGCCTCGCGGATCGGGGCGGGCGGCGGCGCGGCGCGCACCGTGCGGTACGCGGTCACGTCGTCGATCTCCCAGCCGCGGTCACGCAGCCCGGCGGCGAGCGTCTCGGTGGCGATGTCGGCGCGCGGCAGCAGCACCCGGTCCACCGGGTCGAGGATGTCGTCGTGCGGCGGGAAGATCTCCAGCAGCCCCTCCGACGACATCTCCGTCATCTCGTCGGCGTTGGGCACCAGCTCGGGGTGGATACCGAAGGAGCGCACACTGGCCGCCGTGGCGGTGCCGACGCAGGCGATCTTGACACCGGAGAACGCACGGGCGTCCAGGCCGAACTCGGCGAACTTCTCCCACACCGCGCGCACCGCGTTGGTCGAGGTGAACACGACCCACTGGTAACGCCCGTCGACCAGGCCCTTGACCGCGCGCTCCATCTGCGCCGGGGACCGGGGCGGCTCCACCGCGATGGTGGGCACCTCCTCCGGCATGGCGCCGTGGATCCGCAGCCGCTCGCTCATCGCGCCGGCCTGGTCCTTGGTGCGCGGCACCAGCACCCGCCAGCCGTACAGCGCCCGGGACTCCCACCAGGACAGCAGGTCGCGGCGGTCGACGGTGTCGCCGATGGTGAGCACCAGCGAGCCGCTCAGCACACCCGCCTCGGCGGACAGCGCGGACAGCGTGGTGATGATGG
>DATAZN010000588.1:0-6808 GCA_036272035.1 Mycobacterium sp. | reverse complement strand
CAGGCGCCGCCGACCTGGTCCACCACCAGCAGCACGGCATCGCCGTCGCAATCCAGCCGTACCGAATGCACCCGCTGGGTGTGACCGGAAGTGGCGCCTTTGACCCACTGTTCGCCGCGGGACCGCGAGAAATAGGTGCCCTCGCGGGTCTCCAGCGTGCGGGCCAGCGCGTCGTCGTCCATCCAGGCGACCATCAGCACGTCGCCGCTGCTGCGCTCCTGCACGATCGCGCTGAACAGGCCGTCGGCGTTGCGTTTGAGGCGCGCCGCGATATCGGGATCGAGCGTCATCGCACGGTGATCCCCTCTGCGGCCATCGCTTGTTTCACCTGGCCGATGGTCAACTGCCGGAAGTGGAACACGCTGGCGGCCAAAACCGCATCGGCGCCCGCAACCACCGCCGGCGCGAAGTGATCGGCCGAACCGGCGCCGCCACTGGCAATCACCGGAACCGTCACCGCCGACCGGACCGCCCGCAGCATCGGCAGGTCGAACCCGGCCCGGGTGCCGTCGGCATCCATGGAGTTGAGCAGGATCTCACCGACACCCAACTCGGCACCACGGGCCGCCCATTCCACCGCGTCGATACCGGTGCCACGCCGTCCACCGTGGGTGGTGACTTCCCAGCCCGACGGTGTCGGAGCCGAGCCGTCCGGCACGGTCCGGGCGTCGACCGACAACACGATGCACTGCGAGCCGAATTGGGCCGCCATCTCGGCCAGCAGTTCCGGTCGCGCGATGGCGGCGGTATTGATCGACACCTTGTCGGCTCCCGCCCGCAACAACACGTCGACGTCGGCGACCGTTCGTACACCACCACCGACGGTCAGCGGGATGAACACCTGCTCGGCGGTGCGGCGGACCACCTCCAGCATGGTGACCCGTCCCGACGACGACGCCGTGACGTCGAGAAAAGTCAGCTCGTCGGCCCCCTCAGCGTCGTAGGCGGCCGCGAGTTCCACCGGATCGCCGGCGTCGCGCAGGTTTTCGAAGTTGACACCCTTCACCACCCGGCCGCCATCTACGTCCAGGCAAGGGATGACACGCACGGCAAGGCTGGTACCGCAGGCGGATTCAGTACTCATCGGGTCGTCCTACCGTTTGCAGCATCTCGAGCAACTGGGCGTGCACACCGGGGGCGGCGGCCAACGCTGAACGTGAATCGGGTTTCCACTCGTCGCCGGCCAGGGTGGTGACGACACCACCGGCGGCCCGTACGAGGGCCACCCCGGCGGCGTGATCCCAGACGTGGTCACCGAAACTGATGGACCCGCCGAGAACCCGGTCGGCGACGTAGGCGAGATCGATGCCGGTGGCCCCGTGCATCCGCATCCGCGACGACACCCGACTGAGCTCCTCGAGCACCGCCAACCGGTACCGACCGGGAAACCGGCCACGCGAATCGGCGTTGAAGGTTCCGACCCCGATGATCGATTCGGTGAGCTCACCGCGGGCCAGCGGCGGTTGCGGCACACCATTTTTCATCAACGGACCGCCCGACACCGCCGCGTAGCGCTCGTTCATGAACGGCAACCAGGTCAATCCCGCCACCGGGTCGCCGTCGTGCAGCAGGCCCAGCAGTATCGCGGCCATCGGCGAGCCGGCGGCGTAGTTGAACGTCCCATCGACGGGGTCGAGAATCCAGACCCACGGCGAGTCGAGATCTGCGCCACCGAACTCCTCGCCGTGCACCGGGATTCCGGTCGCCGACACCAGCGCGTCGACCACTTGGCGTTCGATGGCCAGATCGACCTTGGTGGCGAAATCGTCGCCTCGCTTGCTGACCGCGGAATCCGCTCGGTGGCCGGCGACGAAAGGCTTCGCCGCGACGTCGAGGATCGCGGACGCTTCGGCCACCAGCGCGTCGAGATCCATTGCGGCCCTAACCCGCCACCGCTGCGAGCGCCTGCGGCAAAGTGAATCGTCCGGCGTAGAGCGCCTTGCCGACGATCGCGCCTTCGACGCCGCTGCCGGTCAGCGTCGCGATGGCACGCAGATCGTCGAGGCTCGACACGCCACCGGAGGCGATCACCGGAACATCGGTGCGCTCGGCGACCGTGCGCAGCAAGTCGAGATTGGGTCCGGTCAACGTGCCGTCTTTGGTGACATCGGTGACTACGAACCGCGAACAGCCTTCGCCATCAAGGCGTTCCAGCACTTCCCACAGGTCTCCGCCGTCGGTCTCCCAGCCGCGCCCCCGTAGCCGGTGATCACCGTCGACGATCTGCACGTCCAGACCTACCGCGACTTTGTCGCCGTGGTCGGCGATCGCCTGGGCACACCACGTCGGGTTTTCCAGCGCGGCTGTCCCGAGATTGACTCGGGCACAGCCGGTCGCGAGGGCGGCAGACAGTGACGCGTCGTCGCGAATACCGCCGGACAGTTCGACATTGACATCGAGCTTGCCGACCGCCTCGACCAACAGCTCGCGATTGGAGCCACGACCGAACGCCGCGTCCAGGTCGACCAGGTGCACCCATTCGGCGCCGTCACGTTGCCAGTTCAGCGCAGCGTCCAGCGCTGAGCCGTACTCGGTTTCGCTGCCGGCCCGGCCCTGCACCAAACGCACAGCCCGGCCCTCGACGACGTCGACGGCGGGCAACAAAATCAATGGCACGTCATAACCCCTCAACCCAATTGCTCAATACGGCGGCTCCAGCATCCCCGCTCTTCTCCGGATGAAACTGGGTGGCGGCCAGCGGTCCACCCTCGACGGCAGCCAGGAACGGCACCCCGTGCGTGGCCCACGTCAGCAGCGCCTCGGACCCGCCTTCCCACCGCTGCGCGGCGTAGGAGTGCACGAAATAGAACCGCGCATCGGCGTCCAGGCCCTTGAACAGCGCACTGCCCGGCGCGGCCGCGACCACGTTCCACCCCATGTGCGGGATCACCGGCGCATCCAATCGAGTGACCGCGCCCGGCCACTGCCCGCAGCCGTTGCTCTCGACGCCGAACTCGACGCCGCGGGCGAACAAGATCTGCATGCCTACGCAGACGCCCAGCACCGGCCGCCCGGCGGTAATCCGCTCGGCGATCACCCGCTCGCCGTTGATCCCGCGCAACCCGGTCATGCACGCCTCGAAGGCTCCGACACCCGGCACCACCAACCCGTCGGCCGCCGCGGCTGCCCCAAGGTCGGACGTCACCTCGACCTCGGCGCCGACGCGCTGTAGCGCACGTTGAGCCGAACGCAGGTTGCCGGAGCCGTAGTCCAGCACCACAACGGTTTTACTTCTCACAGAGTGCCTTTGGTGGACGGCACACCGGACACCCGCGGATCGGCCTCGACCGCTTGCCGCAATGCCCGGGCGACGGCCTTGTACTGGGCCTCGGTGATGTGGTGTGGGTCGCGACCGTAGAGGACACGCACGTGCAGCGCGATGCGGGCGTTGTTCGCCAGCGTCTCGAACACGTGCCGGTTGATCACGGTGTGATATGGCACCGAGCTGCCGGCAATCGTGGTGTGCCGCAGATGATCCGGCTCGCCGGTCTGTACGCAGTACGGCCGGCCCGAGACGTCGACGATGGCGTGCGCCAACGTCTCGTCCATCGGGATGAAGGCGTCGCCAAACCGGCGAATGCCCTTTTTATCGCCGAGTGCCTGGCCCAGTGCCTGACCGAGCACGATCGCGGTGTCTTCGATGGTGTGGTGCGCTTCGATCTCGACGTCGC
Source organism: Mycobacterium sp. (assembly GCA_036272035.1). Taxonomy (GTDB): domain Bacteria; phylum Actinomycetota; class Actinomycetes; order Mycobacteriales; family Mycobacteriaceae; genus Mycobacterium. Next base: position 3,137 of record DATAZN010000588.1, on the reverse strand, counting down.
CCTTGGCGCGCACAGTCAGGTCAAAGCTGGCGTGGCTACCCAGCGCGGTCAACATGTGGTCGTAGAACGGGACACCCGTGTCGACATGAACGACTCCGGTGCCATCGAGGTCGAGCTCGACAACGATCTCGGATTCTTTGGTGGTGCGCTCAACGCGTGCACGGCGACCGGGGGTCATGACGCTCCTAAGGGCTGGGCCAACTCGGTGACAGCCAGATCTGCGCTGGCCGCCAGGAAAGCGTCGTTCTCGTCGGCCAGCCCGATCGTCGTGCGGAGGTATTCGGGAATGCCCACGTCGCGGATCAGGACACCGGCGTCGAGGTAGCGCTGCCAGGTGGCGGGCGCGTCGGCGAACCGGCCGAACAGCACAAAGTTGGCGTCGCTGGGAACGACCTGAAAACCCATGCTACTCAACGCCGTGGTCACCCGATCACGTTCAGCGATCAGCGTCGCAACGCTGCCGAGCGTGTCGTCGGCGTGCCGCAGCGCCGCCCGGGCCGCCGCCTGGGTGGGCGCAGATAGGTGATACGGCAGCCGAACCAGCAGCATCGCCTCGATCACCGCCGGCGTGGCCACCAGGTAACCGAGCCGCCCGCCGGCGAAGGCGAAGGCCTTGCTCATGGTGCGGCTCACGACGAGCTTGGTCGGGTACTCCTCGACCAGCGCGACCGCGCTGGGCTGCGCAGAGAATTCGCCGTAGGCTTCATCAACGATCAGGATACCGGGCGTCACGTTGAGCAGCCGTCGCAGATCGGCCAGCGAAACGCTCTGTCCCGTGGGGTTATTGGGGCTGGTGACGAAAACCACGTCAGGCCGGCGCTCGACGATCGCCGCGACCGCGGCATCGGCGTCGAGGCTGAAGTCCGCGGCGCGAGACGTCTGGATCCACTCGGTGCGGGTGCTGTCGGAGATGATCGGGTGCATCGAATACGACGGCACGAAGCCGATCGCGCTGCGTCCGGGACCGCCGAAGGCCTGCAGCAGCTGCTGCAGGATCTCGTTGGATCCATTGGCCGCCCAGAGATTTTCGACGCCGAGCCGGACCCCGGTCTGCACACTGAGGTAGGCGGCCAGGTCGGTGCGCAGGGCCACAGCGTCGCGGTCGGGATAGCGGTGCAGGTCGACCGCTACCTCGCCCACCGAGGCGATGACGTCCTCGACCAGCGCCGTGCTGGGTGGGTGTGGGTTCTCGTTGGTGTTCAGCCGCACCGGAACCGCTAGCTGCGGTGCGCCGTAGGGCGACTTGCCGCGCAGGTCTTGGCGCAGCGGGAGGTCGTCGAGCGACGGCCGGTTGGTCATCGCTCGAACCTCCGCCGTATCGCCTCACCGTGCGCGGGCAGGTCTTCGGCGTCGGCGAGCGTGATCACATGTCCCGAAACATCTTTCAGCGCCGACTCGGTATAGTCGACGACGTGGATGCCCCGCAAGAAGGTCTGCACCGACAGGCCGCTGGAGTGCGCAGCGCTACCCGCGGTGGGCAGCACGTGGTTGGAGCCGGCGCAGTAGTCGCCCAGGCTGACCGGCGAATACGGCCCGACGAAGATGGCGCCGGCGGAACGGATCCGAGCAGCAACCTTATCCGAGTTTACCGTCTGGATCTCCAAATGCTCTGCGGCGTAGGCGTTGACGGTGCGGATACCCGCGTCGATGTCGTCGACCAGGATGATGGCCGACTGCCGACCGGCAAGCGCGGTCGTCACCCGTTGACGGTGCACGGTGGTTTGCAATTGGGCGGCCAGCTCGGTGTCGGTGGCGTCGGCGAGCTCGGTGCTGGACGTCACCAGGACGCTGGCGGCCATTTCGTCGTGCTCGGCCTGGCTGATCAGATCGGCGGCGACGTGCGCCGGGTCGGCGGTGTCATCGGCCAGGATCGCGATCTCGGTCGGCCCGGCTTCGGCGTCGATGCCCACCCGCGAGCGGCAGAGTCGTTTGGCCGCAGTGACGTAGATGTTGCCGGGGCCGGTGATCATGTCGACGGCAAGCAGTTCGCCACCGTCGGTGTCGACGCCGCCGTAAGCCATCAGCGCCACGGCCTGGGCCCCGCCGACCGCCCATACCTCGTCGACGCCGAGCAGCCGTGCGGCGGCCAAGATGGTCGGATGAGGTAGGCCTTTGAAACGAGCCCCGTACCGGCCTTGCGACTGGGCCTGCGGCGGGCTGGCCACCACCAGCGAGCCGACACCGGCGGCCTGTGCCGGCACCACGTTCATCACCACGCTGGACGGGTACACGGCATTCCCGCCGGGCACGTACAGGCCGACACGGTCGACCGGAACCCACCGCTCGGTGACGGTGGCGCCAGGCCCGAGCGTCGTCGTCACATCGGACCGCCGCTGGTCGGCGTGCACCGCGCGGGTGCGTTCGATCGCCACCTCGAGCGCCGCCCGGACATCGCGGTCCAGGCCGGCCAGCGCGGCGTCCAACTCGGCGCTGGGCACCCGGACCGTCGGCGGGCGCACCCCATCGAACGATTCGCCGTACTCCAGCGCGGCCTCCGCGCCGCGATCGGCGACCGAGTCCACGATCGGTCGCACCGTGGACAGGGCGGCCTCTACGTCCACTCCGCCGCGGGGCAACGCCGCCCGCAACCGGGCGGTGGACAAGTCCGCGCCCCGCAGGTCGATACGCGCCATCACAGTCACGTCAACCATTGTCCCAGAGCAGAGCAACTGCATATCGGACCGGTAGTGTGACCGCACCCGACGAAAACGGAGTCGCCATGTCCCGAAAGGACCATCCCAACAACGCCCCGGGCATCCCGATGATGTTCCCGGTGTGGTTTGAGAACTTCCAAACCAGGTACTTCAACCCGTTGGTCAAGCCGATCGCGCGCTACCTTCCGACGTTCTCGGTGATCAAGCACCGTGGCCGCACCTCCGGCAAGCAGTACGAAACCATCGTCACCGCCTATCGCAAGGGCAACGTGCTGGCGATCGGACTGGCCCATGGCAAGACCGATTGGGTCAAAAACGTGCTGGCTGCGGGCGAAGCCGACGTGCACTTCATCCGCAAGGACGTGCACATCACCAACCCGCGGGTGCTGCCCCCCGGCACCGACGGCGCGGGGCTGCCCTTCTTGGCCCGCCAGCAGATCGGCCGGGTCGCGGTCTTCGTCGGCGACATCGCCTAGACCGGAT
>DATAZN010000587.1:0-4712 GCA_036272035.1 Mycobacterium sp. | reverse complement strand
AGCTGCCTGATGCCGCCGACCAGCGCCGCGGAGTTCCACAAGGCCGCCACTTCCACGTGTTGTGGAGTCGTGGCGCCGACGAGCTGGCGCGACTGTTCCCCGGCATCCATCACGACCTGATCGCCGGCGGCGCGGAGGTCTTTGACGACGGCGACCTGTCTCGGGTGTCCATTCGGCTGGCCGGACGCACCCCGGCCTTTCTGGACGGCCTGGGCTGCGGACGACCGGTCGCCGAGCGCTCGATGACGAATGCGAATTACACCAGCCTGCTGATGCGTATCCCGGAGGGGATCATCAAGGAGCGGATGACCTTTGTCGTTCCCGAGCCGAAAAAGCCTACGGGCGGCGCATTTTCGGTGTACGAGCACGACACCTGGATTTTCACGCTGACCCGGTTGGCGGACAACGAGCCACCCAACGACCTGACCGGCATGATCCGGATGGCCACCCAATTCGCGCCACCCGCGCTGTTGCGGGCACTGAAGCGAGGCGAGCCGATCGGCCAGATCTCGGTCTTCCGCTACCCGGGGGCGATCTGGCGTCGCTACGACCAGATGGACCGCTTTCCCGCGGGCTTCCTGGTGTTCGGCGATGCGATCTGCAGTACCAACCCCATCTACGGCCAGGGCATGACAGTGGCCGCGCTCGAGGCGACCGCTCTGCGCGACTGTCTGGCGGACGGGAGCGGCGATCTGAGCCAACGATTCTTCGCCGCCGCCGCTGATCACATCGGTCCGATGTGGGCGTCCAACCAGTTCAACGATCTCTACATGGACAGCGGAGACCCTGATCACGCGGCGTCCAGAGAACTGCTGGACTTCCGCGAGGCGGTGTTGTCCGCGGCGGAGAGCAGCCCGGCCCTCACCGAAAAGTTGTACCGCTCAATGAATTTGGTTGACCCTCCGACCGACTACAGCCCTCTGCTCACCTAGGGCTGCGGGCGAATCTGGCGGCGGTTGCGCTCGGTGATCTCGGCGTAGCGGTCTTTCAGGCCGTCCTGATCCAGGGTTTGCGCACCGGCGATAGCGCGTTCGGCGGCAAGAGCCGGTTCCGTGACCGCGGCGGAGCCGGTGACGTAGATTTCCTTGAGGCCAGCCATGATTGGTGCAGGCACTTCAGCGATCTGGCCGGCCAGTTCGACGGCTCGGGGCAACAGCTGATCGTGCGGCACGACCTCGGTGACCAGCCCGATTCGCTCGGCTCGTACGGCATCGACCACTTCGCCGGTCATCGACAACCGGCGTGCCATCGCCGCGCCGACTACGTGCGGAAGCCGCGCCGTCATCCCGCCGCCGGGCAGGATCCCCACGCGGGCATGGGTATCGGCAAAAACCGCGCGCTCAGAGGCGATGAGAAAATCGCAGCCTAGCGCCATCTCAAGCCCGCCGGTGAACACCGCGCCGTTAATGGCGGCGATGATCGGCGTGCGCATCTCGCCCGTTTGGCGAATACAGCTCTGGTTCTGAAACTGCTCGAAATAGACCGAGCCGAGCCGCTGGGCCTCTTTGAGATCGACGCCGGCGCAAAATGCCGGGTCGGTACCGGTGAGTACCACCGCCCGCACCGACGGGTCGTCGTCAGCCTGGCGTAGCGCGGCGTACAGCGTTCCGATCAGCTTTGGGCTCAATGCGTTTCGTGCTTCGGGGCGGTTCATGGTCAGTACCCGAACCGGGCCGGTATCGTCGCTGAGAACCAGCGCCGGCGTCATGTCAGGAACTGCGCGGCCTGCCGGACGAGATCGAGCAGAGGCTGCGGGAAGATGCCCAAGCCGACAGTGATCGCCGCGCACACCGCGATGGCCGTCTTACTCCAGAAGCTGGGCATGACGACATGTACCGGCTCGGCGTGTGGCTCGGTGAAGAACATCAGCACAATCACCCGCACATAGAAGTAGGCGGCCACTGCGCTGCCGATCACACCGATGATGACCAACGGCACCGCGCCGCCTTTGGCCGCTGCCTGGAACACCGCGAACTTGCTGATGAACCCGCTGGTCAGCGGAATCCCGGCGAAGGCCAGCAGGAACATCGAAAAGAGTAGGCCGACAACGGGATAGCGCTGCCCGAGGCCCGCCCAGTGCAACATGGTGGCGTCTTCTTCACCGCGCGAGTTGCGGACCAGACCCACGACCGCGAACGCGCCGACTGTGCTGAAGCTGTAGGCGACGAGATAGAACATCGTCGCCGAGAGGCCTGCTGTGTTGTTTGCGATCACACCGGTGAGGATGAAACCCACGTGCGCGATCGACGAGTACGCCAGCATCCGCTTGACGTCGGTCTGGGTCACCGCGGTGATTGTGCCGACCGCGATGGTCAGTATCGCGATGGCCCACAGCACCGGCCGCCACTGGTCATGCAGCGGCGGCAGCGCGACGTAGACGACCCGCAGCAGCGCGCCGAACGCGGCGACTTTGGTGGCCGCGGCCATGAACCCGGTGATCGGGGTGGGCGCGCCTTGGTAGACGTCTGGAATCCACGAATGGAAGGGCGCAGCACCGACTTTGAACAACAGTCCGACCGATAACAGCGCAACACCGATCAACGCCATCGAATGGCTGTTGCTGGCCGCCAGTGATTTGGCGATGCTCGGTAGCGACAGTGTGTTGGTGGCGCCGTAGAGGAACGCAGCGCCGTACAGGAAGAACGCTGACGAAAAGGCGCCGAGCAGGAAGTACTTCACCGCTGCTTCCTGGGACATCAAGCGCCGGTGTCGGGCCAGCCCGCACAATAGATACAGCGGCAGCGACAGCACTTCGAGCGCCACGAACATGGTCAGCAGATCGTTGGCGGCCGGGAACACCAGCATCCCGCCGACCGCCAGCATGGTCAGCGGGAACACCTCGGTCTGGCTTGCCCCGGCCCGCTCCGCCTCATGCTCGGCCGCACTGTCCGGCACGGCAGATGCCTGCGGCGTAAAGGCTTCCAATCCGACGGGGACGTGGGCGGTAGCGGTGGCGGCGCCCGGACCGGCGGCCGGATTGTCGCCCCTGTGCCGCTCGGCGAAAAAGATCACGGCGAGCACGGCGACCAACAGGATGGCACCCTGCAGCAGCAGCGCCGGACCGTCGACAGCCAGCGCATGCAGGACCGCATAGCGGCCCGGGGGGTCGAGCTGCCTGGCGACGATGACGTCGGCGACGGCCGCGGCGATCAAACCGCCGATCGCAAGCACCACCTGGACGCCATAGCGCGCTCGCCGGGGCAGGAACGCCTCAACGAGCACGCCGGCCACCGCAACACCGAAGACGATGAATATCGGTGAGAGCAGCCCATATTCGACGCTGGGCGTGGGCACAGGTAGAGAAGTCATCGGCGCGGTCCCTCCGCCATTCCGGGTAGGTGCGCAGTGCCTGGCCGCACGATCGGTGGGGGGTCCTGCTGACCGATGGTGGCCATGATGTTCCCCACCGCGGGGTTGATGATGTCAAGCACCGGCTTCGGGTAGATCCCCAGCGCCAGCAGGAGCGCTATCAGCGGTGCAACGACCAGGATTTCGCGCGGCACGAGATCACGGATCCGCTCGTTGCCCTCGGTGACGGGCCCGGTCATCACCCGTTGATACAGCCACAGAATGTAGATCGACGAGAGGATCAGCGCGGTCACACCGATTGCCGCGGACAGCCAGTAGCGGTTGTATGCGCCTAGCAGCACCAGGAATTCGCTGACGAATGGCGCCAGCCCGGGCAGGGACACGGTGGCCAGGCCCGCGATCAGGAATGTGCCGGCCAGTACGGGGGCCACCTTCTGGACACCGCCATAGGCGGCGATGGACCGGGTGCCGCGCCGCGAGATCAGGAATCCGGCGATCAGGAAGACCGCGGCGGTGGAGATGCCGTGGTTGAACATGTACAACGTGGATCCGCTCTGGCCCTGCGTCGTCATCACAAAGATGCCGAGGATGATGAAGCCGAAGTGCGAGATCGACGTATAGGCGATCAGCCGCATGATGTCGGTCTGCCCGATCGCCACGATGGCGCCGTAGATGACGCCGATCACTGCCAGCGTGACGATGACGGGGCGGAAATACGTTGACGCGTCAGGGAACAACTGTAGGCAGTACCGCAGCATGCCGAACGTGCCGACCTTGTCCATCACCGCGGTGATCAGAACTGCGGTCGCCGGTGTCGATTCCACCGCGGCGTCGGGCAGCCAGCGGTGGAACGGCCACAGCGGCGCCTTGATCGCGAAGGCGAACATGAATCCCAGGAACAGTGCCTTGGTTACAGCCGAAGATGCACCCAGCGAACCCGAGGTGACGGCGGCCACGATCTGACGGAAGTCGAAGGTGCCCGAGCCGTTCTGAGCGGTCACCACGTACAGGCCGATCACGGCGGCCAGCATGATCAGACCGCCGAACAGGTTGTACAGCAAGAACTTCACCGCAGCGCGGGAGCGGTGTACGCCGCCACCGAAACCGCCGATGAGGAAGTACATCGGGATGAGCATGGCTTCGAAGAACACGTAGAACAGCAGCACATCCAGTGAGACCACCGAGATGAGCACCATCGATTCGATGGTCAGTATCAGCGCAATGTAGGCCTGGGTCCCGCGTGATCGCTCACCGCCGTCGTTCCAGCCGGCCACCAGCAGGAACGGCACCAAGATGGTGGTCAGCACGACCAGCACCAACGCGATGCCGTCGACGCCGAGGGTGTATCCCGCGCCGAATGCCGGTATCCACGGGTGAGATTCGACGAACTGGTAGGTCGGGCC
>DATAZN010000586.1:0-3627 GCA_036272035.1 Mycobacterium sp. | reverse complement strand
TCGAATGGACGTGCAATTACGGCGACGGACGCCTCTACCGAAACGTCAGCATCGCCGAACTCCGCAACGGTGAGGCCATTACGGTCACCGACTACTGGGGCGAACCCACCGCCACGCCCGAATGGCGCCTACCGCTCACCGCTCGCCTCGACATGCCCGCCGATGGAATCTGGAAAGACGCGCAGCATCTTTCGCACTACTAGCGTCTCAGAGCCAGCCGGTGCGTGCGGCGGCGACAGGCTCGGCGGGGGCCGGGGCCAATTCGCCGCTCCGCACGCCATCGAGCATCCGTTTCACGGTCGCAACAATCTCCGGGCCGGCCGCGGCGAGGCCGGCCTTGTCGGCGTCGCTGACTTCGTCCGCGTCGACACCGGCCCGGGCCAGCACGGTGTCCGGGTCGGCCAGCTCACCGGCCAACCAGGACAGCGGGTCGGCGGACAGCTCGGGAACGAAGTTCCGGCGTCCGGGCTCCCACCCGTTGAAGCGGGGGTGGTGATGGGCCCGGTCCAGCGTCCCGGGCGTGCTCTCGGTGGACCCGAAAAGGTCCACCCGCCACACCGGGCGGGTGAAAGCGATCGGGACGCCGGCGTAGATCGATCCCTGCGGCTCGGCCCGGTCGACCAGGCGGAGTTCCAATCTGACTCCCCGTTCCGGGGTTTCCTGGCCCTCGTTCGGTGTCGGGTCGACGAAGAACATGTCTCCGACCACGACACCCATGGCTTCGAATCCGAACGCTGCGAACATCGCGCACCTTTCGTCGTGCCTACTCGAGGGTAGACCTGCGCGACGGGTACTTCGTAAACTTCAAGATCGTCGGCCTGACCTGACGACTTGCGCGACGTGCTGAGGCGTTGGTGCTGCTTATAAGTGCTCTTATCGTCGGTATACCGCCGCCGAGGATCTAGTCTTCTAGGCAGCCGATTGTCAGGGAGCGTGGGCACATGGGGGTGCCGGTCCGGGATTGGACGCATTGGGCAGCGGGGTATGCGCCGTCACGCGCGGCACTTAACCTGCTGGCGCGACGAGGTGATCCGCTGGCGCAACTACTGACCATCGACCGCAATCCCGTCGACGATATCTATCCACTCATCGAGCAGGTCCGCCGGCGCGGGCGAATGTCTCCAATTGTGAAAGTCCGCGGCTGGGTCACCGCTGACTCGCAGATCATGCGCGACGTGCTCCGCGACGGCCGGTTCAGGACCATCAAACCTCGGGATCGATCGTCTTTTCGTTTCGGCCAGTGGATCCTGGCCAAGACCGACCCCCACGTACTCAACCCCATCGAGCCGCCGTCGATGTTGGTCGCCGATCCGCCCGAGCACACGCGGCTGCGCCGCCCGGTCTCGCGGGCATTCACGCCGCGGGCGCTCGAGCGACTTCGTAGCCGTGTTCACAACCTGGCCGACGGACTGCTTCGCGGTCTGAAGGGCGAGACTGAGTGCGATTTGGTCTCCGAGTACACGTCGCGAATTCCGATCGCGATCATCACCGAAATGATGGGAATGCCACCCGATGAAACCGGCTATCTTCAGGAAGTCGCCGAGGCCACAACAAGATTGATCGGTAGCACCGCCGCATCCTGGCATGACTTTCGGGCCGGCACGGCCGTCCTTCGCGAGTTCGACCGGTATCTCGCGAACCATATCGAGCGGCTGCGGAAAGACCACACCGGCGACAGCATCCTGTCCGACGTCGTGCGCAGCGGCGATCTGACCGAAATCGAACTCAGCATGCTCGCGAATCTGCTCGTGGGCGCGGGGTTCGTCACCACGAGTCATGTCATGGGCAAAGCCGTCGTAGCGCTCGTCCGTCATCCGGATCAGGTGGCCGCGCTATCCGCGAACCCCGACGGCTGGCCGGGCGCGGTCGAGGAGATTCTGCGTTACGACACGGCTGGTCACGTCGTGCCGCGAATCGCCACCGAAGACGTTGACGTGCAAGGATATCCGGTCCGGATGGACGAACCCGTCTTTCTCTTACCGGGCGGCGCAAACCGCGATCCGGCACTCTTCGAGAACCCGGGTACCTTCGACACGGCCCGCGCCAACGCCCGCGAACACCTCAGCTTCAGTACGGGCACGCATGTCTGTCTGGGTGCGGCGCTGGCTCGCATGGAACTACACATCGGCCTGCAGTCATTGTTCGAGCGCTTCCCCAAGTTGACGCTGGCCGGTGAACCGACTTTCAACAACAGCATCGGACTGCACGGACTCACCCACCTACCGGTATCACTCCGCCCAGCTCAGTCCATCTTCTCGACCCATTGAGCGCGAGATGGCCCCGGCTCGAACGGATCGCTGAAGTATTGCGATTCGCGGACGACCTCGCCGGCCTCGAATTCCATGATGCTGACGACGTACGACGGCATTCCGTCGTACGTCATCACGAGTTCGCTGACCCACAGGCCGCCGCTGCCGAGCATGCGCCGCACGGTGAACCGCTTGAGGTTCGGCTGGGCGGTGCGAGACGCCTGGATGTCGGCTCGGCCTCGGATGCGCTCGCCCGATTGCGGATACTCGAGAACCGCATCAGCTCGATAGATTTGGTGTTCCGTCGCGAAGTCGTTCGCGTCGGAGGCATCCCAGTGGCGTTGCAGCGCGGCCCGCACGTCGTCATCACTCATGGCTAAGCTCCATTTACCGCTTGCTCGCGGGCCCACCGGTAGTCGGCCTTGCCGGCAGGACTGCGTTCGATCGTGTCCCGGAACACAATCGCCTTCGGCAACTTGTATCGCGCCAATGTCTGTGCGGCATGGTCGATTAGCTCAACAGCCTCGGCGCGAGCGTCATCGGCGAGTGCAACGACGGCGACGACTTCCTGGCCCCACCGCTCGCTGGGTCGTCCGGTGACGACCACGTCGGTCACCGCGGGATGCGAGGCGATGGCCGTTTCGACTTCTTCGACGAAGATCTTTTCACCGCCGGAGTTGATCGTCACCGAATCCCGGCCCAGCAGCTCGATACAGCCGTCGGTGCGGTGGCGGGCCCGGTCACCGGGTACCGCGTAACGCACGCCGTCGATCACTGGGAAAGTGGCCGCTGTTTTGGTGGCGTCGCCCTTGTAACCCAGTGGTACGTAGCCGCGCTGAGCCAGCCAGCCCATGCCATCGTGACCCGGCTGAAGGATCGAGCCGCGGTCCTCGGCGGCGACGACGGTATCGGGACCGGCATTGAAGATGCCCGTAGACACGGTTCCCGACGTCGACATGTGGTGCATCTGGCCACCGGTCTCCGAGGATCCGACGCCGTCAATGACGATGGCGTTCGGCAGAACCTCGATCAGGCGTTGCTTGATGTACGGAGTCAGCAACGCCCCGCCGTTGGCCACCACGGCCAACGACGACACATCCGCGATGCCCTTCTCGATGGCGGCGACCAGCGGCCGCGCCATCGCGTCACCGACCACTGTCACCGTCATCACCTTCTCTCGCTCGATGGTGCGGACCACATCGTCGGCGTCCAAATGGTCGACAACCGAAGGGAAGACGACAGTTTGGCCGGTAGTGATCGCTGTCATCACGCTCCACTGCGCCGCGCCGTGAATGAGCGGCGGCAGAATCATCAGCTTGATGCCGGTGCCCCCGGCCAGCCTCGCCGCGATCTCGTCGAGTGAGCTGGTGGGCTCGCC
>DATAZN010000585.1:0-3511 GCA_036272035.1 Mycobacterium sp. | reverse complement strand
AGACGATGCCCCTAAGACATCAACCGCGGCCGCCCGCCACGAGAGGAATCACCGTCGATGCACCTCACCGGTATCGGGATCTGGAGTAGCCAGCTTCGCTACGGCAACCCTGCTGAATCCGCGGACGCAGCAGCGGAATTGGACGAATTGGGGTTCCGGGCACTGTGGATACCCGACGTTGGCGGGGCGGTCTTCGACGCGGTGGGCAACCTGCTCGCCGCGACCAAGCAAACCACGGTCGCCACCGGGATCCTAAATCTCTGGATGCATACGCCGAGCGACGTCGCTGCGTCGTACGCAGAACTGACTGCCGCCCACGGCGATCGTTTCCTGCTCGGTATCGGGGTCAGCCACGCGCCGCTGATCGATGCCGGCGAGGCCGGGCGATACCGCAAACCGCTGGCGGCGACGGCGTCATTCTTGGACGAATTGGACGCCACGCCGCAACCGGTTCCCGCGTCGCGGCGGGTGCTGGCCGCGCTCGGCCCGAAAATGCTGTCGCTGTCCGCGAGACGTGGCGCCGGGGCACACCCCTACCTCGTCACCCCCGAGCACACCGCAGTGGCCCGTGGGACTCTGGGCGACGGACCCTTGCTGCTGCCAGAGCAGACCGTGATTCTCACCGACAGCGCCGACGAAGCACGCGCTATCGGAACCGACTGGCTGCGTTCGTATTTGGCTTTGCCGAACTACGCCAACAATCTGCTCCGTTCCGGCTTCTCCGAAGACGATCTGGCACAGGTGAGCCCGCGCCTTTTCGACGCGATCATCGCTTGGGGCGACGAGGGCGCAATCCTGCGTAGGGTCTCCGAGCATCGTTCGGCCGGCGCCGATCACGTGTGCATCCAGGTGTTGCTGAGCGACCCGAAGGCCTATCCGCGCGAGCAGTGGCGCCGAATCGCGGCAGCGCTCACCTAGCGAGTCACACCCGCCTCTCGGAGAGGCGGTGCCCGATGTGCCCACCTCTGAGCGACAATCTTGGTCAAATGTCGTACCCGCGTGCGATGTTTCGGCAATGAATCCGCCCTACCTTCGACGGATTGAGCTGCCGTTACGTGCTCGCCTTCCACTTGGCGAACCGGGGTCCGGCCACTGTTGCCGAGTTGATCGACGGCGTTCGCCACCTTGGTTTCCGCGTTCAGGGTCGGCCATCGAAAGCCATCGCCGACGCGTTGCGGTGGGAGATCGAGCAGGGTCGAGTGCATCGACTCGGGCGCGGCCGATACGGCCCGGGCTACATTCCGCGTTCGACCGACTATCGGATCCACCGTCGCGTGCTGGCCCTTCGAGAAGCCGTTGTCGCTGTGAGGCGGGCACAAAGTGTGCCCTCCTGTTGCCTCATGTCAATATGCCCGCGACGGTATTCGTTGCCTCAAATGCCGGATGCCCGCGTGAGCTGGTTCGTCGCGTCGTTTGCTGATGCCGGCTTGGGTGGGGCTTTGCGCTTGGGTCCGGCCTTGGTGACGGTCAAGGTGACTAGCTCGTTGATGAGGGCCTGAATGTGGCGTTGCAAGGCGGCGGGATTTATGTCGAGGTAGGTGCGCGTCAGGTCCGCTTTCGCGGTCGTCGGAAGGTTCGGATGTGCCTGTGCACGCTGCTGCGGGGTGGCTGCGGTGTCGTACTTCTTGATGACTTTCGCGCCGTCGCGGGCTTTGTAGACAAGCTTTTGCTGGGGGCAGAAGTAGTTGCTCAGTAAGGATTGCCGTGTCCAGATCTTGTTGAGTAGCACTAGTTCTGCGGGTGTGTCGTAGCGGTGGTAGCCGACAAGGGTGCGCACAGTGGTCCAGTTTTTCTGCTCGACGTGGCAGCCGTCGTTCTTGTTGCCGACTCGCGAGCGAGTGAAGGTGATCTGGTGCTTCTCACACCAGTCGAGCAGGTGGAAGTTGATGAACTCCGAGCCGTTGTCGGAGTCGATGCCGCGGATCGGGAAGGGCATCACCGCGGTGATGTCGTCGAGGGCGGCCATGACCCATTTACGGGCCTTGTTGGGCACGCTGCGGTTCTCGGTCCAGCCCGTGGCGATGTCGGTGACCGTCAGCGTCCAGACATGCTCGCCCACCGCGTGGCCACCGTCATGGCTGACCAGGTCGATCTCGACGAAACCCGGGACCGCGTCGTCCCAGTCGGCCCACGTCCGCACCGGGATCTGGCTTTTGAGCAGCGTGCCCGGCTTCGTACGTGAGCGTCCCCTGGCCAGATACTTCTTGCGCTCCGGGGCCAAACGGCGATCGATGGTGGCCGCAGACATATCGGCCAGCAGCGTCGCGGTGTCCTCGTCAATGTCCAACTCGCCGTACCGACGCAGCACCGACACCAACTCACCCAGCATCGGCGCCAGCCTCTTCCCTGCCGGCATCCCCAACACCGACCAGCACAACACCAGCGCGGCAACCGCTTTCGGCCCATATTTCGGTGGACGCGGCCGCCGCGTACTCACCAGCTGCGGGCGCCGCGCGAGCCGCAACGCCTTACGCGCATGATCACGATGCCACCCCGTTGTCGCACACAACTCGTCAAGAATTCTTACCTTCTCGGCCTTGCCTGCCCGCCGGTAGCGGACCGCAATCACCCTCGTCACGGCAGTGCGCTGCGCCAACGTCAACTCCATCATTCGGCGGTAGCCCAGCCCCACCCCAACCGACCGCAACGACATGCCCTACGCGGGCACTTTCAAATGAGGCAACGAAGGAACCAAACGGGCATCTTTAACGAGTCAACGCGGCCCTTCCCCCGGAGATACCCGAGTGGCTGATGTGAACAGACCAGTAACGTAGAATTCATGTCTTCCAAGCACACGCTGTTTCGGATCTTCTACCGGCTTGGTTTTACGCCGTGGGATGGCCACCCACTGGCCCAAAGCCTGCGAACCCTCATTGAAGGCAACGATGCGCTACCCGCCGGCGCGGCGCTCGAACTCGGTTGCGGTACCGGCGACTGCTCGATCTATCTGGCCGAGCGTGGCTGGCAGGTCACCGCTGTCGACTACGTAAAGCAAGCGTTGGAAAAAGCCCGCGCCAAGGCGGAAACCGCCGGCGTTGCAATCAACTTCGCCCGCGCCGACGTCACCCGGTTGAGCTCAGCCGGCCTCGGCGACAACTTCGGGTTGATCGTAGACAACGGCTGCCTGCACAACATGAGTGACGGCGACCGTGACGCTTACGTCCGCGAGGTCATTGCTATGGCAGCCCCGGACGCGCGGTTGCTGATCGTCGCATTCGCTCCCGGCGGCAGGTTCGGCGTGCGGGGCGTCGAACCCGCCGAGATGGCGCGACGATTCAGCCACGGCTGGACCCTGCTGTCCGCCGGCGCCGAGCGGGGACTAGACGCTGAACAGACCCCGACTCGGCACTACCTCTTCCAGCGCAGCGGTTAACTATTTGGTCAGCGAGGACGGCGGCAGGAACCGGTCGCCGTACTTGGTCGCCAGCTCCTTGGCCCGCGCCACGAAGGCTTCCTTGCCGGTGCCGAGCGCACCCTGGTAGCCGACGATGAACTGCGCCGAGCCACCGGT
>DATAZN010000584.1:0-8678 GCA_036272035.1 Mycobacterium sp. | reverse complement strand
CATGATCAAGATGTAGGCCAAATGGGTGATGTTCTATACGTCCAATGATCTACACTGATCAACAATGTTGATCACAGTTGATCATTGTTGATGATGTCCACACATGGACATGATCAACAAGAACCCCCCTTAGTTAGCCATACTAACGATATGGGGCAAGGGTTATTACATCGTCGGTATTTTTGCGTGATTTTCGGAATGACAATTACAAGATCAACACAAAGAAAGGCCGCGCCCCGTTCCAAGGGGGCGCGGCCGTCTATCTTGCCGTCAGCGAACGCGAGCCTAGCAAAGTCCGCGCCCGCGAGCGCGACCATTACCTCCGGTCCGACCACCAGGCCTGCGACCGAGGTCCCGGCGGTCGCGGCCGCATCGCGGGCTCGATCGGCGGAGGCGGAAGCGACCGCGAGGAACGGGGTTCCTGAGCCGCCCACGCCCACCCGCCCGCGATCGCCACCATCACGAACGGGATCGCCCACGCGAGCCCGACCCGGTACATCAGCCCCAGCAACAGCACTCCCCCGATCGCGCACACGATCGCGCCCACCAGCTCAGCCGGCGTCCAGTAGACACTCCGGCGCAGGTATCGACGACGCATAGCTACTTCCCCTTCCGAGACGATGACGCTGACGAGGACGAGAGCCCGCGCGACGATCCGAACGAACCGCCCGACGTGCGAGGCGCGTACCTGGGGGCGGCGGGTGGTGTGGCCGCGGCCCTCGAAGCCAAGCGCGGCGGCGCCGGAGGCAGAGCCGCGGGAGCCGCGAAGGAACGACCAGCCGGGGCGGTCAGTGGCGTACCCGTCACCGGCGCCCCGAAGCCACCTCGCGTCACCGACGACGAACCGGTTCGCTGGACGGTAGGCAGCGACGACACCCGCACCGACGAGGCGCGAACCCCCACAGGAGCTGTGGCCGGAAAGCGTCCGCGATCGATGTGCAAAGTCGAGACCCGCGCCGGTCGCGTGGTGACGTAGGTGGTGCCGACCGGATAGCCGACGTACACCACGTCCTGATAAGGGTCGCTGGCCAGGTAGGAGTGGTAGCGCCACCCGTAGCCACCTGAGCCCATGACGCCATCGCCGATCGGGCAGTAGTTGTCGGGCACCCGGATGCCCTGCTGGTCAACACACAGAGCCGAGGCATAGGCGGCGTTGTCGTAAGCCATCGGCGCGGCCACCCGGTGGTAGTTGTTGCCGCAGCCCGCGAGCGCGAGCAGGGCAAATAGCGGTAGCAGGTAGCGAAGTGGCTGGGACGTGGTCATGGTCGGTTCTTCCTGTTCCTGGTTGGGTCGAGGCGGGCGATCATCACTCCACCTCCGCGATCACTATCGAGTTCAGCTTCCGCACCTGATCGGGCAGATACCAGACGCGTTCGGGCTCGTCGGTGTAGTCCCAGTGGATCTGGATCGCGCCGGGGATCGCTCCCACGACCGTTCCGATCCACTCATCGCCCTCTTCGAGCACCCCGACGTAGTCGTCCCACTGCACGCGATCGCCGGGCCTGATCGTCACAGCGTCACCACCCAGATCAAGGCCATGAAGGCCGCGAACAGCAGGAACAGCAGCGCCCAGAACTTGGTGAACCACCAGACGTTCGCCCAGAAGGTCGACTGTGGCGGCGGCTTCGTGTCAGTCATCGGTGCGCGCTCCCTCGAACTGCGTCGGCGCGAAGGTGCCGGTGCGCCACTTGGCCGAGCACCCGCACGATCGGGTGTCGCCCGAGCGCAGCCGCCGGGTGCTCACGCGCCGTTCGCGGCCGCACCGGCACTGGCACAGCGCGCGACCGGCGTTGGGTTCCGCGATCACCTTCCACCAGCCGAACTCATCGCCGACGACGGGCTCGATCACCTGCGGGTGAGCCGAGTACTCGCACTCACCGCACGAGGTGCTGACGCCGCGGCGCATGTTCTGGGTCTTCACCCGACGCTCGGTACCGCAGTCGCAACGGCACAGCATCGTCGAGTAGTTGTCGTCGCGCTGCGTCTGGGCTGAGAGCACCGTCCAGTGCCCGTAGCGGTCGCCGGCCGCCATCTCCGAACGCGGCTGGCGCTGACCGGCCCGGGTGTCCTCGATCGGCCCGATCTCCTTCTCGATCTCGGTCAGTGTGCGCCCTTCGAGGTCGAAGCGAGCCGCGGTGCGCACCTCATCGAGCTTGCGGAACGCGGCCACCTTCTCCGGCGCCAACAGCAGGTAGAGCCCGTAGCCGAGCGACTTCGGGTCGCGGCGACGGGACTTGACCAGCGTGTAGCCCTGTCGCAGCGCGGCGCGCCGTAACAGGTTCTCGTGAGTCTTTTCCTTAGTACTAAGTGCCGTCATGCCCGTAACTATACCCGTACGTGAACCTGGACGCAAGGAGGGGGCTAGAGTCATGCCTGAGCCACCCGTGATCGAAGCTCCGCTGGACAAGCTCACCGAGCTGGCACAGCTGCGGGAGAAGTACGCGAACCTGCAGAAGCTGCTCGCCCGTCACGCCGCCCCTCGTCCGCGTCCGTGGCACACCGCCGCCCGCGACGACCAGAAGATTCCGGCGACCGGCGACGCGAGCGTCCACCTCTATCTGGCTGGTCGCGGCTGGGGCAAGTCGGCGACGGGGAGTAACTGGCTGGCCGAGCAGGCCGCCACCAACCCCGACACCGAGTGGGCGGTAGTCGCCCCCACCTGGCGTGACTGCCGCAAGGTCTGTATCGAGGGTCAGTCGGGCATCCTGCGGGCGTTGCTGCCCGGCGAACTCGACTCGTGCAACGCCTCCGACCTGACCGTGCGGCTCACCAACGGCAGCAAGATCTACGGCTACTCCGCTGACCGTCCCGACCGCCTGCGTGGCGCGAACCTGTCCGGGGCCTGGATCGACGAACTCGCTTCCATGGTGCACGCCGACGACCTCTGGGGCGAGAGCCTCATGCCGGCGCTGCGGATCGGTGAGCGACCGCAGGTGGTGGTCACCACCACCCCGCGTCCGGTGCCGCTGCTGCGTGAGCTGCTGGCCCGCACCGACGGCTCCGTGCGGGTGGTGCGCGGTAAGACCTGGGACAACGCCGAGAACCTCTCGAAGGTCGCCCTGGCGGAGCTGAAGGCGCGCTACGAGGGCACCCGGATGGGGCGTCAAGAGCTAGAGGGCGAACTCCTCGATGACGTCGAAGGCGCTCTGTGGAATCGCGATCTGCTCGATGACACCCGCGTCGATCAGGTTCCGCCGCTGGTGCGCATCGTGGTCGGCGTCGACCCCGCGACCACTTCGGGGGAGAAGAGCGACTTCACCGGCATCGTGGTGGCCGGACGCAGCGCCGACGGACACCTCTACGTGCTCCAGGACGCGACCATGAAGGGCTCTCCGCGCTCCTGCATGGCGAAGGCGGTCTCGCTCTATCACCAGTGGCACGCCGACCGGATCGTTGGGGAAACCAACAACGGTGGCGACTACATCGAGAACCTGCTGCGCACCGTCGACCCGAACGTGCCCTACCGGTCGGTGCGGGCGACGCGCGGCAAGATCGTGCGCGCGGAGCCGATCAGCTCGCTGTGGGAGCAGCACCGCGCCCACATCGTCGGCTGCCTGCCGCAGCTGGAAGACCAGATGTGCGCGTTCACCCCGGACTCGACCGAGAGTCCGGACAACCTCGATGCGCTGGTGTGGTCGGCCACTGAGCTGACCGTCGGCACCTCCGCGCTGATCTACCTGAACGCGATCTCGACCGAATGTCCGAAGTGCGAAGCGGTGAATCCGAAGAAGGCGACGCACTGCCGCGCCTGCGGCGCTGTGCTGTCCGAAGTCGCGTAACGGAAGGGCGGGAAATGATCATCCTCGGAGTGATCTTGCTGCTGCTCGGGTGGCTGCTCGGTATCGGGCTGCTGTACACACTCGGTGCGATTCTGCTGGTCATCGGGCTGGTACTGCTGCTGCTCGGCGGAATTGGCCACCCTGTCGGTGGCCGGAGATGGTATTAAGTAGCCCACGACGCGCGTCGTGGGCGGAGTGGCCGCCCAGTGGACTGTAAATCCGCCGGCTCTAGCCATGCCTGGTTCGAACCCAGGGGCGCGCACTCACGACGTGTAGCTCAGACGGCAGAGCACCGGCCTGAAGTGCCGGGGGTCGCAGGTTCAACTCCTGCCGCGTCGGCCGTGGGTGGAGAACGTGTCCAGAGTGGACGCGCTCTCCACCCTTTCTCGTTCCACACAACTACAGAAGGGGTGACCCGTGGCCAAGCGACGTCGGCGCCCGATGCAGGCGCAGCCCCACCCGCTACCTCCGGCTGGCGATGATGTGCGTCGGATTTTCCAAGAGGAACTGAAGAAGGCGCTCGCCCTGCCGGCTGGCTCGACAGCCACCAGCGTGACGTCCGCCTACCTGGCGCAGCTACAGCAGCGCAACGGACTCGCCTACGGGCAGCCGGAGGCGGCGCTGACCCGCGACCCCTACGAGGACGTGAACTTCGGTCCGGGTACACCGCTCTATCCGTCGCCGCTCGATCCGTCGTTGCAGTCGGGGCGCGCCGCGCCGCGGCGCTGGGAATACCCGGTCACCTGGAACCTGCAGACCTCGACCACCCGCTCGACGCCGTGGTCGATCCTGCGCGACGCCGCCGACAACGTTTCGATCATGCGGGCCTGTATCGAGGTCAACAAGGCCGCGATCTCGGGGCTGGAGTGGTCCTTCGGCATCAACTCCGCCCGCGCGCGCAACCTCGCGCAGCGCGAGGGCAGCTCCGACCGCGCGGTGACCGCCGATCTCACCGACAAGTTCGCCAAGGACATCGAGCGGCTGCACAACTGGTGGACGAAGCCCGACCGGATCAACAACTGGACCTTCTCTGAGTGGGTCGGGGCGCTGCTGGAGGACCAGCTCGTTCTCGATGCGGTCGCCCTCTACCCGCACCTGCAGCTCAACGGAGACCTCCATTCGCTGGAACTGCTGGATGCCACGACCATCAAGCCGCTACAGGACTATCGAGGCGCGACTCCACAGCCTCCGTACGCGGCTTTCCAGCAGATCCTCTGGGGCTTCCCCCGGGGCGAGTTCAACCAGAGCCCGCCTGAAGAGGTCGATGCTGAATTCATCTCCGCCGTCTACGGACGCACCGAGGGCATCGAGGCGCCGACCGACTCCCTGATCTACAAGGTGCGCAACCGCCGTACGCGCGGCCCCTACGGGTTCTCGAACGTCGAACAGGCACTGCTCGACATCGACCTCTGGAACCGTCGCTTCGACTGGCTGCGCAGCGAGTACACAGCGGGAGTAACTCCCGAGATGCTCGTCATGGTCGACACCACTATGACCCCGGAGCAGCTGCGGCAGTACGAGAGCGTCTTCAACGATGAGCTGAGCGGGCGCACCAACGAGCGCCACCGGGCGCGGTTCTTGCCGGCGGGGTTCAACGCGGAGTATCCGCATCAGCACGACTCGAAGTACACCTCCGACTTCGACCTACACCTGGTCCGGTTGATCTGTGCGGCCTTCGAAGTACTGCCTACCTCGATCGGCTTCACTCCAAACCACGGTATGGGTGGAATGGGCGGCCAGGGTCACCAGCAGGGTGAGCAGGACAGCCAGCTGCGCCGCGGCACCAAGCCCACCGCTCAGTGGATCATTGATCTGATCAACGAGGTCTCGACCAACTACCTGGATATGCCGCCGGAGGTCACCTTCCGGTTCCACGGCCTCGACGACGAGAACGAGGAGCGCGAGCAGACCCTTCTCACCGGCTACATCGGGAATGGCCTGCAGACGCTCAACGAGGGTCGCGACACCCTTAACCTGCCGCGCTACGACTTCCCGGAAGCGAATCAGCCCTTCCTCAACACTCCGACCGGACCCGCGTTCCTGAACGTGAAGGTGCAGCCCACGCAGCTGCCGGGCAATATGCCCGGCGCTCAGCCGCAGGGGCGCACCCAGGGTCAGGGAGCGCCCGCACCGACCCCCTCGCCGGCCAAGCCCTCGTTGACCCAGGGCAAGCCAGCGGCGGCATTGGATTCGGCCGCCGCCGAACGCAAGAAGTTCCTGACCTTCGCCCGCAAGGCGGGCGACCGTTGGCGCGACTTCACGTTCGATTACTACCCGCCGGACATTGCCAAGGCCGCCAACCGGCTCGGTGCGGCCGGTGACATCGAGGCTTGCAAGGCGCTGTTCGCCATGCAAGACGATGACGACGAGTGAGGCGCGCGTCCGGGCTCTGATGGCGGTCGCGCGCGCTCACGTATCGAGTGTGGCGGCGGAGCTGGTCAAGTTCGATACCGCCAGCCCGCTGAACGACCAGTCGGTGGCGATGTACGTGCTCACCAGCTGGTTCGCCTCGAAAGAAGCCATTGCGGCCGTCGACCTGCCCGAGGACGTGCTCGAAGTGCTCGTCTCGGTGGGGGTGAACCGCGAAGCGGCGATCGAGATCGGGAAGCTGATCTTGGCTAAGCCGCTGTCGGGGCGCTCCCGTTACGGCACGCCGTCGGCCTTCACCGGCATGGGAGCTTTGCGCCGGGTGGCGACCGAGGAGCCCGAGTACCGAGCGGCCTATCTGCTGGCCTCCGCGCGCCGGTTGACCGAGGCCAAGGCCCTGGGCGACTACGCGCACGCCCTGGAGAAGGAACGTCGCTATCTCGACATGCACGTAGCCGCAGGCCGAGGTCGGCGAGCGGCCGCGAAGAAAGTCGATGACGTCTCCGAGTCCGAGGGCCCGCTGCTGGTGTGGCGGACTCGTCAAGACAGTCGGGTCGATCCGCGCTGCGCGATGTTGGAGGGCCGGTTGTTCACCGCCGACAACCCTCCCGATGGCGTCTACCCGGGAGCGGTACATCCCCGCTGCCGCTGCTGGGCCGTCGGGTGGGGCGGACAGCTGTTCACCTAGAACTCAAAGGGGAACCTTTCAATGGACCTAACCTCGACGTTCGCGCCGATTACCAAGACCGTCGATCAAGACGACGGGAGCCTGCTCGTCTACGGGAAGGCGACCGACGACTCGCTCGATCTCGACGATCAGCGCTGCGATGCCGCCTGGCTCAAGACCGCGATGCCGGAGTGGTTTCAGTGGGGCAATATCCGCGAGCAGCACCGTGCCGATAGCGCCATCGGGAAGGCGATCGAGCACGAGGCGATCGACGGAGACGGCCACTACATCACCGCCCGGATCGTCGATCCGCTGGCCGTGGCGAAGACCAAGGCCGGCATCTTCACCGGCTTCTCGATAGGCATCAACAAGCCGAAGATCGTGCGCAGTCCGCGAGCCCCGAAGGGGCTGATCAACGGCGGCATGATCACCGAGGTCAGCCTGGTCGATCGGCCCGCGAACTCGAACGCGATTCTCACCCTCTGCAAGGCCGCCCAGAGCGGCTGGGAGGGCTCCGGCGCCGACCTCGACCTCGATCGCGGACTCGTCCGCTGCGAAGAGATGGAGATCGACGAGGAGGGGCTCGCCAAGGCCATGCGAGTCACCGTCACGAAGGGCGTCGAGTCCTGCTGCGGTGACTGCACGGGAGAGGGCTGCGACGGCGAGTGCTGCGGGAGCTGCCCGATGGCGAAGAAGACCGCCGCCAAGACGGTGGTCGTCCTCGACGAGGACGCCATCAGCGCCAAGATCAGCAAGGCGATCGCGGAGGCCAACGAGGCGCTCGCGGACGCGATCTCCCGGCAGCCGGGCGCCGCGCTCAAGGAGGCGATCTCCCCGGAGCCCTTCGATCGCGAGAAGGCGATCGCGCTGGTCAAGGCGCTGGGCGACAACGAGTCCCCGGACATCACCGGTGCCGAGTCCGCCATCTCCACCATCGCTCGGCTGATCATCTCCGAGGCGCAAGACCTGGCGAAGATGCCCAGCCAGGATTGCGACATTCACCTGCTCATGGGCGCCGTCGATGCGCTGCGGTGCTTCGTGCGCCGCGAGCAGATGGAACAGGCTGACGTCGACCCGGACGGTCCCATCCAAATGGCCGTCGATTCTGACCTGGCCAAGGGCAAGTACAGCGCCGAGCAGCTGCGGTCGATGTTGGCCGCCGGCAAGGCGATGAAGAACCCGCAGGGGGAGCCCAGCTACCCGATCGGGGACAAGGAAGACCTTTCCAACGCGATCCATGCGGTTGGCCGCGGTAGCGGCAGCCACGACTCGATCCGCGCCTATATCAAGCGTCGAGCGAAGGCTCTCGGCGCCAGCGACATGATCCCGGACAGCTGGTCCGGCTCCAGCAAGGCTGCCGATACCGACGTGGCCAAGGAAGGAAATCAGACGATGACCGTTGACGCCGCCGAGGCCCCCGACGTGGAGAAGACGATCGACACCGACGTGACCCCCGATGCGCCGGAGACTGACGCGGCCCCCGAGGGCGATGCCGTGCCGGAGACCGAGAACAAGAGCGTCGAGCCCGACGCGCCGGAGGCGTCAGCCTCCGAGGACGCCCCCGAGGGCGACGTCGACAAGTCGGCCAATTCCGACGAGGACACCTCCGTCGAGCCCGACCTCACCAAGGCTGTCGGCGCGGTCGTCACCAGCGATTTCCTTTCCAAGGCGCTCGAAGAGCACCCCGACATCCTTATCAAGGCGTTCAAGGACGCTCTTGACAATGAGAAGTCTGATCTGCGTAAGATGATCGTGGACATCACGGAGGCATCGACGAAGTCCGCCGCGAAGGCGCTTGGCGACGAGCTGGGCGCGCGGTTGGAAAAGGTCGAGGCGATGGCCACTCCCGGCGGACCGTCTCTGCG
>DATAZN010000583.1:0-4854 GCA_036272035.1 Mycobacterium sp. | reverse complement strand
TACTGGCTCAAGTCCGGTTTTCGCCCTTCGTACTTCCCCAAAAGAGAGATGCAGCGTGACGTGCGCCGGTCGATCTGGTTTGTCGCGGTCGTAGGCGGCGGGTACCTGGGAGCGCTCACGTACTTCACCGGGTGGCAGGGTCTGTTGTTGTATTTCGCAGCGCCGTGGTTCGCGATCCACGCCTGGTTCTCGATCACCACGGTGATGCAACACAGTGCCGAGGACATTCCCTATGTGCCAGACCGATATTGGACACGAAACGCGAGCAGACTGCTGGTCACCACCGACTTCATCTACCCTCGGTGGTTGTTATTCTGTACGCATTACATCTCGCTGCACACTGCGCACCACGTCGCTCCCTCGGTGCCCTACTACAACCTGCAGAAAGCGCAGGCTGCTCTAAGGCAGCGGTACCCGGACATGATTCGCGTGGAGAAGGCCAGCATCGGCCGAGTCTGGAACATCGTCCGCAAATGTCTTTTCTACGACCCGATTTCGGGCCTCTATGCAACGCGTCCCATGCACAGGTCCGATTCCTCGTCGGCGCCGACGGGATCGACTCCGACAACGGCCGCCGACGCGGCGTGAGAGCGCGCACGATGCTGGCCTCTGCCACCGCCCGCGGCCACCGGGTAGTGCCGAGGTTGGCCGGCCAGGTCCACACGGCGATGTTCGTCAACACCCGCGGACTCGGCCGGGTCCCGAGCGATATGTGCCCACTGGGCGCTCGCCGAATCGAACTGACCGGTGTGCACCGAGTCGCTTCCGCCTACCAGTGGGGCAGTCGCGACCCCAGCGTGCTCGCAATGCATGGCTGGGGCACCGATAGCACCACGATGGCGGCAGTAGTGGATGTTGCAGTGGCCCACGGTCAATCGGTGCTCTGCTTCGATGCGCCCGGTCATGGGGCATCGCCAGGGTCGCAGGCCACTCTGATCGAATATGTCGAGGCTGTTGGCGCCGTGCTGCGGCGCTTTCCGAGTATCCAGACCGTGGTCGCGCATTCGCTGTCGGCGATTGCGGCAGTAGCCGGCATCGCCCGGTCGGAACCCGCCGGGGTGCGGTCGTTGCTGCTGCTTGCACCCGTTTGCTCGCTGCCCGGCGTCCTCGACAGGTGGGCGACACAGCAACGGCTACCCACGGGTGTGGTAATGCTGATCGCGCAGGAGCTGCACCGACGCGACGGCGTCCCGGTATCACACTGGGACATCAGGACTTTGGGCCTCGGCGCCAACGTGCGAGTCTGCATCGTGCATGACCCACAGGACTACTCGGTTCCGGTCAGCGATGCGCTCCAGATCGCAGCCGGAGGCCGGGCCGAGCTGATCGAGGCGCCGGGCGCCGGCCACCATGGGATCTTGGGCAGCGAGCACATGCGCGCTGCGTTGACGTCACTCCTGGTACCCCAGGACCTCTACGAGTCGCCACCTCGAAAGGCAGTTCGATGACGATGCCAGGTCCGGGAACCGGCTTTCTGCCCGCCGTCCTTTGTGAACGCGCGAGTCTGCAACCGAACGAACCCGCGTTCACGTTCATCGACTATGACTACGACCCCGACGGGGTTGCGGAAACTCTGACATGGTCGCAGCTCTATCTGCGCACGCGCCACGTGGCCGCCGAGTTGCGCCGGCACGGAGCAGTGGGCGAGCGGGCCGCGATTGTCGCGCCTCAGGGTCTCGACTACATCGTCGGCCTGCTGGGCGCATTCGAAGCCGGGCTCATCGCGGTCCCGCTGTCGGTACCTCACGTCGGGGCCCACGATGAACGGGTCAATCGGGTGCTCGCAGACTCTGCTCCTGCTGTGCTGCTGACCACCTCCACCGTTGCCGGCGGAGTCGCCGACTACCTCCGCGAGCAAGAACTCCCGTCCACTTCGACGTTCGTCGAGGTCGATGCGTTAAATTTCGACGACTCACCGGGATTCACTGGTCGCAGCCCGCACAACGGCACGGCGTTACTGCAGTACACCTCGGGTTCGACTCGCCAGCCGGCCGGTGTGATGGTCTCCCATCACAACCTGGTCGCGAACTTCGAACAGGTGATGACCGGTTACTTCGGCGACACGGGTGGCGTTGCTCCGCCGGAGACCACCGTGGTCTCGTGGCTGCCGTTCTACCACGACATGGGACTGTTCATCGGGGTCTGTGCACCGATTCTCGCCGGCATGCACAGCGTGCTGACCAGTCCGATGTCGTTCCTGATCCGGCCCGCGAGGTGGGTGCAGTTGATGGCCACCAATCCAGGGACGTTCTCGCCCGCACCGAACTTCGCCTTCGAGCTTGCGGTGCGCAAAACCAGCGACGACGACATGGCAGGTCTGGATCTGCAGGGGGTGACACACATCGTCTGCGGTGCCGAGCGCGTTCACGTCGCGACGTTGATGCGCTTCACCGAGCGGTTCGCGAAATTCAACCTGCGACCTCAGGCGATTCGGCCGTCGTACGGGTTGGCAGAAGCAACCGTGTACGTAGCGGCGCGTGCACCCGGGCACCCGCCAAAGGTCGTGCACTTCGAATCCGACAAGTTGTCGGCCGGCCACGCCGAAGTGCGAAGTGACTCGACCGGAACGGCGTTGGTGAGCTACGGAGTTCCACTTGCGCCGACCGTGCGAATCGTCGATCCCGAATCCAGAACCGAGAAACCGGCCGGCGCGGTCGGAGAGATCTGGATACACGGTGCCAATGTCGCGCGAGGCTACTGGGGGCGCCCCGACTCGACGGCGGAGACATTCGCGGGACGCCTCACCGAACCGTCGGCGGGCACACCAGGTGGACCGTGGCTACGCACTGGCGATCTCGGCGTGATCAGCGACGGTGAGCTGTTCATCGTGGGCCGTATCAAAGACCTCCTCATCATCAATGGGCGAAACCACTATCCGGACGACCTCGAGGCGACGGTCCAGGAGATCACGGGAGGCCGGGTCGCCGCGATCTCGATTCCAGATGCAATCGACGAAGAGTTGGCGCTGGTCATCGAATACAAGGCGCGCGGCAGTTCAGATGAAGAGATCGCGGAGCGGATCGACGTCGTGACAACCGATGTCAACTTCGCGATAGCGAGCGCTCACGGCATCCGAGTCGCAGATCTCGTGATGGTTGCGCCCGGTTCGATCCCGATCACCACCAGCGGCAAGATCAGACGCATTGCGTGTGCTCAGCTGTACCGCGAAAACCAGCTGACGCGAATCAGCTAGCTGACCTGGTGCCCCACTAGGACTCGAACCTAGGACCTGCGGATTAAAAGTCCGCTTATCAGGGCGTTGGCGGTCTCGACCTTGAGTTAGCTCGTTACGGATCGGCCTGTGCAACCTGCGACGATGCCGTTGATCGCGGCAAGTGGTTGCGGTGGTTCGCGAACCCCTGCGGGCTGCCTGCGGACCGGCGCGAGTCACCGGGATCCGCATTCGGCGGCGTTTGCCTGCACTCTGCCACCGCCGGTCGATGCGCTCACAACCTCTAGGCAGGGTTTCGGCTTTGTGTCTGCCTTCTGGGGGCACGCAGCCCACATCGGTGTTACCGGCGGCCGCGTCGCCGAGTCTGACACTCGCGAACGAAGTCACGGTCGCGGGGGCACACTGTGCAGATGCCGTCGGTGCTCGTGTCATGGCGAGGTTCCTGTCCGGAGCGAGACGTTCGAGACGCGCTGCTGCGGCGCCTTGAGCCGATCGCGGCGCTGTCGCACGGCTACTTCGACGAACCGCCGACGGTGGCGCTTTTCGACGGCCGCCTCGAGGGCAGGGTGGTGGTGTCTGAGCGGGTCGTCGACGGATGTGAGGAGGCAGTGCCGATCCCCGATGAGGACGACGCGGGGCTGACCCCCAATGTTGAGGCGCGGCCGGGGCTGTCCAACACACCCATCACCATCGGGGGAGCGCTGTATTCGATCCCGTTCGTCGACCTGCACGGAATCACCTTCCGGCTCTACGACGACCGCCAGCTCTACTCGGAGGAGGACCTGCTGAGCTTTGTGTTCGCCACGTTCCCCGGCGACGGCGCACCGTTTAGACGAATGGTGGAAGTCCTGCCTGCCGGCCAACAAGCCCGCGCGGCCCGGGCCGCGGTCAGAGGTGCCGCCTGTTGTCTGCTGCGTCCCTCGATCCGCTTGAGATACTACTGCGAGCAGTAGGTAAACCTTCTGCTCGGCTCGATCAAGTATTTCTCGGTTCCCGACCTGGCGTGGCGCGGTTACGAGGACTGCGCCGGCTACCTGGAATTGCAGGCCCTCTACGAGCGGCGGCATGATGACGGCACGCTCGCCGACTTCGCGTTCCAGACGCTGGCGGCGGGGTTGCGAAGGGAGGTCGAGTCGTCGTCGGGTGAGGCCGCGGCGATCCGGTCCTTCTGGGACGGCATGAAGGATCAGCGCGACTGATCTGGACGATGGGCCCGCCCGTCACATTCGGTGGCACCTAGAACTGGCGGCGCAAGGCCTTTCGGAGTGCCCCCACTAGGACTCGAACCTAGGACCTGCGGATTAAAAGTCCGTAGCTCTACCAACTGAGCTATAGGGGCAGCGACGCACAAGGATACTGGGTCCTCGTTTGAGGATTCGGTCCCCGGTGCCCTAAGCTGACGTGGCTCCAACGAACCACGTTGCGAGTACCCCGGAGTGATTCGGTTCTGGCCCCCATCGTCTAGCGGCCTAGGACGCCGCCCTTTCACGGCGGTAGCACGGGTTCGAATCCCGTTGGGGGTACACGCGACGCGGCAACGTGGAGCAGGTGGTACAGCAAGGCCCTGTGGCGCAGTTGGTTAGCGCGCCGCCCTGTCACGGCGGAGGTCGCGGGTTCGAGTCCCGTCAGGGTCGCCACCATCGGCGAGGCACATGATGCCTTCCGGCCAGGTAGCTCAGTCG
>DATAZN010000582.1:0-9485 GCA_036272035.1 Mycobacterium sp. | reverse complement strand
GGTGGCCCCAACATTGGATAAGGAACCTTGCACTCCAAGGTGTCGTCGGAGTAGCGGACCTTGAGCAATTCACTGCAGATCTGGGTCAGGCTCAGAGTCGGATAGCCGTAGTAGACCGCCATGAAGGGCAGCGTGAAGGCTCCTTCGATGACGAGGGCGACCAGACAGACGATGACGGCCCGCTTGATGTATTTGTGCATCCTGGCGTAGTACGGCGTGGTGCCGGGGGGTAAGTCCTCGGCTGGGTCGTTGTCTTCGGTGGACGCCGGTGCGGGTAGCGGTGAAGTCACAGCTGTGCTCCTTAAAGTGTTCAGTCGGTGAAGATTTCGCGGTTTACCGTGTGCAGATACGGGATGGCCAGGAACGGCGTGATGTAGAAGATGTCGTAGAGCCACCAGCCGATGACGGGGAATACCACGCCCGCATAGCGCACGTCGGCGTACATGGTCATGTTGAACACGTAGGCGCACCAGATCACCACGCCCATCCAGCAGGTGATGACCATCCATTGATGGCCCCACCGCTTCATCTGCAGGAAGCCGATCGCCGCGGCACAGCGCATCGCGAACACCGTCAGGATCAGCCCCGCCACATACGCCTTCTCGCCGGGGCCGGCGGAACCTCCGACCCACAGTTCGTTGTAGTGCCAGAAGTAACCGGCGTCGAACATGTTGCCCCAGCCGACCATCAGTACCCGGTTGATCAACGTGTGATTGGCGACCAGATCCAGCGCCCAGCCCAGGCTGTTGAGGGCTCCGTCGATCAGCACCAGATAACCGATCAAAGTGACGATCATCGGCCGCACCGACAGACCTGCCCGCAAAGCCTGGCGTTGCAGCCAGACTCCGCGCATGAAGATGGGGAAGCCGATCAGGCCCGGCGCCCACATCCCCATCAGAGCGGCGCCAACGATCATCCACTTGTCGGCCCGGCGCTGTGCCAGACGGGATTCGTCGTGATGGTCCTCGAGACTGACCGGGTCAGCGGGGGCCGCGCCTGATTTCCCGATCGAAAGACGGTTCACTAGCGGAACATTCACAATTGCCACCAGCCTCGCGCGAATGACATGTAGAGCTGGATTCCAAACATCAGCAGCAGGTAGCCGTAGATGACGATCTGCAAGATGATGAGCGCTTTCTTGCGCTGCCGTTCCTTCTGATCCATGGTCGTGACTCCTTTCCCGGTTGTGCTAGTGAGACGCGCGCGAGCTGTCGGCGGGAGCGAGGCTGGCGACGGCGACCTCGCGCAAGCCGTCGTTGATCGCACCATCGGTCGACAGTGGTGCGAGGATGCAGGCTTCGGCCGCCTCTAATTCGCTTGCGCCGGAGTCGATCAGCTGTGCGGCGGTGACCAGGACGCGGGTAGATGGCGGCTCGAAGTGGAAGGCGTGGTCGGCGGTACGGATGGCGGTGGCGCAGGCAACGAGCCTTTTCGCGGTCGAAAGCTCGATGCCCGCTTCGGCGACGATCACTTCGGCTTCGCGGTCCGCGGGCAGATACCGCATTGGAAGCGTGACGAACCGCTGGCGGAACGACGGCTTGAGTTCCTTCAGGGAACTGCGGTATGCCGGGTTGTACGAGCAGACCAGCATGAAGGTTTCGGGGGCTTTGACCACTTCGTCTGCCCGGTCGAGGTAGAGAGCACGGCGATGGTCGGTCAGCGAATGCAGGATGGCCAGCGAGTCGTGCCGTGCTTCGACGACCTCATCGAGGTAGCAGATCGTGCCGGCTTTCACCGCCCGGGTCAGTGGGCCATCGGTCCACACCACATCGCCGCCGGTCACCATGAACCTGCCCACGAGGTCCGAGCTGGTCAAATCGTCATGGCAGCTGATAGTGACCACGGGTCGGCTCAGCAGCAGTCCCATGTGCTCGACCAGTCGTGTCTTGCCGCAGCCGGTCGGGCCGGTGAGCATCACCGGCAGCCGTTGCTGATAGGCCTGCTCGAACAACTGGACTTCATTGCCGTTCGAGTAATAGGTGTCGGTGGTCATGTGTTCCTCAGCAAGTTGTCGGTCATGCGGTTACCAGCTCACGGTGAACGTGGGCCAATACCCGCGGAAGCTCCTCGACTCGCCGGATGCGTTGGGAGCGACGGGGCCCGAAGACGTCGGGAAGCGGGTCGACGCGGGTCGGTCCGACACCTATGTAATAGATGGAGACGCCCGCGTCGTTGGCTTCCTCGACTGCATGCGCGACGTCGGCCCACGCATAGCGCCCCTCGTAGCCCTCGTCGGAGATCAGGCCGTCGCCGATCACGATGAGCAGTCGCCGCTCGGAGGGCTGGCCAAGAAGCCGACTGGTCAAGTGGCGCAATGGTGCACCGAGTCTGGTGTAGCCGCCGGTGGCCAGACCGAGTCGGCCTGGCGGCACGAACCGCCGATCCTCGAAGTCTTTGAGGCAACTGACTTCGACACGGTGTCGCGTGTTGCCGGTGAACACGAAGATTCCGTGGCGCTCCCGCGCGAGCGTCATCGCTTTCGACAGAGCATCGGCGCAGGCCAACTCCAGCTTGAAGATCCGTCCGCCGTGCACACCCAATGACGAACTGCCGTCCAGCAATAGCGCCGTTGTGACGTCGCGGCTTGTGGGCAATAAGCCCCGAAAGATCCGCGGTTCGATCGGTTCGCCGGTTGCGAGGTCGATGTAGTGACGCACGTACTGCTCGACGTCCAGGTCCGAGCCGTCCTCGAGGCGGCTCTTCATCGCCCGGTGGGTGTATTCCTCAAACCATTTCCGCAACTCCGCCGAGACGGGACCCGGTGACCGCGTCGCGCTGGCATGCGTGCGTTCGAGAACGGCAACATGGTCTCGCATGAAACTCTTTGTCCAGGAATTCCATTCGGGGTAGGGGATGCCCGGCCGGTGCTCTGGAGTGATATCGAAGTCGTTGTCCTGAGGCCGGCTGGGCGGCGGGAGGTTGGGGTTGCGCACGCCGCCGTCGCCGCCGACTGGAATGGAGTACGGGCGTGGCAGACGCTTCTGCGTTGAGGTCCAAGGCATTCTGCCGAAGCTGCGACGCAACTTGTCGGACAGACCCCGAGGCGCTGTGTAGGCCAGGGGCAATCGGCCCAAGAGTGGATGAATGCTCAGCCGCGCGGCGCTGCGCGACATCGAGATGGCGCGGTTGACTATCTCGCCGGCACCCGTATCGGCGGGCAGCGCTGGGAGGTCTGGCAGCACCCGGTGCGCTTCAACGAGCAGTCCGGGCCAGTTCGAGGCGATCCACCCCAGG
This sequence comes from Mycobacterium sp., assembly GCA_036272035.1. Taxonomy (GTDB): domain Bacteria; phylum Actinomycetota; class Actinomycetes; order Mycobacteriales; family Mycobacteriaceae; genus Mycobacterium. The sequence continues at coordinate 6,251 of DATAZN010000582.1, read as the reverse complement.
GCCACGCTGGCCTCGACGAGAGTGATCGCACGCAGTTCGCGCGCCGACAGCTCGTTCAGCCGAAACGTTGTGAGTCGCTCCTTTGACGGTGAACATTGAAGTGCCACACCGCAAGTCATGGTCCTGCGAGTCCAGTCCCTTTCGATCGATGGATACGGGACGTGCACGAAATCGAGTTGTGAACTCAGGCTGAACCCACGATGCTCACCGGTCACCAGACGCGCACCCTCGCGACGCCGCCCGCTCAGGGCGACAGCCGTGACTGCGCAACTGCGTTCGATCGCCATTGCATGTGCGTCGGAAAGCTCGATCATCGATGCTCAGAACGTGCCGAGATTCGAGAACATCCAATACCAGAACCAGATGACCAGTCCTGTCCCTCCCCACGCTGCGACGTAACGCAGGATCTCCCAGATCCAATCCACTTCAGACCTCCTTGTTGATGGGTTGTGGCACAAGCGATCGCGTCATCGGACCTCCAGACCGCGCACGGCGGTAGCGGTCAGCTTCGTCAGCATCGTGTCGCGCTGGTCGGCATTGTCGGTTGTGGTGAGGACGCCGTAGATGCCGAGCAGGAAGAACGTCGCACTGTAGAAGGCGTCCACCTCCGGATGCACTTCGCCATCGCCTCGCGCCCGCTCGATCTCATCAACCAGCAGAACGATCACGGGATGATCGCTCCAATCATCCTTATTGGGGCGCGTCGGCGAGAAATGCAGCGCCAGCAGCTCTTTGAAGAGCAGCGGACCGAGCCGCTGCTCCAGGCCGGCCACAAGATGGACCACTTCTGTCAATGCGGCGGCAAGTCCGTGTGCGGCCTCGAGATACTTGGCGAATTGCGTGGCGATGCGTCCTTCTTCACGGAACTCCAGGTCAAAAAGTACATGCTCCTTGCTGGGGAAATGGAAGAAGAACGTTCCGTGCGCGACGCCCGCGGCTGCGACGATCGCGTCCACATCGGCGCCTGTCATGCCCGAGCGCTTGAACTCGGTGATCGCCGCGCCGAGTATGCGCTCCCGGGTTTGCCGCCGACGCACCTCACGTGCTGTGACCTTGACCTGTGGCGCCATGATCTTGCATTTGTAGCGCGACTACTGACCAGAGTCAATGATTAAAGTCAATAAGGGACGAGTCAGTCGGTGAAGATCTCACGGTTGACGGAGTGCAGATAGGGAATCGCGAGGAATGGGCTGATGTAGAAGATGTCGTAGAGCCACCAACCGACGACTGGGAAGATGACCCCGGCGTAGCGCACGTCAGCGAACATCGTCATGTTGAAGACGTAGACCCACCAGATCACCACGCCCATCCAGCAGGTGATGACCATCCATTGGTGGCCCCAGCGCTTCATCTGCAGGAAGCCGATCGCGGCCGCGATCCGCATGGTGAACACCGTGAGAATCAGACCCACTTCGAGGGCTTTCTCGCCTTGCCCTGCCGCACCGCCGACCCACCGCTCGTTGTAGTGCCAGAAGTAGCCGGCGTCGAACATTGCGCCCCAGCCGTTCAACAGGATTCGGGCCAGGATGGTGTGATTGGCGACCAAGTCGAGCGCCCACCCCACCGTGTTGATGGCGGCGTCGATGATGACCAGGTAACCCAGCAGCGTCACCAGCATCGGCCGGACCGACAGGCCGTCGCGCTGCGCCCTGCGCAGCAACCACACCCCCCGGAGAAACAGTGGGAGGCCGAAGATGCCGAGGGCCGCGGTGCCGATGAGGATACTGCCCGAGACGAGCCACTTGTCGGCCTGCCGTTGGGCGAGTCGCGACTGTTCGAAGTGTTCGTCGAGCTGGCTGCCCGTGGTGGTCAACGTGGGCGAACTCAAGGGCTCCTCCTACCGATCGGGTGGCCCGATCTTCCCGCAGGGACTGACTGTCGTCAATCAGTTACTGCGTTCGAGGCTGCGTAGCGTGCTGGCCACGTAGTCGTCGAGCATCGCGCTCTGGGTAGGCCAGTCGTGTGTCGTGGTCAGCAGCGCGTAAAGACCCAGCAGGAAAAACACCGCACTGTTCACCGGAACGACCTCCGGTGCAACGTGACCCAGTCCTTGGGCCCGCTCGATCTCCTGGGCGACCCGCACGATGACAAGATGTTCCTTGCTTTCGTCCGCGGGACGGGTCTGCGAGAAGTGCAGAGCGAGAAAGTCTTTGAAGAGACTCGCGCCGAGGCGGCGTTCCAGACCCAGGATCAGTCGAACGGCCTCTTTGAGCGTGGAGGACAGATCGTGCGCGGCGCCGACATAGCGGTCGAGCTGTTTGGCGATGCGTTCCTCTTCGCGCCGTTCGAGTTCCAACAGCACATGTTCCTTGGTCGGGAAATGAAAGAAGAAAGTGCCGTGTGCGACTCCGGCGGCTGTAACGATCGAGCCGACGTCGGCGTCTGCCATGCCGCCCCGTTTGAACTCGGCGATGGCAGCTCCCAGTAGGCGCTCCCGGGTCTGTAGGCGCTTGGTCTCGCGCGCCGACGCCTTTTCCACCGTTGCCATAGTGCGTTTTCCTCTGATCCAGGTTTGCTGCCCCGTGTGCAGAATAGCCGCCGGTGCGGCCTTCTGCGCTTTTCATTCCGTTGACTTTAGTCAGTTTTATTTGTTAGATGAGCACGACACGATGCGGTGAGAGGATGGCAATGGCGCTTGAACAATTCAATCTCGAGGGCCAAGTCGCGATCGTTACCGGCGCCGGGAAGGGCGTCGGGCAAGGTATTGCGCGGGTCCTGGCAGAGGCGGGCGCAACCGTAGTCGGTACCGCGCGTGCGGAATCCGATATCCGTGGAACGATCGCCGGTATCGAAGATGCCGGCGGCAGGGGACTGGCGCTCGTCGCGGATGCCATGAGCCGTCCGGACAGTGAGCGGGTTGTCTCTACGGCCATGGAAAGCTTCGGGCGCATTGACATCCTGGTCAACAATGTCGGCGGTTCGACATACGCGCGCTTCCTCGACATCACTGACGAGGACTTCCGTCTCACCTTCGACTGGTGTGTTACATCGGCGTTCATCATGAGCCAGCTCGTGGCGCGCCACATGATCGAGGCCGGCCACGGCAACATCGTCAACATCTCTTCTGGCTCAGCCCGTTTCGGCATCCGCGCGCTGACGGCATATTGCGTCGCGAAGGGCGGCCTCGAGGCCCTTACCCGCGCGATGGCGCAGGAGCTTGCGCCGAAGATCCGCGTCAATGCGATAGCCCTGGGCTCGTTTGCCACCGACGGTCTGCAGGGCAGTCTCGACATGATGCCCGGATCGCAGGAGAAGATGCAGGAGTCGACACCGCTGCATCGTCTGGGCGACGTCGCCGACCTCGGGCGGCTGTGCGTTTACCTGTCCACGCGGGACTGCTACGCGACCAACGCGATCTTTCACGTGGACGGCGGCATCGACTCCAACAACTCGCCGTTGCCGATTCCCGACTACTGATCAAGGACGAACGCAGGATGCGAAGAGTAGTTCAATTTTCGACCGGCAATGTCGGGGTCCATTCGCTACCGGCGATCATCGGGCGCCCCGATCTGGAATTGGTCGGTGTGCACGCCGCCAGCCCGGACAAGATCGGTCGTGACGCCGCCGAACTGTGCGGGTTGAGCCAGCCGACCGGCATCATCGCGACCGATGACATCGACGCGCTGATTGCGCTGAAGCCGGACTGTGTGGTGTACACCGCCCAAGGTGAGACACGGCCAATAGAAGTCATCGCGCAGATGTCGCAGTTCCTTGCCGCGGGCATCAATATCGTGGCGACGTCGATGGTATGGCTGGTGACTCCTCGCCAGGCTGACGACTGGCTGCGGGTGCCGCTGGAACAAGCCTGCGAGGCCGGCAACGCTTCGCTGTATGTCAACGGCATCGATCCTGGCTACTCCGGCGACACCGAGGTGCACTCCGCGCTGAGCCTGGTCACCCGCGCCCGGGCGATCACCGTTCAGGAAATCTTCGACTATGCCAACTACGACGACTACGAATTCACCGGCAAACAAATGGGTTTCGGTGTCAGCGCCGAGGACGACACGCCGATGCTGTTCCTGCCGGGCGTCCTCACCACGATGTGGGGCGGTGCGGTTCGCAACCTCGCCGAGCAGCTGGGCGTGCAACTCGATGAGGTTCGACAGCGCATCGAGCCGTGGTACACCGACAAACGGATCGAATGCAAGATGGCGACGGTGGAGCCGGGACAGATGGCCGCTGTGAAGTTCGCGGTTGAAGGGGTTCGTGACGGAATTCCGGTGATCACCATGGAACACATCACGCGGCTCACCGCTGACTCGGCCCCCGATTGGCTCTATCCGCCCGACGGCCGTCCTGGCGTTCATCGAGTCGTGGTCGACGGGGATCCTCGCGTAGAGCTGAACACGCATCTGTCGCACCCAGGGCTTGACCTCACCGAGGCGGGATGCCTGTCGACCGCGGCCCGGGTGGTCAATGCCATCGACTGGGTCTGCCGCGCTCCCGTAGGGCTGATCGCCGTCGAGGACATTCCTCCGGCAGAAATCATTCGCGGACTGATGTGGTGACGGGACGTACACCGTCGAGCGGACGGGCTTCCGGCAAACGAGTGCTGATCACCGGTGCTGCACGCGGTTTGGGCCGCAGTCACGCGCTCAGGCTCGCCGAGGAGGGTGCGGATCTCATTCTCATCGACCTCTGTGAGTCCCTGCCGGAGATCGAATACGACTTGGCTACCGAAGACGACTTGGCCGAGACGGTGCGTTTGGTCGCCGAGCACGGCGGCCGCTGCGTGAGCCGAGTCGCTGATGTCCGCGACGAAGCGGCATTGCGCTCAGCTGTCGACGAGGGCGTCGAGGAACTGGGCGGGTTGGACGGCGCCGTCGCCAACGCCGGAGTCCTGACCGTCGCCCCCTGGGACAGAACAACTTCCGATCACTGGCGCACGGTGGTCGATGTGAACCTCATTGGGACGTGGAACACCTGCGCCGTGGCGATCCCGCATCTCCTCGCCCAAGGTGGCGGCAGCTTGGTCAATATCAGCTCGGCCGGTGCGATGAAGGGGTTCCCGCTACAGATTCCGTACACCGCAGCCAAGCAGGGCGTTGTAGGCCTGACGATTGCGCTCGCCAATGAGCTTGCTGCACAGAGTGTTCGGGTCAACTCGGTGCATCCTACCGGGACGCCCACCGGAATGGTTCCGGCGTCGTTCGGCGCCACTCTCGGCGAGGAACGTCCGGACCTGATACCGATGTTTGTCAACGCCATGCCCACCCCGTTCATCGAACCCCTAGACGTCAGCAACGCGGTGCTGTTCCTGATCTCGGATGAATCGCGTTTTGTCACCGGACTGCTGTTCAAAGTCGATGCCGGAGTGTCGATCAACTAGAGATCATGAAATCGAAGGAGGAGCAATGACGACGGTCGAGCAAGGTCACGCAAAGGCCACCACGTCGCCGGTCGACAAGAAATATCGCGTAATCCAGTGGGGCGTCGGCAACGTCGGAACGATAGCGCTCCGTCATTTTGCCCATAACCCGGCCTACGAACTGGTTGGGGTGCTCTGCAACCGTCCTGAGAAGGTCGGCAAAGATGCCGGCGAGCTCTGCGGCAAGGCGCCGACCGGTGTGCTCGCCACCAACAACAAGGACGTTATCGAGGCACTGGAAGCCGACTGCGTCTTCTACGCGCCGCTGTGGTCTGACCCCGATGAGGTCTGCCGCCTGCTGCGCGGAGGCAAGAACGTCGTCGCGTCCGGTGGCGCATGGTGGTATCGAACCGAACACAGCCAGGCGGATATCGACAAGATCCATGCGGCGTGCCTGCAGGGCGGCACTTCGTTCCACGCCGGCGGTGTCAATCCCGGTTTCGCAGGAGACCTGCTCGTTCTCACGCTGGCCCGAATCGTCAGCCAGATCGACACCATCCACATCTACGAGGTGGTGAATTTCGGCAGGGACACATTGAAGTACTTGTTCGAGATGGGCATGGGCAGCGATCCGGCCGGCTTTGAGGATGGCCCCAATCTGCTCGGGCAAGCATGGCCGTTGTTCGCACAGTCGATGGCCATGATCGTCGAGGGAATGGGCAAGACAGTCGACAGATATACCACCGAGGTCGAGCTCGGGGCCGCCACCCGCGACATCCCGTTCGAAGGTGGCGAGACCAGCGACATGCCGGGGTTCAAAGGCGTGATCAAGGCGGGCACCGTTGCGCGGCAGCATCACAAGTGGACATCGTGGGTGGACAACAAGCCCCTTGTCATCTTCCACGAGATCTACACCATGGATACATTCGATGCTATTGAGCCG
>DATAZN010000581.1:0-4264 GCA_036272035.1 Mycobacterium sp. | reverse complement strand
CGCCGCGGGGACCTGAGCCGCGCCAGCCCGCGCCTGCGCGATGGTAATCTGCTCCCGACGCCCGGGGCGGTAGCTCAGCCGGTCAGAGCAGCGGACTCATAATCCGCCGGTCGTGGGTTCGAGCCCCACCCGCCCCACCAGGACTTTGGCCCTATTTATCACTGTCCCGTGGACCGCTTCGTAGACCGTTGCCGTCCTCGCGGCCCTCGGAGTCCGGCTGACCTGCTGGATCCTCGGCAGCGATGCCCGCGTCGCCCGCCTGACTCGGATACTCACCGCATGGCGTGGCGGCATGACGTCCGCGGCGCCTGACGTCACAGCGGTCTCCCCACGGAGCTCCCACCGGCGCTCACGGCGGAGAAAGCACTAGCTTTCTCGTTTGAGTTCAGCCCTGATCACTACCGCGATGGTCCCGGCGTAAGCCAGCGCGATGAGGGCGTTTCCGTCGCCGAGAGCATCCGGCTAGGACGCCAGGTGCCTCACGAGCTCGTCGGCCGCCCCGGTGACATGAACCTCGGCGTCATGCCAGGATGCTGACCTCGTCGAGCGGCACGCCGGGCCGCACTGCCTCGGTCTCCAGGAACCCGCGGGCGAGGTCACACAGGCAGGCCTCTTTGTCGGCCGCATTCAGAATCAGCTCGACGTCCACTGGCGCAAGATAACCTGCGGCACTGACATCCGCGGCCCTGCCACCCCGGTACGCTCGGGGCACCCGGAGGGGCTGTGCTCGCGGAGCGATGCCCCGAGCGTACCGGGTCGCGTCAAGCAGCGTTTTCCCTACACCCAGGTGTAGGGAAAACGAGAGTTCAATCAGTTCAAGCGTCCTCGAGGCGGCACTCATAGCAGAGCAACGGATGATCCGTGCCCTGGTCGATGGGACTCTTGGCCAGGCATGGTTTCAGCCGTTTAAGCTAGGTTGCGGGCTCAGGTTGGGAGCCTGCATGACTCTACGTGTGCCAGGAATCACCCTGGGAATCATTGCGGATACTGCGGTTGTTGCGGATAATGCGATCGGAGGAGGTGGATAAGTATGCCTAGCAAGACCATCGGCTCGATCAACCCGGGAGACGTTGATGCCGGGGTTGCTGAGCGGGCCGCACGGCGCATCAGGGACTACCTTGCGAGCCACCCTGGCGATGACCTGCTTGAGGTTCTGGCTGAGACTGGTGATGAGGACGCCCTAGTCATCCCGCGCCCAACGGCGGTCATGTTCGCGCAGATCCTAGATCTTCTAGGGCAGGGCCGCGGCGTGCAGATTATGCCTAGGGAAGCCGAACTAACTACACAGCAGGCGGCGGATATGCTGAATGTCTCGAGGCCGTACCTCATCGGCCTCCTGGAGTCGGGAAAGATCCACTTTCGTAGGGTCGGGAGACACCGGCGCATCAAGTTCGAGGCGCTCTTGGAGTACAAGCGCCAGGATGATCTGGAACGCCGCGTCGCGGCCGACGACCTAGCCGACCTCAGTGAAGAGCTTGGCTTGTACTGACAAATGGCCTTCATTGTGGTTTACGACGCCAATGTCCTATATCCCAACACGCTACGCGACCTGCTAATCCGCATCGCTCAGCTTCCCCACATAGTGCAGGCGAAATGGACCGACCAGATTCTTGACGAGATGCTAGAAGCGTTGAGGAAAAACCGTCCGGACATCTCAGAAGAGAAGGCCAGCCTCCTGCGGGAACGAATGATCGCGGCAGTCCGGGACTGCCTTGTGCTCGGGTACCAGCCCTTCGTTGAGATCCTAGATCTTCCCGATCCAGATGACCGGCATGTCCTCGCCGCCGCGATCAGGGTGAACGCGCAGCTCATAGTGACCTGGAACCGGAAGGACTTCCCCCCGGAGAAGCTGGCTCCATGGGGCATCAGGGCAAAATCGCCCGACGATTTCGTTCGCGATGTGATGGGTATCGACCCCCAGGCTGTCTGGGCGTGTGTCCAGCAGATCGTCGATTCGCGCACTAGGCGACCGGTGACGATCGAGGACGTACTGGGTGAGCTAGAACGAGATGGTTTGGTGGCTTCTGCGGCGTCAATGCGGATCATGTAACTCGCTTAGTACCATGGCGCGATGCCGTGTCGTTGCCTGCGAAATAGACGGTGATTCGCTGTTAATTTTCCTAACCTTGGGAGTGTGCCCCGCCCTTGGCGACGGTCGTGCATACCTGGTATCAGTTCACTGGCCTCTGCCGGGCTGACCCAGCGGATTAGATCAAGTTCTTCTCATGCGGCCACGGCGTCAAGTTCGTCTTCCGGTTCCGCCGCCACGTAGGTGATCGGACGCCAGTCTCCGGTTGCACTCGCTCGCCGATGATCCCGGTAGCTCGCACCCTCAGCCTGGTCTCCTCGAGCGTCTCCCGGACCGCGGCGTCTTCCAGGGACTCGTCCGGCTCCATCTTCCTGCCCAGGAAGACCCAGGGCGGCGGCTTCCCACTAGCGCGGAGGGTTGGGCGCTAGTGATGGTGTTACGCACAGTAACAGGACGAGAGGAGGGCGGCGCTTTGCCGTGGACCGGTTCGTGGACCGAGTCACCTGTGCAGACAGTGCAATCAGAGCCATCAGCGGCACGAAGCCGTGGTATCTATGCAGCTAGCGCGTCCAGGGTAGCGGGCCATGCTTCTCATAATCCGCCGGTCGTGGGTTCGAGCCCCACCCGCCCCACCCGCAGCTTTAATGTCGGGTCAGCGATGGCCTTGGACCGACGTCAGCGGGGCGATTCGTCGTCTCGCCAATGCCGCTCTGATTACATAGAGTAGCTGGCTAGCTTGTCCCGCATGACATGACGCCTAACGTCCCGATTTCGGGTTCCGTGAGATGGGCTAGGTCGCGAGTAGCATGAGACTAGAGAAAGGACTCGTTGTGCCAGGTCTGCAGCAGGAACGGTCACCGGATCTCGGGTCTCTTCGAGCGGTTCGGCGTCAGATACTCGCGGCCGCGTCCCGGCGCGGCTTGCGTGACGTGCGCGTGTTCGGCTCGGTAGCTCGTGGCGATGCGATCGAGACGAGTGACGTAGATCTTCTGGTGGCCCCGGGTGTGGACACTACGCTGTTCGACCTCAGCGGTTTTGCGCTTGAGGTTGAGGAGATCGTCGGGCGTCACGTGGACGTGGCCACGCCGCGTGGCCTGAAGGCGCGCATTCGAGACCGGGTCCTCGCGGAGGCTGTCGCCCTGTGAGAGACGATCGTGAACGCCTGGCGGACGTCTTGGCCGCGATCGGTAGGATCAGGCGCTACGCCCAAGACGATCGGACGCGCTTCGATACCGACGAGCTGCTGCAGAACGCGGTGCTTCACTGGATAGAAATAATCGGCGAAGCGGCACGAGGCGTCAGCGATAAGGTCCGCGACGCGCATCCTGAAGTGCCCTGGCGCGTAATCACCGACATGCGCAATCGGGTGAGCCACGGCTACTTCGATATCGATCTCGACGTCGTGTGGAACACCGTGACGCGCGACTTGCCCGAACTCCAGGAATCTGTCATCCGAATCCTCGCCGAGCTTGACTCGGAGGCAGAAAACTCGCAGTTACAGGCTCCGGCCTGGTCAAGGAGTACGGACGCCTTTCCGCTGGCGCCTCGGGTGCCGCCATCGCCGAACGGCTCGGGCCACCGACGTGGCAACGTTGGAACCGCCATCGTGGTCCGGTCGAGCGCATCCATACGCTGACCTTCTGCCTTGAAGTCCGGAAAAAAGCGATCTTCGCATTTGCGACAAGCAAGACATTACTACCGGCTCGAACAATTTCAGATCGATGCTCCTATGTCTCGTCAAGGGGTTCGCGTGGCATTTCCTGGTCTCATTTCTGGGTCCTGAAGAGGATGGCGAACGGGACGGTTTGCTGGGTTGCGGACAAGACAGGGAAGGTCCGCCCGGGTGAGGGAAAGCTCTTATGAGGTCACGCCCGGCAAGGCACGGCAGGGACCGGGGGCGGCCGGCGAATCGATAGCAGGCCAGCACTGGGTGCGGCAGCCGGTTAGCGGGTCAGGCCGCCCTCGGAGTCTAAGGGTGTCAGGCGGCGGGGCGCAGGTGGCGGCAGGCCTCGCGGGCGAGGTAGCGCTTCAGGCGGCGGATGATCTCTTTCTCCGGCAGGCCTTCCTCGCTGCGCCGCTCGGCGTAGGCCCGCGTCGGGGGATGGGAGCTCATCCGGGTGATCACGATCCGCCGCAGGGCGTGGCTGGCCTCACGGTTGCCGCCGGGGCTGAGCCGGCGGCGGGTGACTTTCCCTGACGATGCCGGGATCGGGGCGACAGCGCACAGGTGCGCCC
>DATAZN010000580.1:0-8211 GCA_036272035.1 Mycobacterium sp. | reverse complement strand
CGAGGAGATGCTGCGGCTCAACCCGCCCTCGCAGTATCAGGGCCGGTTTGCCACCCGAGAGGTCGTGCTCGACGGGGGCACCATCCCGGCGGGATCGCCCACCCTGCTGGTCACCGGTGCCGCCACGCGTGACCCGCGGGCTTACGATCGGCCCGATGTGTTCGACATCAAACGGGGCGGCTCTACCACGCTGGCTTTCGGATTCGGCGCACACAGCTGCCTGGGCTCCTGGCTGGCGCGGCTCGAGACTCGGGTCGCCTTACACGCGATCCGCGAGCACTGGCCGCGGTTCGCAGTGAACACCGACGGTTTGCAACGGGTGACGATGTCCAATGTGGCCGGCTACTCGCACATCCCGGTGCACGTCGGCTGATGGTCGCGGCGCAGACCGCGTCGGACGATTCGACACCCCCCGGGCTGCCGGGCAGTGTCCCCGAGCTGCTGTCACGGCGGCGCGCCGAGCCTGACGGCGAGTTCCTGATCACCGACGAGGAGCGGCTCAGTTTCGCTGAGGCCGACGCGCAGTCCAGGACACTCGCCGATGCGCTGTTGGCCTCGGGGGTGGGCAAGGGAACCCGGGTCGGCATCCTGTTCCCCAACTGTGCTCAGTGGCTGATCGCGTGGCTGGCGGCGGCGCGCATCGGCGCGCTCACCGTCCCGCTGTCGACCTTCGCGCCGGGCGCCGAACTCGCCAGGCTGCTGCGCCACACCGACACCCAAGTGCTATTGATGGGCCGCTCGATCGCCCGCCGCGACCTCGTGGCGCGGGTCGCCGACGCGTTGCCTGGCCTCACCGACGGCGACGCGGCGATCTCCCTCGCGGCGGTGCCCTACCTGCGCCGAGTGCATGTCTGGCCCGAGTGCGACCGGGAGTGGACGACGCCCTGGCCCGGCAGCACGGGCCCCGTCGCGCCTCTGACCGGCTCGGCCGAGCAGGAGGTCCGACCCGCCGACGATCTCGTGCTGGTGACGACGTCCGGAACCACGGCGCTGCCGAAATCCGTCGCGCACACCCATGGCAGCCTGGTGCGTCACGCGGCCGTCCTGGCCCGCCACCGCGGTGTCACCGCCGCCGACCGCATCTACTCCCCGATGCCGTTCTTCTGGGTGGGCGGACTGACCATGGTGGTGTTGCAGGCGCTGTCCACCGGGGCCGCGATCCTGGCCCAGGACGTGTTCGACGCCGGTGCCACGCTGGCACTGCTGGAACGCGAGCGGGCCACCTTTATCTCGTGCTGGGCGCAGGCCAGTCAGGCCATGGCCGACCATCCCGACTTCGCCAAACGTGACCTGTCCAGCGTCCGGGGCGGCACCATGCTGCAGGCGCTGCCTCCCGAACGTCGACCCAGCGAACCCGAGCTGACTCCCAACCTGCTCGGCATGACCGAGACCGGCGGCCCGCACACCATGGTCGAGGTGCCAGACACCCCGTTGCCGCCAGAACGCCGTGGCTCCTTCGGGATTCCGCTGCCCGGGCTCGTGCAGCACCGGATCGCGGATACCGCGGGGCTGGAAGCACCGCCGGGGCAGGAGGGCCAGATCCAGGTGCGCGGCCAGATCCTGATGAGCGGGATCTACAAGCGAGATCGCCACGAGATCTTCACCGACGACGGGTGGTACGACACCGGGGACCGGGGATGGTTCGACGAGGCCGGGCATCTGCACTTCACCGGTCGCGCCAGCACCCTGATCAAAACCGCGGGGTCCAATGTGTCACCGGCCGAGGTCGAATCGGTTCTGGACGCCATGCCCGGCGTGCTGCACAGCTTCGTCGTCGCCCTGCCCCACCCCGTTCGCGGCGAGGTCGTCGGGGCCGCCGTCGTGCCCGCGCACGGCGCCCAGTTGTCCACCGACGCCATCGCCGCCCATGCCCGCGCCAACCTGTCGGGGTTCAAGGTGCCGACAGTCATCGCGATCCTCGCCGAGAGCGAGTTACCGATGCTGCCCACCGGCAAACTAGACCGCCAGGGGCTGGTGAGGTCGTTGACGACGGACCGGCTTCGGCGTGGCTAGGAAAACGATGGATTTCGCAGCGTTTCGTCTGAGTGATGACGAGCGAAGGCAACTTCTTGCAGTGCAGACCGAATGCACAGGCGGGTGGCTCAACAGCGACGGTTGGCCGGTGTCGGCATTCCTAACCTACGTGTTTGAGCGCGATGCGTTCTGGGTGACGTCCTTCCGCGACCGTCCCCGGGTCGACTGTCTAGTCGCGGACCCCCGAAGCACGGTCGCAGTTTCCAGCGCAGGTAAACCACTCGGCCATGGCCGGATGATCAGTGCCCGGACATTGGCAGTCGTGCACGATGACGCGTCCACAGCCGAATGGTTCTACCCGCAGTTCGGCAAAACGGTTGGCCTGAACGCGGCGACGTTGGCCCGGCAGGACCGCGTCGTCATCGAACTTCGTCCGCAAGCGTGGAATAGCTTTGACGGCAAGCGAATGCTCCGCCGATAGTCAGCTCCAAGGTGCGATCAGCCCGGCTTGCCGCAATCAGGGCGATCTTAAGAGGTCAGTGGAACATTCTGTTTGGCGGCTGGGTCGAGGAGTGCTGCGAATCGGTCGGCGTGGAAGTCCTCATTCAGTCGTGGGTGGACTCTATTGACGGAGCGGACGTATTCCAGATGTGTGCTATTCCTCCGAGGCGCTATGACAGTTGTGGCTGTGACGCGAGCGATACTGGGTCCTATTCCTCACGGCGGGAGCAGCGCCGCGGAGTCACGCATCGTGGTCGACTACTTGCTCAGGACGGACGTGTAGTAGACGCTGTCGGCCATCGGAACCCAGTCGCTACCATGCGGCACGGCCGCTAGTCCGTTGTCGGCCAAGAGCCGGCTTATCGGCGTGCCGACTGACCGCCAGCCCAGGTTCTCCAGGTAGGTGGGGACCTCATTACGCTCGCCCTCGTATCCCAGGTCCGCAAACTCCAGTTCGAAGCCGTGGTCACGCCATTTGGCGGTGGCTGTGCGCATCGTTTCCCGGGCCTTTTCGAGATCCAGATGCGACATGTCGGGGACGGTTTCGGTGGCCAGTCGGCTGCCGTCGGCGCTGAGCGCGGTGATGTTGTCCAGCAGGCGGTCCTGGGCTTCGGGCGGCAGATAGCCGAACAGGCCCTCGGCGATCCAAGCGGTGGGCCGGTCGCTGTCTAGACCGGCGTCGCGCAAGGCGGCCGGCCAGTCGTGCCGCAGGTCGATGGATACTGTGCGCAGGTCGGCCGTCGGGGCGGCGCGCAAACCCGCCAGAGTGGTGGACTTGAACTCGATGACCTGTGGCTGGTCGACCTCGAACACCGTCATATCGGCGGGCCACGCCAGCCGGTAGGCCCGCGCGTCGAGACCGGACGCCACAATCACCGCCTGGCGGATGCCGGCCTGGGTCGCGTCGAGGAAGAACGAGTCGAAATAGCGAGTGCGGGCGGCCATCGCGTCGGGCATGTGCTCCAGCCGCCACGCGGACTCGCTGTCGTCGAGGTCAGCGGCGTCGAGTTCACCTGTGGCCCAACGGGTGAAGACATCGACGCCGACCGCACGGACCAGGGGATCGGCGAACCGGTCGTGGATCAAAGGGTTCTCGGCTTTGGTGGCTATCGCCCGGGCAGCGGCGACCATCGTCGCCGTTGCGCCCACGCTGGTCGCCAAGTCCCAGGTGTCGTTGTCTGTGCGTGCCGTGCGCTGTCCTTCCTAACCTCAGCTAAACTAGATACTTAGCTGATATAACTACCCCAGTGAACGTGCTCGGCTTGGGGACGCCGGGGCCCGGGCCTGAACTCGGTACCGATCGTGTGAGCAACCGGGATCAGCGCCGCCTGCGTCACCTGCTCATACGGGATCCCGAGCACTGCGGCAGCGTCGCGTTCGTGGGCCAGGTGCAATGTCGTCCATGCCGTTCCCAGGCCCCGAGCGCGGGCGGCGAGCATGAAACTCCAGGTCGCGGGCAGTATCGATCCCCACGCTATGGCTTGCCAAAGGTGAGGAGCGTTTTCATACCGGCCTTCGATGCACGGGATGACCAGGACCGGCACCTCCTGGAGGTGCTCAGCCAGGTAGGCCGCGGAGTTCATTACGGACCCCTGTCCCGCAGGGGCCGACGGCGGCTCGGTCTCGCTTTGGGATTTCCGGTACAGCTTCCCAAGTGCCTTCTTGTGGTCGGCGTCGGTGACGACGACGAAGTGCCAGCCCTGCTGGTTGCCACCGGTCGGTGCTTGGAAGGCGAGGTCGAAGCACTCCTCCAACACTTCCCGCTCGACTGGGCGCGACAAATCGAGGCGTTTGCGCACTGTGCGCGTGGTCGACAACAGCTGATCCGGCGTTAGGTCAAGCGTCATGCGTGCACGCTCCTCGTTTGGCGCGTCGAACTGTCCGTAGGCCACCACGCTAACACAAATGGCGACGTTGTGTTGCCATTTGATCATTTCTGCGCTAGCTTCGGGTTGGACAACCGGCCAGCGATCTATGGAGGTTTCGAGATGTCACACCTGCTGCACATCGATTCCTCGGTCCAGGGTGAACGGTCGGTGAGTCGGCGACTGACCGCTCGGGCCGCCAGTCGGTGGCGGGGCGCCCATCCCGACGGAACGGTGACCTACCGCGATCTGGGCACCAATCCCATACCGCACTTGGACGCCGCGACCGGACTGGCGCGAATGGTGGCCGCCGAGCAGCGCACTGCGGCACAAGACACGTCGCTCGCGCGCAGCGTTGAATTGATCGACGAGATCAAGCAGGCCGACACGGTCCTGCTCGGACTGCCGCTGTACAACTTCGGTCCGCCCAGCATGGTCAAGGCCTGGGTCGACCACATCATCGCCCTGTGGTTGTCCATCGACGCCGAGACCCACGCCGGCCTGCTCGGCGACACCGACTTCATCGTGCTTGCCAGCCGCGGCGGCGGTTATGGTCCAGGCACACCGCGCGAAGGCTGGGATCATGCCCAGACCTGGTTGTCACACGCCTTGTCGGTGACCGGGTTGCAGCCGCGATTCATCACCGCCGAACTCACGACGGCCGATGTCAACCCGGAGATGGCCCATCTCAAATCCCTCGCCGCCGAAAGCCTCAATAAGGCGCTCGCTGCCATCGACCAGCTCTGGACGGCCGACGAAGACGCCGCCTAATGTGACCGAGGCGGCTCCCAACGCGGTGCGATGGCAGCCACTGGTATCACGTTGCTGAGCGCGCAGGTGGCGCCGAGGGACTGCCGGCCAGCGGTGCGAGCACGACTCGCAGTATCCGGCAGCATTCCTCCACGGTGGGCGCGCGCTCTCGGGTCTCCTGCCAGAGCACGATGCCGAAGAAGGCCAGGTGCGCGATCACTTCGGTGTCGTCGGTTGGTCCGACCTCGCCTCGGGCGCGTGCGCGATCAAATGCGCGATGAAATGCGCCCAGCGCCCGGTCATTAGTGGTATCGACGAGGTCCTTGAGTTCGTCCGAAATTGACCCGACCGCGCGGTGGACCGCCTGCCCCTCGGGCAAGGCCGCGGTCTCCCCCATCATCAGCATCAGGGCCAGCAGATCGCCGCCGAGTGAACCGGTATCGGGATCGTGGTCGAAACGCTCAAGCAGCGGCTCGATGACGGCCAACAGTAGTGCGCTCTTGGACGGCCAGCGCCGATAGATCGTCGTGCGATTGACGTTCGCGGCTTTGGCGACTCCCTCGACGGTCAGCCCCGGAAACCCCACTCGTGCCAGTTCGGCCAGGGTGGCGTTGCGCACCTTCTCGACCACCTGGTGGCTTCGGGGACCGCACTGCAGGCCCCTAGTTCGCCGCGTCGAGCTGTCCATAGTCACCACGCTAGCAAAATGGCGTCAGCATGTTGCCATTTGGACTTCTGTGCGCTAGCTTCATGTCGACAGGCGGCCGGGTCGTTGACGGAGCAGGCGGCGGACTTGCCTGACGTCATGGGCGTCGACCGGCGCCCACTACGGTGCGCACCGGGTGCGGCTAGCACTGAACCGAACGCCACCGAAAAGTCGCCGTTTCGTTTCTAGAAGTGAGATCACTTCGGGTCAGTCGATTGCCCTGCATTTCCGCAGCTCACGGAGCCGCGTTTCTTGTCTCGCTTTGCAGTGATGCGGAGCAAGGCCACTACCCGAAGCCGTGGGACTCACTTGGTGCGGCCCGCGGCCTTCATCCGTTCCAGGTCCGCCATCACAACGGTCTGGCCGTTCGTCGCGGCCAGCGCGCGCGTGTGGCCGAGATGATGCATGTCGAAACATGACGCGATCGCCGTCGAGAAGCCCATGGTGTCCATGGTGTGGTTGACTGCCCGCTTGGCCAGTCGCAGCGCCCAGGGGTCGGTCTGAGCAACACGATGAGCGAGCGTCATGGTGGCCGACTGCAAGTCCTGCAGCGGTACGACGTGGTTGACCATCCCCGATCGCAGCGCCTCCTCGGCGGTCACCGATCCGGCGGTGAACAGCATCTCCTTGGCCTTGCGGGGCCCGAGTTCCCAAGTGTGGGCGTGGTATTCGATGCCCATGATGCCCATCAGACCCACCGGGTCGGAGAACTGCGCGTTGTCCGCAGCGACGATGAGATCGCACGGCCAGCACAGCATCAGCCCGGCCGCGATGCACTTGCCCTGCACCGCGGCGATGGACGGCTTGGGGATGTCGCGCCAGCGCTTCGCATACTCCAGGTAGCCGCGGGTCTCCCAGTCGTAGTAGGTGTCCGCGAGTAGCTTGCCGTCGGTGCGCTGCGGGCGCAGGTTGCGCCCGTTGGCCGACGGATCGTTGCCCGACATGTCGTGTCCGGCGGAGAAGTGCTTACCGGTGGTCTGAAAAACGATGACCCGGACATCGGGAGCTTCGTCGGCGCGCCGCCAAGCGTCATCGAGATCCTTGAGGACGCCTGGTGTTTGGGCGTTGGCGGCCTCGGGGCGGTCCAGGGTGATGACCGCGACCCGGTCGTCGACGTCGTAGCGGACGAAGTGTTGGGCTGTCATGGTTGCATTCCCTTCGGGGGGGTCCTCACGACGCTTTCCTGCGCGAAGGACGCGACATGTGTTCCGGACTGGGTGTAAACGTCGCCGGTGCCGAAGCCGCGGCCACCGACCAATCGCACGCCGTGGATCTGCATCCGCAGCCACTGCGCGACGTCGAACGGCTGGTGAAACCACACCGAATGGGTTACGACACCGGTTTGTACGGTGACATGGGCATCGCGCTGGCTTACCCCGGGCACCGCTTTGAGCAGGGTGCCGATCAGCGGCCAGTCCGAGATGTAGGCGATGACCGGTTGGGCAAGCGCGGTATCGGTGAAGTCCGGGCAGCGCATCCAAAACGCCAGGTCCGCGGTCGCGGCATCCTCGACATCCAGACCCTCGTCGATCAAACGGGCTTCGCCCGGGATCACAGCGAAGTCAATGGGTTTGGCCGCCATCGGATCACCGGCCGCGGCAGCGCTGTACTGATAGTCGTATCCGTCGTCGGCGCGGTCGACGAGGATCGACGCGGTCGCGACCACCCGGCGGGCGGATTCCTGGCCCTGCCACGCCACGGCACGCCGATGCCCCAGCGAGCGACCGTCGTGGGTTTGCTCCAGGTCCAGGTACAACGGCTCAGCGGCGCGTCCGGCGCGCGGAAACGCAATTTGCAGTGACTTCACGGCTTTTGCCGAGCCCGGCGGTGCGGCGGCAACGATGAGCTGAGCCATGATTTGTCCGCCGAAGATCCGCTCTACGCTCGGGTCCGGGACGGGCAGCACGGTGCGGCCCTCGGTGTCGTCGCCCAGACTGAGCATGGTGCGAAATTGATCGAGTTTCATCCCAGCCTTTCCACTGTGTTTACTGTTGCGACCAGCTCGAACTTCTTGACCTTGCCCGATGGTGTCATCGGCAAAGCATCCACGAAATGCCATGCGACGGGCGTCTTTTGGCGGGCCAGTCCGGTGGCATGCAGGTGACGGGACAGGTCTTCGGCCGACACTTGGCCCGACTGCTCGAACACGACGAACGCCACCGGCACCTCGCCGAACCGTGCGTCGGGTCCCGGCACTACTGCAGCGTGGCGCACCGCGGAGTGTTTGACGAGCAGGTCTTCGATGTCGCGGGCGGAGAACTTCTCGCCGCCGCGGTTGATCACGTCCTTGACCCGCCCGGTGATGGTGACGAAGCCGGCGGCATCGACCACACCGACGTCCCCGGTGGAGAACCAGCCCGCGTCGTCGAGAGCCGCCCGGTTGGCATCAGGATCGAGGTAGCCGAGCATCTGCTC
>DATAZN010000579.1:0-2846 GCA_036272035.1 Mycobacterium sp. | reverse complement strand
GGTATGCCAGCTCGTGTTCGACACCCTGACCCATGAGCACGACATTCGCGGTGCGTTGAGGGAGCCGGGTTCCCGCGCCGGCGATCTCGCGTTTGAGGCGGCCCTGGGTTTCATGACAACGATGGGTGACCAATTCATCCGACAGGCGGAGCTGCCGGCGCTGCGGTTAAGCACTCCCACAATCGGATCCGTGCAACTCGGTGACCCGCACACTGCGCACGGTCACGTCGGACTCTGTATCTCGGATTTCGAGGCGCTACGTGCCTTCGGTGGACGACGCAGCGTCGGGCAACTTCTAGCGCTTCCCTGGGACGGGAACCCGACGAACCTGATGCCCGCCTTCACGGACGTGCTTCCCGCCTTCACCAACAACGGCTTACGACCCCCACCGACGACCTCATCGAATAACGACGCCGATGTGCGGGGCCGCGGCGCCGGTTCGACGCCGTGGCATCTACCGAGTTAGCAACTCCTGAAGGGAATCCCGGCAATGTGTACTGGCGCCTACAGCATGCAGATCGGGGACGCCGATGCGCGACGTCTGCGGCTCCTCGGCCAGTTCTACGACCCGATGTCCTCCGCATTCGTCGAGGCCGCCGGTGTGCGCCCCGGAGACACCGTCGCAGACCTTGGCTGCGGCCACGGTGGGGTCACCGAACGAATCGCGGCCCGCGTCGGTGACGCCGGCCAGGTCTACGCCGTCGACGCCTCACCAGACCAGCTGCGGATCGCACGCACCACATTGGCGCACCGACCCAACGTCACCTTCATCCAGGCCAGCCTCGAAGACGAACCCCTGCGCGGCCAGCACGTCGACTGGGTCTACAGCCGCTTCCTGCTCATGCACGTCAGAAACCTCGAACGCGCACTGAACGCGATGGCACACATGATCACCGACGATGGCGCGCTTCTCCTGGAGATCGCCGACGTCGGCAGCCTCACGTTCTCCCCCGCCAACACCAATAGCGACCTCTGGCGGCCCTGGTGGTACGCGCTCGGCCGCGCCCGAGGCCTGTCGTTCGACGTTGCCGACCGAATTACCGACGCATTACACCGCGCCGGTTTCATGATCGAGCGCCGCGACCGCCACCAACCCATTGCCTCGACAACTCAGGCCAAACTCGTGCACGCCCTGGGATTCGAACAATGCACCGAGGCCTACCTGCATGAAGTCGGCGCGCCCCCAGAACAAGTCGACGCCCACCGCCACTACATCGACCGCGTGCTCCACGACCCCCACGTGACGATCGCTCTCTTCGAAAACACCCAGTACCTCGCCCGCCGGAACTAGAGCCCGCCCGTGCCTATCCGCACGAACAGTCGCGGCCGACGACCTCATCGAATAGTCCAACTCCGAAAGGAAACCTCCGGTGGCACAGAGCAGCTACAGCATGCAGATCGGAAACACCGACGCCAAGTGGCGTGCGATGCGAAGGCCGGCGACGCACACCGCCGGCTCGCGCGCAGTTGTCCTGGGAGCCGGCATGTCGGGACTTCTGAGCGCCCGCGTGCTGTCGGACTTCTACGAGTCAGTGATGGTGCTGGAGCGAGACCAGCTTCCCGATCAACCCCGCCATCGCAAAGGCGTGCCGCAGGGACGCCATCTACACCAATTCCTCACCCGAGGCACGCAAGTGCTCGGTGAACTGTTCCCGGGCATTCTCGAGGAACTCGTTGACGCCGGCGCCGTCATCAACGACCCGTCTCGGATCTACACCCGAGTGGGTCGCTACGAGCTGTGCTGTACCGGAACACTGGCCGACCCGCAGGCGCTGCGCTATTACCAGGCGAGCCGCCCTTTCATGGAGTTTCACGTTCGCCGACGTGTTGCCGCGCTGGGCAACGTCACGTTTCTCGATGGTCACGAGGTGGTCGATCTGGTCACCACGGCCGAGGCAGTGACCGGCGTGGTCACGACCAACTGTGACACCGGCGTCGCGACCATCCTGGATGCCGAGCTCGTCGTTGACGCCACAGGCCGCGCCTCGCGTACACCCGATTTCCTGCAGCGCAACGGCTTCGGCTCGCCACCTGTGAAACACGCAGCAGCGGCGTGGGCCTACTCCAGTCAGCTAATAAACATCCCACATGGACAGATCGCCCAGCGGATGGCGTCGATCGTCGACCACGCGAGCACCGCAACCCGCCTGCTGCTACTGGGCTACGAACACAACACCTGGATCCTGGCAGTCGGCCACGCCGTCGGCCAGGGCGAGCCGCCGACCGGATTCGCCGAAATGCTCTCCATCGCAGAGCGTTTCATGCCTACAACGATCATGACCGGCCTTCGTGACGCCGCACCTGTCGGCGATATCGCCGTCTTCCGCAACACGGCCGCGACATGGAGACGCTATGACCACATGCCGCGCTACCCGGCCGGCATCGTCGTGATCGGCGACGCTCTGTGCATGCTGGACCCCATCTGGGGCCAAGGCATGACGATGGCGGCCGTGCAGGCACTGACCCTGCGCGACTGCCTGCGAGCAGGCGACCCCGACCTCCCGCGTCGATTCTTCTCCGCCGCGGCCGGACATATCGGTCCGACCTGGGCGATGAACCAGGCCAACGATCGCGCCCCGCTCACCGACGGCGTTACGGGCACTCTGCGACAACGAATCAGCAAGTGGGCCACCAACTCCGCGCTGAGCGCCGCCACCAGCGACATCACGCTGACCGAGCGGCTGTTCCGCGTCCACAACCTCATCGACCCACCCTCACGACTACAAGACCCCGCCCTCCTACCCCGGATCTTCCTCGCCAATCTCCGACATCCACGCGGCCTGAAAGCTAGGTGAATTAGAAGCTCGAAACGCTGACTTCGGGCCCCGTCGAACTGCTGTACCGCC
>DATAZN010000578.1:0-20561 GCA_036272035.1 Mycobacterium sp. | reverse complement strand
AGCTGGCTGAGCAGCGTGTGTACTCGCCGTTCGATTTCGTTGCGGACCGGTCGTATCGCGTCGAGCGGTTGGCCGGCTGGGTCGGGTAGAACCCATTCTTCGTAGCGGCGCCCGGGCAGGATTGGACAAGAGTCTCCGCATCCCATGGTGATCACCACGTCCACGGCTTCGAGCATGTCCATGCTCCACTGCTGCGGTTGTTCGGCGGCGATGTCGATGCCCTTTTCGGCCATTGCTGCGATGGCGGCTGGGTTGACTTCGGTGGCGGGTTCGGAGCCGCCCGAGTAGACGCTGGCGTGGTCGCCTGCGAAGTGTTTGAAGAATCCCATGGCCATCTGGGAGCGGCCCGCATTGTGGGTGCAGAGGAACAGCACGGCGGGTTTGGCGTTCGGCATCATGCAACGCAGTCGCGGGCGGCAGGAGCGAATCGTCCTCGGAGGGCTAGTGATACGTAGACCAGGGCGACCAGGACCGGGACTTCGATGAGCGGGCCGACGACGCCGGCGAGCGCCTGCCCTGAGGTTGCCCCGTAGGTCGCGATAGACACCGCGATGGCCAGTTCGAAGTTGTTGCCCGCAGCGGTGAACGCGAGGGTGGTGGTGCGTTCGTATCCGAGGCCGAGGACTGCACCCAGCAGGTAACCGCCGCCCCACATGACGGCGAAGTAGACCAGCAATGGCACCGCGATGCGAAGTACATCGAGAGGACGGCTGGTGATCTGATGTCCTTGCAGCGCAAAGAGAATAACGATGGTGAACAGCAAGCCGTATAGCGCCCACGGTCCGATTCTGGGCAGGAACGTCGACTCGTACCAGGAGCGGCCCTTGGCGTTCTCGCCGAAGCGCCGGGTGAGATACCCGGCGAGCAGGGGGATGCCGAGGAAAACAAGCACGGATTTAGCGATCTGCCACGGCGAGCTGCTGATGGCGGTCCGCTCCAGGCCGAGCCAGCCGGGGAGGACCGAGAGGTAGAACCAGCCCAGCGCGGCGAACATGACGACCTGAAACACCGAGTTGAGGGCGACCAGCACTGCTGCGGCTTCGCGGTCACCGCAAGCAAGGTCGTTCCAGATGATCACCATGGCGATGCAGCGGGCCAGACCGACGATGATCAGGCCGGTGCGATATTCGGGGAGGTCGGGGAGCCGCAGCCATGCCAACGCGAACATCAACGCGGGGCCGACGAGCCAGTTCAGGACAAGTGAGCTTGCCAGCAGCTTGCGGTCGCCGGTCACGGTGTCCAGTCGGTCGTAGCGGACCCTGGCGAGCACCGGGTACATCATCACCAGCAGACCGAGCGCAATCGGCAGTGAGATCCCGTCAACCTGAACGTGATTGAGGGCGGAGTTCAGTCCGGGAATGAGCCGCCCAAGGAGTAAGCCCCCTGCCATTGCGAGGCCGATCCACACCGGCAGGAGCTGGTCGAGGCGCGACAACTTCTCCACAACAGCAGGCGGCGTTCCAAGTTGCACTGGCCGACTCACGATCCACCCGCCGCGGCGTCGCTCGTCGTTCCGGTGCAGCAGGCGCTGCCAGTGCCGTCAGAGTTGGCGAGGACGGGGGAGTCTGCGCCAAACGACTCGGAGTCTGCAAGGACTGTGTAGACCTCCCACTTCTCACCCGCGGGCGCAGTCACCCACACCTTGTCCTGTTTGGCGAAGCAGCAGGTCGTCCCGATCTCCTCGTCGGTAAACAGTCCCTCGTCGGTCAGGCGTGCGATCTCGGCATGGACGGCATCGCTGGATTCCACTTCGACGCCGAGGTGGTTGAGAGTCCCGCCGTGGCCGGGGTTTTCGATGAGGACGAGCTTCAAGGGTGGTTTAGTGACCGCGAAGTTCGCGTAGCCCGGTTTGACCTTGGCGGGGGCGGTGTTGAACAGCTTGGAGTAGAACGCGATGGCCTCGTCGAGGTCGTCAACGTTGAGGGCGAGTTGAGCGCGGGACATAGGACTCCGACCTTTGTGGCTTATGTCGAACTACTGACCTGGCCGATGATGCCCACCTCTTCGATATATGTCAATCTTTGTGGCAGGATGGTCGCCATGCCCAAGACACTGCCGGTGGTCGATATGTCCGCACCGGTGCGCTGCTCGCCGGTCGCCGCTGGGCCTGTCGATGACGATGCCGCCCTGGCAATTGCGTTGCGGCTCAAGGCATTGGCCGACCCGGTGCGAGTGAAGCTGGTGTCGCTGCTGTTCAGTTCGGATGCCGGCGAGGTGTGCAGTTGCGATCTTGCCTCGGCTGTCGACCTGGGCGAGTCAACAGTGAGTCATCACCTGTCCCAGTTGCGACGCGCAGGTTTGGTCGAGTCCGAACGTCGAGGGATGAATGTGTATCACCGACCGCGACGCGACGCATTGGTCGCTCTGTGCACTGTCCTCGACCCCAACTGTTGCCGTTGAATCACTCGTCGGCGTCCTCGGCCACCGCGCGGTAGACAGTTGCGCGCGATACTCCGGAGGGTTTCAGCAATCGCGTTCGCGGATTCAATGCTGGCATGCATCCGTCGAGCCAGCGGCGCCTGTGAGTTGTTGAGTGCCTTTGGGCGACCAATCGACTGCCCACGCGCACGCCGGGCTTCACGCGCGACCTTGCTCTTCAACTCACCGCTGATCACGGCTGAGCACCCTCAACTCATCGTTCTTGACTGAACGGAACTGTATGTAGGCTCCGCCGACCAGTGGCGAACAGCGCCGAAGATCCGCGCGCGGCACTGCGATGACTACGCCTTCACGACGACGGCCGGACCGCGGATTTAGCGACGAAAGTCCTAATCTCCGTCACACAGACCTTCGAGACAGCGCAACCCCGCCAAACAAAAGGTCACGAGCCCTTTCGAGTTCGTGACCTTATGCCTCTGAGTTTGTAGAACTGCTCACTGTGGGCGAAGGGGGACTTGAACCCCCACGTCCCGAAGGACACTGGCACCTGAAGCCAGCGCGTCTGCCATTCCGCCACTCGCCCTAAAACAACCGGTGGAGCCTACCACTGTAGTAGCGCGCGTCTCCAAACCGCACCGGTGCTGCCGAGCGCGCTGGACGCCGGTTGACCTGGCCCGATTCGATTCTCAGAGTTCTGGAGGTGCCGCTGCGCAGCGCTTGCCGGATACCATGCTGGATACGACACGCGTGATGCGACACGCCGGAGCATCGTCCGCCGTGCAGCACCGAGAGACAAGGACTGAGGCGGGCGCTTAGACATGAGCAGCCAGAGGGGGCTAGTCCAACGCATCGAGCGCAAACTCGAGGTCTCCGTCGGCGATGCCTTTGCCCGAGTATTCGGCGGATCGATCGTCCCGCAAGAGGTCGATGCGATGTTGCGCCGGGAAGCGGCCGAGGGAATTCGCCCCGTCGCAGGCGATCGCCTTTTGGCTCCCAACGAATACATCATTACCCTCGGTATGCACGACTACCAGAAAGTGGGCGCCGACCCGGACCTCACTTCGGACGGTTTCGCGAAGCACTTAGCGGGATACATCGGCGAACAGGGGTGGCAAACATATGGTGATGTGGTCATCCGGTTCGAGCAGTCGACGAACCTGCACACCGGCCAGTTCCGCACCCGCGGCGCTGTCAACCCCGATGTCGAGCCCCGGCCAACAGCCGGCGAGCTCGCCCCGCCACAATCAGATCGTGCGTTCAGCGCAGAACCAGGAGTACCAGCGATGAGTGAGAATTCGAGCTACGGCGGCGGCCACGGGCAGGGACGGCCCGGCGACGACCACTACGACGATCCCTACGCGCATCCGCATGACGACCCGCATGCCGCACCCGATCCGCGTGGCGCGTATCCGCCGGAACCCGGCGGCTACCCCGAACAGCGCGGCGGCTACCCCGACCAAGGCGGCTACCCGCCGCAGTACGAGCAGCGGCCGGCCGGCGGCTACCCCGACCAAGCCGGCTACGGCGCACACGATCCGCGCGGCGGCTACCCCGACCAGGGCGGATACCCGGAACAGCGCGGCGGCTACCCCGAGCAGCGCGGCGGCTACCCCGACCGAGGCGGCTACAGCGCACCCGACCCGCGTGGCGGGTATCAGCCGGAACCTGGCGGCTACCCCGAACAGCGCGGCGGCTATCCCGACCAAGCCGGCTACGGCGCACCCGACCCGCGCGGCGGATACCCCGAACAAGGCGGCTACGGCGCACCCGACCCGCGCGGCGGCTACCCCGAACAAGGCGGATACCCCGAACAAGGCGGATACCCCGACCAGGGCGGATACCCGGACCAGCGCGGCGGCTACCCCGAACAGGGCGCAGGCTACGACCCGGGCTACGGCGGCGGCGGATACGGCCGACAGGACTACGGCCAGTCATACGCCCCACCCGGTGGTGGCGGCGGGTATGCCGAGCCCGGGCGCGACTACGACTACGGCCAGCCCGCGGACGCCGGCGGTTACGGCGGCTACGGACAACAGGGCGGCTACTCGTCCTCGGGCTCGGCGGTCACGCTGCAACTCGACGACGGCAGTGGGCGCACCTACCAGTTACGTGAAGGCCCGAACGTCATCGGCCGTGGCCAGGATGCACAGTTCCGGCTGCCGGACACCGGTGTGTCGCGTCGCCACTTGGAGATTCGGTGGGACGGCCAAGTCGCGCTGCTGTCCGACCTCAATTCCACCAACGGCACCACCGTCAACAACGCGCCTGTTCAGGAGTGGCAGTTGGCCGACGGCGATGTGATCCGGTTGGGGCACTCGGAGATCGTCGTCCACATCCACTGAGCCCTTAGGACGCGAAGGCATTGGCTTCACCCCCCGTCGACCGCCGTCCAAGTATCGTGACGTTGCTATATCCGGGCACGTGGGGCACGCGGCACCAGGACGGAGAGGACGCCGGATGCAGGGACTCGTACTGCAACTGACGCGCGCCGGTTTCTTGATGCTGTTGTGGTTATTCATCTGGTCGGTGCTGCGCATCTTGCGTACCGACATCTACGCACCGACCGGCGCGGTGATGGTGCGACGAGGCTTGACGTTGCGCGGGACTCTGCTGCCGTCGCGCCAACGCGGCAACGCGGCGCGCTATCTCGTTGTGACCGAAGGGGCATTGGCCGGTGCGCGCATCACGCTGAGCGGTCAGCCGGTGCTGATCGGGCGCGCCGACGACTCCACGTTGGTGCTCAACGACGATTACGCGTCGACGCGGCACGCGCGGCTTTCCCAGCGAGGCTCGGAATGGTACGTCGAAGATCTAGGATCGACCAACGGCACATACCTTGACAGGGCGAAGGTGACGACGGCGGTACGGGTTCCTATTGGCACGCCGGTGAGTATCGGCAAGACGGTAATTGAGTTGCGGCCGTGACTTTGGTCTTGCGCTATGCAGCGCGCAGTGATGTCGGCTTGGTGCGATCCAACAACGAAGACTCGGTGTACGCCGGTGCACGATTGCTGGCGCTCGCCGACGGGATGGGCGGCCACGCCGCCGGTGAAGTCGCGTCGCAGTTGGTGATTGCCGCGCTGGCCCACCTCGACGATGACGAGCCCGGCGGCGACCTGCTCGCCAACCTCGACGCCGCCGTGCATTCCGGCAATTCGGCAATCGCCGCCCAGGTGGAGATGGAGCCCGACCTCGAAGGTATGGGCACCACACTTACCGCAATCCTGTTCGCGGGCAACCGGATTGGCATGATCCACATCGGCGACTCGCGGGGCTATCTGCTGCGCGACGGTGAACTGACGCAGATCACCAAAGACGACACGTTCGTCCAGACCCTGGTCGACGAGGGGCGGATCACCAAAGAAGAGGCCCACAGCCACCCCCAGCGATCGTTGATCATGCGGGCGCTGACCGGCCATGAGGTCGAGCCGACCCTGACCATGCGCGAGGTCCGGCTCGGTGATCGCTATCTGCTTTGCTCAGACGGACTTTCCGATCCGGTGAGCGACGAGACCATTCTGGACGCCCTGAAGATTCCCGACGTCACCGACAGCGCCGACCGGCTGATCGAATTGGCATTGCGCGGCGGCGGCCCCGACAACGTGACCGTGGTGGTCGCCGACGTCGTCGACACCGATTACGGCCCGACGCAGCCGATCATCGCGGGTGCGGTGTCCGGTGACTCCGACGTTCATGACCAACTGACCCGGCCCAACACCTCAGCCGGCCGGGCCTCGGCCATCACACCCCGCAAAGAGGTTGCCAAACGCGTTGTGCCGCAGATAGACACAGCTCCGCCGCCGCGGCAATCGCGACGGCGGGTGTTGATCGGACTCACGCTGACGATCCTGCTGGTGCTCGCGGCGCTCGCCGTCGGCCGCACCGTGATCCGGAGTTACTACTACGTCACCGCCTACAACGGCGCCGTGTCCATCATGCAGGGCATCCAGATATCCATCCTGGGCGTGCCGCTGCACCAGCCGTATTCGCAGGGTTGCCTGAACAGCCTCAACCAGTTGTCGGTAGTCCGCTACGGCCAGGCCGGCGCGAACCGTGACTGCCAGTTGATGAAGCCGTCCGATCTGGCCGAGTCGGCCCGCGCCCAAGTCGGGGCCGGCCTGCCGGTGGGCACCCTGGATCAGGCCAACGCACAGCTGCGGCGATTGGCCACCGAGTCGCTGTTGCCGCTCTGCCCGCTCGCGCGCGCCCAGTCTCCGCCCGCTTCGACGCCGCCGCCCCCACCCACCACTAGCGAGACACCCGTACCCGGCGCGGAAACGTCAGCGCCGCAAGATGTTCCGGCAAGCCCGTCGCCGACAACTGCCGCACCGACCGTCACAGCGCTGTCCCCGCCGCCGCCCCAGCCGGGAACCGACTGCCGGACTCCGGAATGACCACGCAGCCTCAGCCGCCGGTCACCGTCACGCCGTCGTTGCCGAACCGGCGCAACGCCGAACTGATGCTGCTGTGTTTCGCCACAGTGATCACCTCGGCGGCTTTCGCGATTGTGCAAGCCAACCAGGAACGCGAGATCGGCTGGCAACTACTCACCTACGCTGCCGGCTTCTTGGCGGTGTTCGCCGTCGCGCACCTGGCCATCAGACGCTATGCGCCCTACGCGGATCCGTTGCTGTTGCCGATCGTGGCGTTGCTCAACGGGTTGGGTCTGGTGATGATTCACCGGCTCGATCTCGACGAGCGGCTGGCCGAGGGGAGTGGCCGCGCCGTCACGAGCCCGCAGATCCTGTGGACGCTGGTCGGCGTGGGCGCCTTTGCGTTCGTGGTGATCTCGTTGAAGGACCATCGGCAGCTCGCTCGCTACGGCTACGTATGCGGGCTGACCGGACTCGTCTTCCTCGCCATTCCGGCACTGCTGCCGAAATCGCTGTCCGAGCAGAACGGCGCCAAGATCTGGATTCGGTTGCCGGGCTTCTCGATCCAGCCCGCCGAATTCTCGAAGATCTTGTTGCTGATTTTCTTCTCGGCCGTGTTGGTGGCCAAGCGCGGGCTGTTCACCAGCGCGGGCAAGCATGTGCTGGGTATGGATTTGCCCCGGCCGCGTGACCTCGCTCCGCTGCTCGGGGCCTGGGTTGCCTCGATCGCGGTGATGGTCTTCGAAAAGGACTTGGGCACTTCACTTTTGCTCTACGCGTCGTTCCTGGTGGTCGTCTACCTGGCCACCCAACGGTTCAGCTGGGTAGTCCTCGGCCTGGCCTTGTTCGCACTGGGCAGCGTTGCCGCGTACTTCATGTTCGCTCACGTCCGGGTTCGCGTGCAGACTTGGCTGGACCCGTTCAGCGATCCGGACAACACCGGCTACCAGATCGTGCAGTCGCTGTTCAGTTTCGCCACCGGCGGCGTCTTCGGCACCGGTCTGGGCAACGGGCAGCCGGACACCGTGCCTGCTGCGGCAACCGATTTCATCACCGCGGCGTTCGGTGAAGAACTCGGCCTGGTGGGACTGGCCGGCCTGCTGATGCTCTACACCATCGTGATCGTCCGCGGCATGCGGACCGCAATCGCGGTGCGGGACAGCTTCGGCAAGCTGCTGGCCGCGGGCCTGGCTTCCACGCTGGCCATCCAATTGTTCATCGTCGTCGGCGGCGTCACCAACCTCATTCCGTTGACGGGGCTGACCACACCCTGGATGTCCTACGGCGGCTCGTCGCTGTTGGCGAACTACGTGCTGCTGGCGATCCTGGTGCGCATCTCCCATTCGGCACGGCGGCCGTTCCGTACCAAGCCGCGCAACACCTCGCCGATCGCGGGCGCCAACACCGAGGTGATCGAGCGGGTATGAACACCTCTCTGCGCCGGATTTCGGTGACCGTGATGGCGCTGATCGTGCTCTTGTTGTTCAACGCCACGCTCACACAGGTCTTCACCGCCGACGGGCTGCGGTCTGACCCGCGCAACCAGCGCGTGCTGATGGACGAGTACTCCCGGCAGCGCGGCCAGATCACCGCGAACGGTCAGCTGCTGGCGTACTCGGTGGCCACCGACAGCCGCTTCCGTTTCCTGCGGGTGTACCCCAACGCAGCGGTGTACGCCCCGGTGACCGGGTTCTATTCGCTTCGCTACTCCAGCACCGGTCTGGAGCGGGCCGAGGATCCCCTGCTGAACGGATCCGATCAGCGGTTGTTCGGCCGCCGGCTGGCCGACTTCTTCACCGGTCGCGACCCGCGCGGCGGCACGGTGGTCACCACCATCAGCCCGCGTATCCAGCAAGCCGGTTGGGACGCGATGCAGCAGGGCTGCAACGGACCGTGCCGCGGCGCGGTCGTCGCGCTGGAGCCGTCCACCGGGAAGATTCTGGCGCTGGTGTCCGCGCCGTCCTACGACGTCAATCAGCTTGCCTCGCACGACCCCGAGCAACAGGCGCACACCTGGCAGCAACTTCGCGACGACCCGCACTCACCACTCATCAATCGCGCGATCTCGCAGACGTATCCACCCGGTTCGACGTTCAAGGTGATCACCACCGCGGCCGCGTTGCAGAACGGCGCGACCGAGGACGAAGAGCTCACGTCGGCGGCGTCGATTCCACTGCCGGACAGCACCGCAAGCCTGGAGAACTACGGCGACGCGCCCTGCGTCGACGCCGAAACCGTGACCTTGCGTGAGGCATTCGCCCGGTCGTGCAATACCGCCTTCGTCCAGTTGGGCCTGCTCACCGGTACCGACGCGCTGCGCAGCACCGCGCGATCGTTCGGCCTGGACATCGTCCCGGAGCCGACCCCGCTGCAGGTCGCCGAATCGACTATCGGACCGATACCCGACGCTGCTGCGCTGGGCATGTCGAGCATCGGCCAGAAAGATGTCGCGTTGACGCCGCTTGAGAATGCAGTCGTTGCGGCTACCATCGCCAATGCCGGCATCACCATGCAGCCCTACCTGGTTGACAGCCTGCAGGGACCTGACCTGGCTAACATCAGCACGACCGCGCCGCACCAACAGCGCCGTGCGGTGTCCCCGCAGGTCGCGGCTAAGCTAACTGAGTTAATGGTCGGCGCCGAGAATGTCACTCAGCAGAAAGGGGCGATCCCCGGCGTGCAGATCGCATCCAAGACTGGTACCGCGGAGCACGGCACCGACCCGCGCCACACACCACCGCATGCGTGGTACATCGCTTTTGCGCCCGCCCAGGCTCCGAAGGTGGCCGTCGCGGTGCTTGTAGAGGACGGCGCTGACCGGTTATCGGCGACCGGTGGCGCACTTGCCGCACCGATCGGGCGCGCGGTCATCGAGGCCGCGCTGCAGGGAGGACCATGAGCCCGCGAGTGGGTGTGACGCTGTCCGGCCGCTACCGCCTGCAGCGCCTGATTGCTACCGGCGGCATGGGCCAGGTGTGGGAAGCCGTCGACAGCCGGCTGGGGCGTCGCGTCGCGGTCAAAGTGCTCAAGGCCGAGTTCTCTCAAGACTCCGAATTCATCGAGCGCTTCCGGGTTGAAGCGCGCACCACCGCGATGCTCAACCATCCCGGCATCGCCAGCGTCCACGACTATGGCGAGACCCAGATGGAGGGCGAAGGGCGCACCGCCTATCTGGTGATGGAGCTGGTCAACGGCGAGCCACTCAACTCGGTGCTCAAGCGGACCGGCCGGCTGTCGCTGCGGCACACGCTGGACATGCTCGAGCAGACCGGACGGGCACTGCAGGTCGCGCACGCCTCCGGTCTGGTGCACCGCGACGTCAAGCCGGGCAACATCCTGATCACCCCGACCGGGCAGGTGAAGATCACCGACTTCGGCATCGCCAAAGCCGTCGACGCCGCGCCCGTGACGCAGACCGGCATGGTGATGGGCACCGCCCAGTACATCGCGCCCGAGCAGGCGCTGGGCCACGATGCGACCCCGTCGAGCGATGTATATGCGCTGGGAGTGGTTGGCTACGAAGCGATTTCGGGTAAGCGGCCATTCACCGGCGATGGCGCGTTGACAGTGGCGATGAAGCACATCAAGGAGGCGCCGCCGCCGCTGCCATCCGACCTGCCGCCGAACGTACGGGAGCTCATCGAGATCACCCTGGTCAAGAACCCCGGCATGCGCTACCGCAGCGGGGGACCGTTCGCCGACGCTGTCGCCGCCGTTCGCGCCGGCCGCCGCCCGCCACGGCCCAACCAAGCCGCAGGCGGGGCACGCGCCACGCCGGCGGCCATTCCGTCCGGCACACCAACCCGGGCCGCGGCCGCTGCCACCACCCGAGCGCCGGTCACCCGTCGCGCACGGCCGACCACCGGCGGTCACCGCACCCCGCCCGCGCGCCGGACCTTCTCATCCGGTCAGCGGGCACTGCTGTGGGCCGCCGGCGTCCTGGGTGCGCTGGCGATCATCATCGCGATTCTCATCGTGATGAACTCGCACAACAACAATTCGCAGCAGCAACCCTCCACACCCACCGTGACCGACACCGGAGCACCGCCCAGCAAGTCTGAGTCGCCGCCGGCGCATCCAACTAATTGGACGTATCGGGGGGCGGCGGGTAATCCTGGAGGGCAATGCAAGCTGCCCACACCCAGGCGGGCACCATCGCTGACCTTCTCTCGCGCGGTGGTGTCCCAACACGAGAAACCGCAATGACGACCCCGCAGCACCTGTCCGACCGCTACGAACTCGGTGAGATCCTCGGCTTCGGTGGCATGTCCGAGGTCCATCTGGCCCGGGATGTCCGGTTACACCGAGACGTAGCGGTCAAGGTGCTGCGCGCCGACCTGGCCCGCGACCCCAGCTTCTACCTGCGCTTCCGGCGGGAAGCGCAGAATGCGGCGGCGCTCAACCACCCGGCGATCGTCGCGGTGTACGACACCGGCGAGGCCGAGACAGCCGCCGGGCCGCTGCCCTACATCGTGATGGAGTACGTCAACGGCGTGACGCTGCGCGACATCGTGCACACCGACGGACCGATGACGCCCACCCGGGCCATCGAGGTGATCGCCGACGCCTGCCAGGCACTGAATTTCTCCCACCAGCACGGCATCATCCACCGCGACGTGAAACCAGCCAACATCATGATCAGCACCACCAATGCGGTCAAGGTGATGGACTTCGGTATCGCGCGGGCGCTGTCCGACACCGGCAACAGCGTCACCCAGACCGCCGCGGTGATCGGTACCGCGCAATACCTTTCGCCCGAGCAGGCTCGCGGCGACACCGTCGACGCCCGCTCCGACGTGTACTCGCTGGGCTGTGTGCTCTACGAAATGCTCACCGGCGAACCGCCTTTCGTCGGTGACTCGCCGGTCGCGGTGGCCTACCAGCACGTCCGCGAAGATCCGGTTTCGCCGTCGCGGCGCTACGAGGGCATCTCCGCCGACCTGGACGCAGTCGTGCTCAAGGCGCTGGCCAAGAACCCCGAGAACCGCTACCAGACGGCCGCCGAGATGCGCTCCGACCTGATCCGGGTGCACAACGGTGAGCCGCCGGAAGCGCCCAAGATCCTAACCGAGGCCGAGCGCTCGTCGCTGATGGCCGCGCCGCATTCGTCCGAGCCGGGGGGAGCGCAGACCAATCCGCTGCCCCGTCAGCAGCTCGACTTCATCCGCGAGCGCAGTCCCGGTTCGGTGAGCCGCTGGGTGATCGCCGTCGCAGCGCTGGCAGTGCTAACCGTCGTCGTCACCGTCCTGATCAACACGTTCGGCGGCGGCATGCGCAACGTGCAGGTGCCCGACGTACGCAATCAGGCGTCGGCCGACGCGATCGCCGCGCTGCAGAACCACGGCTTCAAGACCCGCACCCAGCAGAAGCCGGATTCGACTGTTCAGCCCGACCATGTCATCGGGACGGACCCGAGCGCCAACGTGAAAGTCGGTGCCGGCGAGCTGATCACGGTCGAGGTCTCCACCGGGCCCGAACAGCGCGAGGTGCCGGACGTCTCCTCGCTGAGCTACGCCGCGGCGGTGAAGAAGCTCAAGTCCGCCGGCTTCAGTCGGTTCAAACAAGTCAACTCGCCGTCGACACCGGAGACGAAAGACAAAGTCATCGGCACCAACCCGACGGCCAACCAGACGTCGGCGATCACCAACGAGATCGCCGTGATCGTCGGCTCAGGCCCGTCGAGCAAGCAGGTTCCCGACGTTGCCGGGCAGACCGCCGACGAGGCGCAGAAGAATCTCACGGTGTACGGCTTTTCCAAGTTCGCTCAGGCCTCGGTGGACAGCCCCCGCCCGGCCGGCGCCGTGATCGGCACCAATCCGCCTGCGGGAGCGAATGTTGCGGTCGACACGGTAATCGAGTTGCAGGTGTCCAAAGGCAACCAATTCGTCATGCCCGACGTAACTGGAATGTTTTGGACCGACGCAGAACCGCGGCTACGCACGCTGGGTTGGACTGGGATCCTGGACAGGGGTCCCGACGTCGATGCCGGTGGCTCACAACACAACAGGGTGGTGTACCAGAGCCCGTCGCCGGGTCAGGGCGCCAACAAGGACGGCAGCATCACGCTGAAGTTCGGTCAGTAGCCGACAGGCTCGTCTAGGCGGAGGGCCGCACCGTGGCCAGGCTGTCCACCAGCTCGCTCTCCAGCTTCCGGACCAAGCCTTCGTCGAGGACTTGGCCGCAGTCGGCCAGCCAGTTGGCCAGCATCCGGTGGCCGCCTTCGGTGAGGATCGACTCCGGGTGGAATTGCACGCCGTGGATCGGCAGCTCGGCGTGCCGTACGCCCATGATCACGCCGCTGCGGGTGCGGGCGGTGACCTCGAGCTCGGCGGGCAGCGTCTCGGGCACGATGGTCAACGAGTGATACCTGGTCGCGGTGAATGGGTCTGGAAGACCCTGCAGCACACCGGTATTCGTGTGGTACACGCTGCTGGTCTTACCGTGCAGCAATTCGGGGGCCCGGTCCACGGTGGCGCCGAAGGCCACCCCGATGGCTTGGTGGCCGAGGCACACGCCCAGCAGGGGCGTGCCTGACGCGGCGCTGGCGCGCACCAGGTCTATCGAGGCGCCCGCCCGTTCCGGTGTGCCCGGGCCCGGGCTCAGCAGAATCCCGTCGACCGCAGCCGCGACCCCGACGGGGTCTGACAGCCGAGCGTCGTCGTTGCGCCACACCTGTGCCTCGACACCCAACTGGCCGAGGTATTGCACCAGGTTGAAGACGAAGCTGTCGTAGTTGTCGACGACCAAGATCTGCATCGCCCCAGGTTACCGGTTAAATCGAGTCGTTCAATTCGGGCGTGGACAATCGCGCAGAGCCTGCGGTCAACCGATCCACGACGTCGGCCAGCCCTGCGAAGCCGGGGGCCGCAGCCATCTCGGCCGCAATGCGGCGGCTGGCTTGGCGGTAGCTCGGCTGGCTCAGCACGGCCAGGATGCGCCGGCGCAGTGCGCGTGCTGTCGGCCGTTCACTTCTGATGCGCCGTCCCACTCCTGACCACACGACCCGGGCGCCGACCTCAGGCTTGTCTTCTTTACCGCCGGTGGCCACGATCGGCACACCGTAGCGTAACGCGTACTGGACGCCACCGTAGCCACCGTTAGTGACGAAAACGGCAGTGCGCGGCAGTAATTCGTCATAGGGCAGGTACGTTGCGGCGCGGGCGTTGGCGGGCAGCGCGGGCAGCGTGTCCAGCGGTCGACCGCCCGTTGCGACCACCACTAAGACGTCCTCATCGGCGAGGGCGCGCAGCGTCAGCGCGATGGCCTGTTCGTAGTCAACGTTGGCGACCGTGCCCTGGGTGACATGGACGACGGGGCGGCTTCCGTCGAGGTCATCCCACCAGTCCGGTAGCGGAGCGGGCGAGCCAGTGGCCGACAGCGGCCCGATGTAGTGCAGGTTGCCGGGTGCATCGGACCGGGGGTACTCGAACGAGCGGACGCTGAACTGCACGAGCGCATCGGCCCGGCGGCCCCAGTCGAACAGGGTGCCCGGCATCTCTTTGCCATGTACCTCGCGATACTGGTCGCTGACCGTTTGATTGGCACGCCGTACGATCCGGCGATTGAGCGCCGCCAAAGCGGCGTTGCGCTGCCGGTTGAACAGACGGGCCGGTGGTAGACCCAAGCCGAACGGAGCGGTGTCGCGACTCTCGTTGGCCAGCGGGATGACCGAGCACATGAAGACCGCCGGGCGCGAGTGGCGTTGCTGTTCGAGCATGAGCGCGGCGCCGAAGGATAGGGGCTCAGCGAGCACGACGTCGGCGCGGTTTGCCGCGACCGCGGCCATGAGCGTCTCGTACTGCGCCTTGGCGGGACGGGCTAAGAGATTTTCGAAGTCGAAAATGGTCGCCTTAAGGCCCTTCAATTTCGCCCGCTCGGGGAAGCGCCGTGCGAATTCTTCGATGTCGAAGTCGGCATCGGCCAACCACGGGACGAAGGTCGCCCCGGTGGCTGCGGCCTCGTCGGCGTAGCGCGAACCGGTCACGAACCGTACGTCATCGCCACGCGTGACGAAGTTTTCGGCGACGGCCAGCATCGGCGTGATGTGTCCGTGAACAGGAACGCTCGCCACGATGATCGATGTCACTGCGTACTCCCTGTGGGCTCGCTGTTAGCTGCGTGGTGGTAGTATTCATTACTGTGCCACCGGAGTCAATATCTACCCAGACCCGCACCTACCGATCCGAGCTGCGCCAACAGCAGGCGGAGCAGACCCGGTCACGGGTGGTCGCCGCCGCGGCCGAGTTGTTTGCCGCCGACGGTTACGCGCGTACCACGCTCGCGAAAATCGCTGCGGCGGCCGGTGTTTCCACTGAAACGGTCCAGGGCCAGGGCCCTAAGGCGGCTCTCCTGATCGCCGCCGCCGAGTTCGCCGGCGTGGGCGTGAGTGACGAAGAAAACATCCTCAATCTGGGTGTTGGCCGCCAGCTGATCGCCATTG
This sequence comes from Mycobacterium sp., assembly GCA_036272035.1. Lineage (GTDB taxonomy): Bacteria > Actinomycetota > Actinomycetes > Mycobacteriales > Mycobacteriaceae > Mycobacterium. The sequence continues at coordinate 5,369 of DATAZN010000578.1, read as the reverse complement.
ACGACCCCCGGGAAGCGCTCGATTTCGTGGTGTCGGTTGTGACAGATGTACACACGCGGACCGCGAAATTGGCGCCCGCGCTGTTTGGCGGCGCCAACTCCGACCCTGAGTTGGATAGGTATCTCGACGATTTCATCGCCGGGATCAACGGGCAGGTCCGCCGCGTCCTCGACATCTTCCGCGACCGTGGATGGCTTCGCGATGACGTGCCGTTCGACGAACTCGTCGAGACGGCAGCCGTCGTCTGCAGCGTCGAGACGTACCTGCGAATCACCCAGCGCGACGGGTGGAGCACGGATTTCTATCGGGCCTGGTGTCGGCGCATGCTGGCCGAAACCGTTTTTGGTGGCGCTGCGAATCAGTAACTGACCGGGCCGATGGGCTCTGCGGAGTGCATCCGCAACGGCTCGGTGTGACCCGCGATGTGGACGTCGGGCGACGCCTCCTCGGTATAACCGAGACCGAACCGCACCACGTACTGCTTGTAGAGGATCACCAGGGGAGCGGCCGCCAACGCAGCCTGCATGGCTGCGGCGTCGCCGATCGCGGTGACCCGGTATGGCGGGCTGTAGGTGCGCCCGTTCAGCAGCAAGGTGTTGCCCACACAGCGGGGTACCGAGGTCGCGATGATGCGCTGGTCCTGCATCTGGATCGCCTCGGCGCCCGCGGTCCATAACGCGTTGAGGACGGCCTGGATGTCCTGCTGATGCACGACGAGGTCGTCCGGCGAGGCATCGCGGGGAAAGCGTCCGTTGGCGTCGCGCTGTGCGTCGTTGAGCGTGACGGTCAGACCCGGCCCGTGCACCGGCTCCAGCCCGGCGTCGCCGGCCAGCTCGGCCGACCGCCGCTGCATCGCTGCCAGCGCCGCGTCGGGAGACCGACCGTGCGTCGAGTCGATGGTGTTGGCCAGCTGATCCCGTTCGGTGGTCAGGTGCTCGACCGCGGACCGCTCGCTGCGCACCAGATCGACCAGCCGTGGCGCATCGCTGCGCCTGATCTCGCCACCGCGGGACACCCCGTGGGTAGCCCCGAGCAGCAGCCCGGCCAATAAACACACCACCGGAACGCCGACCCGCCACGGCGACGGGCTCGATCCAGCGTCCCGCCCGTCGCGCCCGGAAAGTAGCCGGGGGATGCGCATGGCCATCGGCTCTCCGTCCGTTGCTGATGAGTGCGTTACGCTCGTCGTTGCACTGGCTCTCCATACCGTAGCTCCGAGGTTTCCCCGAGGTCGAAAATGCCCAAGTCCAAAGTCCGTAAGAAGAGCGACTTCACCGTTAGCGCGGTGAACCGCACCCCGGTCAAGGTCAAGGCCGGCCCGTCCAGCGTGTGGTTTGTGGTGTTGTTCTGCGGCTTGATGCTGATCGGCCTGGTCTGGCTGATGGTGTTCCAGCTGGCCGCAACTGGCACCGATGCGCCGTCAGCGCTCAACTGGATGGCCGCGCTGGGCCCGTGGAACTACGCCGTGGCGTTTGCTTTCATGATCAGCGGGTTGTTGCTCACGATGCGGTGGCGGTAGGCCCAGCAGCCCTCGAAACGCGGGCGCTGTCGGCCGGCAGTGTTGCTGAGCCAGCAACTGGTGAGGGGTCGGATCACACGCGTGTCATTCATCCCCATTGTTGATAGCGTCTGTGGATAACCGCATAGGCAGTGGTAGACACCCCTAGGAGCCTCGTGCAGCAAACACAGTGGGCGCCCCCTCCGGCCGGAATCGCAGCTTGCGGCCTTGCCGGAATTGTGATGGCTACCACATCTGTGACCGTCGTCACAGACCCGCCGGGCCGGCTTTTGCTCGGTATCGCCGCGACCGGACTGATCTTGTTTGCGGGCGGAACGTGGCGCGCGCGGCCAAAACTGGCAATCACCGCCGATGGCTTGCAGGTCGGCGGCTGGATACGGCCGGCCCACCTGCAGCGACCCGACATCAAGATCATCCGGATCACCGAATTCCGCCGAATCGGGCGCAAAATGCGGCTACTCGAGATCGACGCCAACGACGGTCGGCTGTTCGTCTTCTCGCGCTGGGACCTCGGCACCGACCCGCTGGACGTGCTCGACGTGCTGACCGCCCGCGGTTACGCGGGGTCTTAACTCGCAGGCGTCAGGAGATCGTGATCGACTCGATGACGACGGGCTCGGAGGGACGGTCGCCGGGGCCAGTGGCGGTGGTGGCGATGGCGTCGACCACGTGCTGTGAGTCCCCGTCCACGACCTCACCGAAGATCGTGTGCTTGCGGTTCAGGTGCGGGGTCTGGCCGACGGTGATGAAGAACTGCGAGCCGTTGGTTCCCGGGCCCGCATTGGCCATCGCCAACAGATAGGGCTTGTCGAACTGCAACTCGGGGTGGAATTCGTCGGCGAACTTGTAGCCCGGGCCGCCGCGGCCGGTGCCGGTGGGGTCGCCGCCCTGGATCATGAAGCCGTTGATGACCCGGTGGAAGACCGCACCGTCATAGAACGGGCCCGAGCTACCGCCGGACGCATTCTCGGTCGAGTATTCCTTGGTGCCTTGAGCCAGGCCCACGAAGTTGGCGACGGTCTTGGGTGCGTGGTTTCCGAACAACGCGACCTTGATGTCGCCGCGGTTGGTGTGCAGCGTGGCAGTGGCAGTCTGAATCGGGCTGGTAGTCACGGGATCACAGTCTGCCATCACGGTCCGCACCATCGGACATCCGGTGCCCGTACCCGTGTGGCAGGCTGAAGGTATCCCCAGGCGGTCCTGCGAAAGGGCAAGAGATGCGCGCAAAGAACCACACCCGGTTGACCCCGCGGGAGCGGCTGAGCCGCGGCCTGGCCAGCACAGCGGTCGGCCCGGTGGACGTGACCCGCGGACTGGTCGGCCTTGGTGTTCACTCCGCACAGGCCGGCGCCTCCAGCCTGCGCCGGCGTTACCACGAGGGCCGGCTGGCCCACGATTTGCGCAGCGCCCAAGAGGCTTTGGTGCAGGAGCTGGCGGCGGCCCAGGATGTGGTTACCGGTCTGCCGGAAGCATTACAGCAGGCCCGGCGCGCTCAGCGGCGCAGGCCGCGGCCATGGGTGCTGGCCGGCGCTGCCGCGGTGGTGCTCGCCGCCGGCGCGGCCGCGTTCTCGATCGTCCGTCGCTCGTCACGGCCGGAGCCGTCAACGTTGCCGCCGAGCGTCGAGGTGGAACCGCGGATCTAATTCGCTGCCGGGGTTCGTCCGTAAAACTGCGAATCGCAGCGTGACAGGCGGCCATGTCCGGCAGACTTGCGGCGGGTTCTTAAATCTTTGGGGCCGTGCTTGACGCTTGGAGGTGCCTGCCGTGGGAGCTCAAATTGTTGGTTCGGCAAGCATCGCGGCCGGCTCAACGATGCAGTGGTTCATTCATGGCTACAGCGCCTTCGACGTGGTGAACTTCAGTCTGTCGGTTTTCGGCGGGGTGAGTAACCACGCGGACGCGACCCTCGTCCAAGGCGAGAAAATTCTGCACGTCGATATCACGCAGGGATATCTGGTGTCGATAACGAACAATTATGCGTACGACAGCTGCACCGCATACCTCTTGGCAAATGTGGAGACGGCGCCGACCTCGTAATGACGGGTAATCGAAAGGCGCAGAGATGACCGCGGTAGAAGTTTCGGTTGTTCATGACCACTCCGGGCGCATCATCTCGGTCTCGCAGTTCGCCGCGGGGGTCCGGGCAATGGTCCTGGCCGGCGAGGGGCAATCGGTGTTCATGACCACGGTCGATCATGAGGTCGTCCCGGAATTGCTTCGCACCCACAAGATCGACATCGGGCGGGGCCGTCTGGTTGAAATCGCCGACGATACTTCCGGCGCTTCGTCGGACGCCTCTCGTGAGCGCGCTGCGCTGGACGCGATGTTGCTTCCTCGGCAAGGCCGTGACTGAGAGTCGGGCCGTAATCCTGTGGAGCCTAGGAGATTCGAACTCCTGACATCTGCCCTGCAAAGGCGAATCGTGCTGCTGGTAAATGGTTTTCGACTTTGTCGACGGGCTAACCACGCAACTGTAGTTATCTGTAACTGCGGTCAGATTGTGGTCAGCAAGTGTCCAATGCGGAGTCGCCCGCCCCCGCCTCATAAAATCCAGATTCCATGCGGGCCTCCAGCCAGGCCAGATCGGCCAACGTCCACGCGGTCGTGTGGACACAGTGCACGGACGCCCGCCGGGCGGGTGCGACGACTCAAGTACCGAGCGAAAGTTCCTATCGGACAAGGTCTATCGCCGCGATGGCCGCGGGATCGGGGTCGAGTCCTTCGGCTTGCACTGCTTGGCGTTCTTCGTCGTCCATACGGTGTTGGACGCGGAGCCCTCTCGAACGGTTCCGCGCAGGAACGTTTCACCTGTCGTCTGGTTTTTGGCAACACCTAAGCCAGTTCCACTTAGCGCCTTACCTATTGGGTCCGCCGATGACTGCGCGATTTGCTACAGCCACTGGGCTGCTGGTGGGAGCTTCGCTGATAACCGCTGCAGCCGCCGTCGCCGATCCTGGCGATTCCGTGACCTACACGGTCAGCTCGGACGGCCCGCTGATGTCGGTCTCGCACCACGACGAGATGGACAACATGCTCCAGGTGACAGATCAGCCGGCCAACTGGTCTACCACTTTTACGAGCGAGGCGCTGCCTGTACGTCGCCACTCAAACAGCGGCGTTGAGGGTTCTCCCCATCGCTTGCGTTGTGCGTCCAACAGCACTTGCCTTGCTCGAGCCTGGGTGGCCCGATACACCGCGCTGACAGCCCATCCGAGCGACCTCGGTCACCAGCGGCAAGCGAGAACGGATGGGGGGGTCGCCGCCGATTCAAATTTCGCTACGCTGATGTCATCGCCGTCTCGGGTTGGGCGGTGTGTTGGTTGGAAGGTCTTCCACAAATGGGCGCGCTGTCGTTGGCCAGACTGCTTGCCGCAGTTGGCACTCTGGCATTGTCGTTGACCCCTGGGACCGGCGTCGCGTCCGCAGACCCCGATTTGAGTCCGGTCATCAACACCACGTGCAATTACTCGCAGGTGGTGTCGGCGATCAATGTGCAATCGCCGCCAGCCGGCGCAGCACTGTCCGCATCGCCGACAGCACAGGCCGTGCTGCGTGGATTCCTCGCCTCGTCGCCGGATCAGCGCCAGCAGATAGTCCAGGAGCTGGAGAGCAAGCCAGAATCTCAGCCGTACTTTCAGCAATACGTTGGAGCTGTCCTGCAGGTCGCCAACACCTGCAACAACTTCTGAGCGGACCCCGCGGGCCGGTTGCAGTGCGCTAGCCGCTTATCGAGAAGTACATCGACAAGACGACTCGACGACTCGCCGCCGTGCTCGCGGATCGACCAACGCACAGCGGCGAGGAGCCGTAGTTCGCGAGTGGTAGCTGCCTGACAAGCAGTACGCTAACC
>DATAZN010000577.1:0-6078 GCA_036272035.1 Mycobacterium sp. | reverse complement strand
GCCGCCCGCCCCGTTTGGCATGCCGCCCGCCCCGTTTGGTGCGCTAGCCGCCCCGTTTGCCCAGGTTCCCCCGCCCGCTGCTCCGCCGGTCCCCGCGCCGCCGGCCGCTCCGCCGGTGGCCCCGCAGCCGCAACCGGCGGTCGCGCCGCCTGCTCCCGTCGCGCCGCCTGCTCCCGTAGCGCCGGGTGGACAACCCGCCGCCCCGCAGCCGGCTCCCCCCGCCTGACCGGGCCGTCCCGGCCCGCGTCGTCACCGACTCAAGCCCAATGGTCCGGCTCCTCCACGGGCCGTCCCGGCCCGCGTCGTCACCGCACTACACTCGGCGATGATGTCCGATCCAACTGCAGACGTTCGCGCCGCGCTGGCCAAGGTTATTGATCCCGAACTGCGCCGCCCCATCACCGAACTCGGGATGGTCAAAGGTATCGAGGTAGGCCCTGGCGGCGACGTGCATGTCGAGATCTTCCTGACCACCTCCGCGTGCCCGAAGAAGACCGAAATCAGCGACCGCGTTCGCCAGGCCGTCGCCGACGTGCCGGGCACCGGCGCGGTGAAGGTCAGCCTGGACGTAATGAACGACGAGCAGCGCACCGAGCTGCGCAAGCAGTTGCGCGGTGACTCCCGCGAGCCCGTCATCCCGTTCGCCCAGTCCGGATCGCTGACTCGGGTGTACGCCGTCGCCTCTGGCAAGGGCGGCGTGGGTAAGTCGACGGTGACGGTCAACCTGGCCGCGGCGATGGCCGCGCGCGGGGTGTCGGTCGGGGTGCTCGACGCCGACATCCACGGCCACTCGATTCCGCGCATGATGGGGACGACCGACCGGCCCACCCAGGTGGAGTCGATGATCCTGCCGCCGATCGCGCACGAGGTAAAGGTCATCTCCATCGCTCAATTCACCGACGGCAACACGCCCGTCGTGTGGCGTGGGCCGATGCTGCACCGGGCCCTGCAACAGTTTCTGGCTGACGTGTACTGGGGCGACCTGGACGTGCTGCTGCTCGACCTGCCGCCGGGTACCGGCGACATCGCGATCTCGATCGCTCAGCTGATCCCGAACGCCGAAATCATCGTGGTGACAACGCCTCAGCTGGCCGCGGCCGAGGTCGCCGAACGCGCGGGCAGCATCGCACTCCAGACCCGCCAGCGCGTCGTCGGCGTGGTGGAGAACATGTGCGGGTTGCTACTGCCGGACGGCTCGACGATGCAGGTGTTCGGCGAAGGCGGCGGCGCGCAGGTCGCCGAACGGCTAACCCGCGCAATGGGTGTGGACGTGCCGCTGCTCGGTCAGATCCCGTTGGACCCTGCGCTGGTTGCCGCCGGCGATGCCGGGCTTCCGGTAGTGCTCAGCGCCCCAGACTCCCCGGTGGGCAAGGAGCTACGCAGCGTCGCGGACACCCTGTCGGCACGGCGACGTGGATTGGCCGGCATGTCACTGGGACTGGATACCAGTCGACACTGAGCTCAGGTGGCGTCAGTGTCGAACGGAGCCGGCCAGGCGACGGTCTGCTCCGTCTTCGCCTGCGTAACCGGCTGAGCCACAATCTTTTCCGGTGTGCTGATTCTCGGCTGCTCGAAGTTGCCGGTGAACAGCGAGTCGTCGCCGTCCAACAGGTGCTTGGTCAGCGCCGCCCGCGGCGTCATGCCGCGCAGCTTGTTCAGCTCGGACAGCGGCTCGCGCAGATCGTCGAACTCGGGGCCCATGTCCTCACGCAGTTGGGTCGTCATTCCGCTGAGGTAGTCGCGGGCCTGACGCAAGGCGGAGGACGTCCACCGGATCGCACCGGGCAAGCGCTCAGGACCCAGGACCACCAGCCCGACCACCATGAGGACCAGGATTTCGCCCCAGCCGACGTTGGCGAACATTAGCCGCCGTCCGGCCCAGGGGTCACTGTGAGCGTGACGTGACGACCGTCGCGGACCACCTCGACCGGCGCGGGTTGCCCGACGGTCAATTGCCGCACTGCGACAACGAACTCGTCAGCATCGGCCACGGCGCGATTGCCGACCTTGACCACCACGTCGTCCTCCAGGATGCCGCCCTTCTCGGCGGGGCCGCCGGCCTTGACGTTGGCGACCTGTGCGCCCTGCGCGATCGCGTTGCTCACCGACCGCGCGCTCAGACCCAGTGTCGGGTGCACGATCTTGCCGTCCTTGATCAGCGACTGCGCAACGACTTTCGCCTCGTTGACCGGGATCGCGAAACCCAGTCCGCTGGCGCTGTCGGACAGCGACTTGCCGGCGGTGTTGATGCCGATGACGTGCGAGTCCATGTCGATCAACGGACCACCGGAGTTTCCGTGGTTGATCGAGGCGTCGGTCTGGATCGCGTCGATCACGGTGTCGGTGTCAGAGCCCTCCCCCGACAACGGGATTGGGCGGTGCAGTGCGCTGATGATGCCGTGCGTGACGGTGCTGCGCAGACCCAGCGGCGCACCGGCGGCCAGCACCTCGTCGCCGACGCGAACCTTGTCGGAGTCACCAAGCTTGGCAACAGTCAGGTTGTTGACGTTGTCCACCTTGATCACGGCCAAGTCGGTCCTCGGGTCGCGACCGACCAGATTGGCGGGCACTTCCTTACCGTCGTTGAAAACGACGGTGGTCTTGAACTGGCTCGGGTTGTTGGCCGCTTCGGAGATGACGTGGTTGTTTGTGACGATGTAGCCGCGGCCGTCGATCACGAAGCCGGATCCCTGCATGCCCTCTTGATCGCTGACCGACTGGATAGTGACCACCGAATCGGCAACCGCGGCAGCCACTTTGGCGAACCGGCCGGCCGGTGACTCGCTGTTGCCGTTGGTGGACAGCGTCACCTTGGACGTAGTGAACGCCTCGACGACCTCCGCGGTCTTGCGTCCCACAACGCCGCCGACCAAGCCGATCAGCAACGCCAGCACGGCAAGCACCGACAGCGCCAGGTACGACACTCGTCCGCCGAACAACACGTCACGCACACCGAGCCGGCCGTGCGCGACGTCAGGCCCGTGGGCGCTGGTACGCGCTACCGCAGGGTCACCCAGAGCCGCGGCCGCACCGGGATCGCGCCACGGATCCTCGGGGTCTTCGAGTTCATTCTTGTTCTTGCCGTCCTCGAGCGCGCCCGCGTCGGCGGGGTGGCGCTGCAGCGAATCGGCGCCGGGGAACGGACGACCGAAGGCCTCCGTAAGGACCGGGTCGGCGGGTTCGTCATGCGGGGTGAACTCCCCGGAGTCGCGATACTTCGTCGGCCGGACGCGTTCGGCGACGAAGGACCCCTGCACGCCGTCGGGACGACTGAAGGCCTGACGCGATGCGGCGTCAACCGGCGGACGGGACACAGGTCGCGGCGCCAGCCGAGGCGCGCCGTTGTTGTCTTGATCGGAGCTCACGTCATCCTCTTCCGAGCGCTTAGCAAACGCGCGCTATGAAGTCGAGCACGGCGCCGCGCACCGGCTTGGCCAAACTGGTATCCACCCTACCGAGGCTCTGGGCGGTCACGCCCGCTGCCGTCGGCAAATCGATCGCGCATCGTCGGCGGCCTACCGCGTTGCGGCGGTGGGCCAGCACTGCCCCGCGGGCGGGGCGCGGCGGGGCCGCCCCGGGCGCGGGGAGTCTCCCATTGGCCGCCCTGCTGAGCGCCCGCATCATCGTCGGGCGGGCAGTGCGGAATCTGCGACAGCAATCCGAGCAGGGTGCTCGGGACTCTGATCGGGTGGGAGTCGCGCAGCGCCTCGCGAGCGTGACGGTGACCGTCGACTTCGGCGGCGCATTCCGGGCAGAGCGAGATGTGATGCGCCGCGCGCAGGTGAGCGTTCATTCGTAGCTCACCGTCGACAAAGGCAGAAATGGCCTCGATCGACAGATGCTCGGTCGAGCCGAACTGCCTCGGAGCACCGATCGGCGCATCGTTTTGCGACGCGAATTGGGCGGGCAGCCAGGAGAACGCTCGGCGGAAGACATGTCCCCGCTCGACCATCACCAACTCCTCTCGGCATCACGTCGTGTTTTCGCGGCACTACCTCGAATGTAGCGCGCCGACCGATGCCGAACACCAATGAACTCACCGATCAGGTGGGTTGTGTCTTAGCCCTCAGCGACAACGGCGTGGTCCGAGTGCGCCGCCAGATAATCCCGCAGCGCTTGCCGTCCACGGTGGATCCGGCTGCGCACGGTCCCGAGCTTCACGCCGAGCGTGGCGCCGATCTCCTCATAGGACAGTCCCTCGATGTCACACAGGACCACTGCCGCGCGGAACTCCGGCGGCAGTGAATCCAGCGCCGCCTGCAGGTCAGGACCCAGGTGCGCGTCGTGGTAGATCTCTTCGGGGTTCGGCTCGTCGGCCGGCACCCGGTCGTAGTCTTCGGGCAGCGCCTCCATCCGGACCCGGCTGCGACGACGCACCATGTCCAGGAAGAGGTTGGTGGTGATGCGGTGCAGCCAGCCCTCGAAGGTCCCGGGCTGGTAGTTCTGCACCGACCGGAAAACCCGGATAAAGGTTTCCTGGGTCAGGTCCTCGGCATCGTGCTGGTTGCCGGAGAGGCGATACGCCAATCGGTAGACCCGGTCGGCGTGTTGACGCACCAGCTCATCCCAAGACGGCATGGCCGTCTTGTCTCCGGTCGCGTCGAAGACCGCGGTGCCGTAGGGCTCCTCAGCGGGCTCGACCCAATCAGCGTCGCGGTACTGCTCGGGGTGCGACATGCTAGACGGGCTCAACAGTGTGGTGATGTTCAAATCCTCCGGGTTCAGGGTGCCGTCGATGCTCGGCAATTCATCACCGCGGGCAACGCGAAGATAGCGGGATGTATTCCCGGACCAGCGGCCTCCACGCTCCATGGGAGATACCGTCGTCTATCGGCGTGTGTGCGGTATGTGATCGCACTGAGCTTTCACTAAGAATGGCGCCGATACGCCCGTTGCGCTGGCCATATCGCTCACATTACGTTTCGATCACGCCGATTCGTTGAGCGTGTCGCGTCGCCAGTGACGGGCGCGCCTGACTGCACGCGGCAGGGGTTGGACTTACGCTCACGCCATGGCCACGACCGATCGCACGCCAGGCCAGCCAGCAACGACGAGTCGGGCCGACTCCCTCTCGGCGCATGCCGAGGGTTCGATCTCCGAGGATTCGGTGCTGCTGGCCGCCCGCGAGCGCGCCGCCGACATCGGCGCCGGCGCGGTAACGCCGGCGGTAGGAGCGCTGCTGAGCCTGCTGACCAAACTCAGCGGCGGAAAGGCCGTCGTCGAGGTCGGCACCGGCGCCGGCGTCAGCAGCCTGTGGTTGCTGTCCGGGATGAGCGACGACGGCGTGCTGACCACCATCGACATCGAGCCTGAACACCAGCGGATCGCCAAGGAGGCCTTCTCCGACGCGAGCATCGGCCCTTCGCGGACCCGGCTGATCAGCGGCCGAGCCCAGGAAGTGCTGACCCGGCTGGCCGACGACTCCTATGACCTGGTGTTCATCGACGCCGACCCGCTCGACCAGCCCGACTACGTGGTCGAAGGTGTACGGCTGCTGCGCTCCGGCGGCGTGATCGTCGTGCACGGCGCGGCGGCCGGTGGCCGGGCCGGCGATCCGGCAGCCGGCGACGCAGAGGTGGCCGCGGTGCGCGAGGCGGCGCGGCTCATCGCCGAGAACGAGCTGCTCACCCCGGCCCTGGTGCCGCTCGGCGACGGCCTGTTGGCCGCCGTTCGCGACTGACTTCACGCTCTTTACGGATTCGTGACGGGTTACCCCCTTGACGTCCGACTGAACGCGTGTTTAGTCTTTTGAACATGCGTTCAGTCGACGATCTCACCGCCGCGGCCCGGATCCGCGACGCGGCGATCGAGCGGTTCGGCGAGCAGGGCTTCAGCGTCGGGCTGCGCTCGATCGCCGAAGCGGCGGGCGTGAGCGCTGCGCTCGTCATCCACCACTTCGGTTCCAAAGACGGTCTGCGTAAGGCCTGCGACGACTACGTCGCCGAGGAGATTCGCAGCGGTAAGTCCGAGGCGATGAACTCCAGCGACCCGGCAACCTGGTTCGCAGCGATGGCCGAGATCGAGGAGTACGCACCCTTGATGGCCTATTTGGTGCGCAGCATGCAGTCCGGCGGCGAG
>DATAZN010000576.1:0-3576 GCA_036272035.1 Mycobacterium sp. | reverse complement strand
CGCAAGCTTTTTCATCTGATGCGTCGCGTTGCGGCCCTGAAAATGCGCGCCGAGCGAATAGCCCTTGATGGTCTTGGCCAGGATCACCGTCGGCTGACCGTGGTGGTCGACGGCGGCCCGGTAGGCGGCGTAGACCTTGCGATAGTCGTGACCGCCTCGCTTGAGGTTCCAGATCTCGTCGTCGGTCATCTGCTCGACGAGCGCCTTGGTGCGCGGATCGCGGCCGAAGAAGTGGTCGCGCACATAGGCCCCGTCGTTGGCTTTGTAGGTCTGATAGTCGCCGTCGGGCGTGGTGTTCATCAGGTTCACCAGCGCGCCGTCACGGTCGGCGTGCAGCAGGGCATCCCACTCGCGACCCCACACCACCTTGATGACATTCCAGCCGGCGCCCCGGAAGTACGACTCCAACTCCTGGATGATCTTGCCGTTGCCGCGCACGGGGCCGTCGAGGCGCTGCAGGTTGCAGTTGACGACGAAGGTCAGATTGTCCAGGCCCTCCAGCGCGGCGACGTGGGCCAGGCCACGGCTTTCCGGCTCGTCCATCTCGCCGTCGCCGAGGAACCCCCACACGTGCTGATCGGAGGTGTCTTTGATGCCGCGGTCGTGCAGGTAGTGGTTGAACCGGGCTTGATAGATCGCGTTCATCGGACCCAGCCCCATCGACACCGTGGGGAACTCCCAGAAGTCGGGCATCAGCCGTGGGTGCGGGTAGGACGGCAGCCCGCCGCCGGGATGGCTGTGCTCCTGCCGGAAACCATCCAGTTGGTCGGTGGACAGCCGGCCCTCCAGAAACGCCCGTGCGTAAATGCCGGGGGAGGCGTGGCCCTGAATGAACACCTGGTCGCCGCCGCCGGGGTGCGACTTGCCGCGGAAGAAATGGTTGAAGCCGACCTCGTAGAGGGCCGCCGACGATGCATAGGTCGAAATATGGCCGCCCACACCGACTCCCGGGCGCTGCGCCCGGTGCACCATGATGGCGGCGTTCCATCTGATCCAGGCCCGGTAGCGGCGTTCGACGTCCTCGTCGCCGGGGAACCAGGGCTCCATTTCAGTCGGGATGGTGTTGACGTAGTCGGTCGATGTCAGCGACGGCAGGGCCACTCGCTGTTCGCCGGCCCGCTCCAGCAACCGCAGCATCAGATAACGCGCCCGCGACGGCCCCGAGCGCTCAAGCAGGTCATCGAAGGACTCCAGCCACTCGGCGGTTTCCTCCGGGTCGATGTCCGGGAGATACGACGCAACACCTTCGCGAATCACCCGGACGCGGTCGGGTTCGCTTGTGCCGGTTGGATTCTTCGCCAGATCGTGGCGCACGAATTCGGTGGTCAACGTACTACTCCTTATTTGACGGCTGGTCGGCTTGTGGCTGATCGAGCCGTCGCGGATCGACGTCTTCGGTTTGGGTCGGTGCTGTGGCCCTTGTCGGGGTTGCTCCTATCGTGCCGCACCGGGTGTCGCCCCGCGTAGTCCCCATGGAGGCTTGACGTGATCGCTACCCGGTAACGTCTTAACCTGTGCGGATCGGATCGATTGGATGGCCCGGCTGGGGCGGTGCTGCGCGGGCGGCGGGCTGCGTCGCGGCCGTCCTGATCGCCGTCGTCGGGTGCACGACCGTCACCGACGGCACGCCGGGCGCCGACGTGGCGATCGCTCCGGCTTATCGCGCATCGGTCTCCGCCTCTGTGTCGGCCTCAGTGGCCACCTCGAGCATCCGGGAGTCGCGGCATCAGCAGCAATTGACTACGCAGGCCGTGGTCAAGGTGTGTGAGTCGTTCGTCACCAGCAGCAAAGATGCCGTCGACCGAGTGAACGACTTCGTCGCCGCCTACAACCGGGGCGGTGACACCTCGGCTGCAGAGCAGCCCGCGATCGACGCGCTCACACACAGCGCCGACGCGGTCGAAGGCGACAGCAACGGCCCGCTGTCACAGCAACTGCGGGAGGCCCTGAACGCCTACAACGACGCCGCCCGCGGCGTGGCGAACGCGATCCGTGCGCATTCCGGCCTCGACCAGTTCAATCAGCGGGTCAATCTGCTCAACGACGCCAAGGGCGAAGCCGTCAAGCGTTGTCGGGCATCCCTTTGAGTCGGCAGATGTGCAACGCTACGGGCTGTGCAACGATAAATTGCATCGCACGGCGTGTTTCACGCTCGAATGGCTTGGAACTGACAAGGAGGTCGCACGGTGGTCGCGGCGGATGACGCCCCGGGTTATGCCGGCAAACTGGGCATCCAAAGAGGGCAGGTTGTCCAAGAGTGGGGTTGGGACGAGGACACCGACGACGATATCCGCGCCGACGCGGAGGATGCGTGCGGTGGCGAGTTGCTCGACGAAGACACCGATGAGGTGGTCGACATCGTCTTGCTGTGGTGGCGCGACGGCGACGGCGACCTGGTGGACACCTTGATGGACGCCATCACGCCGTTGGCCGACGACGGCGTGATCTGGGTCCTCACACCCAAGACCGGCCGTCCGGGTCACGTGCAACCCGCTGAGATCGCCGAGTCGGCGCCGACCGCGGGCCTGATGCCGACCTCGTCGGTCAACCTCGGAGACTGGAGCGGGAGCCGGTTGGTCCAACCGAAGTCGCGCGCCGCGCGGCGCTGATGCTTCCGGCCGGCGTGAGCGCACCGGACTTCACGTTGCACGACCAGAACCGACAGCCGGTCATCCTCAGTGCCTTCCGTGGTGCCAGGAACGTGCTGCTGGTGTTCTTTCCGCTGGCCTTCACCGGCATCTGCCAGGGCGAGCTCGATCAGCTGCGCGATCATCTGCCCGACTTCGAGAACGACGACAGTGCGGTGCTGGCCATCTCGGTGGGGCCCGCGCCCACCCACAGGGTGTGGGCCACCGAAAGCGGTTTCCTGTTCCCTGTCCTCTCCGATTTCTGGCCGCACGGGGCGGTCAGCCAGGCCTACGGGGTGTTCAACGACGATGCCGGCGTCTCCAACCGCGGCACGTTCGTCATCGACCGGTCCGGGACGATCCGGTTCGCCGAAATGAAGCAGCCCGGCGAGGCCCGTGACCAGCGGCTCTGGATCGAGGCGCTGACGGCGCTGAACGCCTGAACTCGCTGGGCTGTTTTGGGGCCGGGGCACTTCGGGCGGTATCTTGGCGCCGCACGGGCGCGTAGCTCAGTGGTAGAGCTCTGGTTTTACACACCAGCGGTCGGCGGTTCGATACCGTCCGCGCCCACCAATGGTGAGGCGGCTGCGATCCGGTCGGTTCCGGTCGCTTGAGACGCTAGTTCCGCGCGGGGGCGGTGAGGTGTGCCGCGGCGAGTTTGCGAAAGGCCGCCACCAGCCGGCTGCGGTCCCCGGCGCGGCTCGCCACCACGACATGGCCGGGTTCGACGCCTTCCAAGGGGACGGTGGTGATGTCGGGTCGCAACCGCTCGTGAAAAGTGGTCGTGACGGCGACCGCCTGCCCAGCAGCGACGAGTTCCAACCCATCCTCGAGGGTTTCGACGAGTGGACCGTCGGGTGCCCTGCGCCCGTCGGGCCGGGGATCGATGCGCCAGAAGTCATTCCAGGCCGGGTCGCAGTTTCGGAATTTCGGTATGGGTTCGTCGGCG
>DATAZN010000575.1:0-2006 GCA_036272035.1 Mycobacterium sp. | reverse complement strand
ACAGACCGCCGCCGCGATTGCCGCCGGTCAGCTGGATCGCCGTATACCCGAACGTGATTCGCGAACCGAAGTCGGTAGGCTTTCTGCGGCGCTCAACGGCATGCTTGCTCAGATTCAGCAGGCGCTGGCGTCATCGGAAGCCTCAGCGCAAAAGGCACTTATCTCCGAGGACCGGATGCGTCGCTTCATCACCGACGCGAGCCACGAACTGCGCACACCGTTGACCACCATGCGCGGCTTCGCCGAGTTGTACCGACAGGGCGCCGCACGTGACATGGAGATGGTGATGTCGCGGATCGAAAGCGAGTCCCGCCGGATGGGTCTGCTCATCGACGACCTGCTGCTGCTGGCCCGGCTGGACGCCCAACGTCCGATCGAGCGCAAACTGGTGGATCTGCTGGCGCTGGCCACTGACGCCGTACACGACGCGCGGGCGGTGTCGCCCAATCGAACGATCACCATCGAGGTGGTGGACGGTCCCGGTACCCCCGAGGTGCTCGGCGACGAGGCCCGGCTGCGTCAGGTTCTCGGCAACTTGATGACCAACGCCATGCAGCACACCCCGGAAACCGCGGCCATCATCGTGCGGGTTGGCACTAATGCTGAAGATGCAATCCTGGAGGTCGTCGACGAAGGGGCTGGTATGAGTCGGGAAGACGCACAGCGGGTATTCGAGCGGTTCTATCGCACCGACTCGTCGCGCGCGCGTAGCAGCGGCGGTAGCGGTCTGGGCTTGTCGATCGTGGACTCACTGGTCCACGCCCACGGCGGAGCCGTGAACGTCACCACCGCGCTCGGGCAGGGCTGCCGGTTCTACGTCAGCCTGCCGCGTATCGCCGACGTGCCGGCGCGGGCAGGTTCAGCCAGGTAGGCAGCAGGCTCCCGAACGATGGCGACTCCCGATACCGATTCAATCGGCGGTGAGGACTCTGTGCCTGCGATCGTCGCGTTGTTTGACGCTGAACGGCGTGAGGTGCAAAGCATCCTCGGACACGCTCTGTCGCTGATCAGCATCCTGGTGGCCTATTCCACCGTGGTGGGCGCCGTGTGGGCAACCAGACCGGAGACTGTCCCGCACGCTTTGGTTCCGGTGGTCCCAATACCTCTGTGGATGGTCATCGCTTGGCATTCGCAGTTGAACAGTCGAGTATTCGCGCACAATCAGGCGATCGTCGTTCTCGAGCAGAAGCTTCTGGATCACATCCCCAGCATCACGTACCCGACCAGGCTGTGGCTCGGCCATACCAGCGGACGGCTGGTGAATGAGATCCCAATACTGTTGAAAGAAAAGAGATATGCGATCGCGGCGGCCGCAATCATCACGTACGGTGGGCTGCTCGCCATCGTGCTTGCTCTGACAATCGCGAGTGTCGTGGTGCCCATCTTCGTCAATCACGACTGGCAAGAGCTGGCTTGGGCGATGTCGGTTGTGTATGTGGCCATATTCTTCCTGCTCGCGGCCTCGTACAAGTCGACGTTCGGGATCAACATCGACACAATGGACGACTGGGCGAAATCTGCCCACAGTTCGTTTCCCGATCTGTTCAGGACTCGGCACGGTCATCGCGAATGAAGCTGATCAGCCTTCGCTCAACTCGGCAAGTGCCGCTTTGATTTTCGCCTGCGCCTCGTCGAGGGATTCGGCAGAGGGGGTGCGATCGACGTTGGCGAAGCCGAAGTCGCTCAGGCTCTTCGCCGGGAAGACGTGGACGTGGAGATGGGGCACCTCCAGGCCGGCGATGATCACCCCGGCCCGGTCCGCGTCGAACGCCTTGGTGACCGCTTTGCCCACTAACTGGGCGACTGACATGATCCGGCCGAACACCGCCTGGTCGATGCTCTGCCACTGATCGATTTCCGCGCGGGGCACCACCAGCGTGTGTCCCTGGGTCATCGGCTCGATGGTCAAGAACGCGACGACCTCGTCGTCCTCGTACACGAACCGGCCCGGCAGCTCGCCGCTGATGATCCTGCTGAAGATGGTGGGCATCGCTTCAGCATATGTT
>DATAZN010000574.1:0-1935 GCA_036272035.1 Mycobacterium sp. | reverse complement strand
GGGACCCCTCATCGGCCCACTGGTAGCCATGGCCTCGTTCGTCTGCTCGATCGGCAACGTCCCGCTGGCCGCGGTGCTGTGGAACGGCGGCATCAGCTTCGGCGGCGTCGTGTCCTTCATCTTCGCCGACCTGCTCATCGTCCCGATCCTGCTCATCTACCGGAAGTACTACGGCACCCGCACCATGTGGATGCTCACCGGTTGCCTCTATGCCGCCGCCGTCATCGCCGGCTACCTCGTCGAGCTCCTGTTTGACCTCGTTCATCTCATACCGACTGGCGCCCGGCATGCCACCGTCGGCGACACCGGCATCTCCTGGAACTACACCAGCTGGCTCAACATCCTCTTTCTCGTCCTCGCCGCGATATTCGTATGGCTATTCCTGGCCACCGGCGGACAGCACATGCTCGCCATGATGGGCGGCAACCCCGGCGCCGCCTCCGGCGAGTACCACCGACGCGATTCATCGCCGCACTGACATCAGCTGAATGACTCAGGGTGCGTCTAATGCGGCGAACGAGCGGGGCACACCCCAGAACAATTGCGACATAACGCTTAGCCATTCGGCGTCGCCTTGGGCGTGAGGCTGAAGCCTTGGAGTCCATGACGGCGATCGGCTCGGCACACGGTGGGTCATCGACGTCCACCACCACTAGAGCTGAGTCGCTCAGACTCGCAGCGAGCCAGTCGATGTCCAGAGCACATGAGATCGGCCCCATTCCGGGGCAGTCATCGCTTGCTGAACCGGCGCAGGGCGGAGGTAGTCAGCGAGCAGGCGATGCTCTTGTGGGCTCAGTCTGATGCGGTCAGCGTGGCGCCAGCGCGCTGTTGCTGCGGACGAAGAAACGAGGCCTGGGGCGTCTAGTTGGTTGGTCAGCATCCGCAGCGGGTCCAGCAGCGGGCGCCGCGATGTCGGCGACGAAATCGTGCTGGCTCTCGTCGCGCAGTCGGAACAGGGTGTCCACCTCTCACGCTATCGGCCGCTTGGCCGGCCTCTCACCGATAATTTCGTGCATTAGGGTCTCCTCGAGCAGTGCGTGATCACCAATCCCGCCGATGTAAGTGTCAGGTCTGACGCACCGCGACCGGCGTGGTCAGGCTGCCAGCGGTGAGCAGCAGCGCGCGAAGCTTGATGCTGCGGTTCGTGGTGCGGCCACCGCGCTGGTGACGTTGCGGTTGCGTGTTCTCCGGCGTGCTGCGCCAGTCGCGCTTCGGCTTGTTTCGACCTTGCGGACGCGCGTGAGCGCTTAGCCGGACGTGCTGAATGCGTCGACTAGGGCGGTAGTGAACCCGTCGAGGTCGTCGGGTTTGCGGCTGGTGACGAGCGTGAAGCCTTCCATCCGGCAGGTGACGACTTCCTCGTCGTGCCATTGGCCGCCGGCGTTGCGGATGTCGGTCTGCAGGCTGGGCCAGCTGGTGAGGGTTTTGCCTTTGACGATGTCAGCTTCGACGAGGCTCCACGGTCCGTGGCAAATCGCGGCAATCGGCTTGCCCGCTTCGGCGAAGGATTTCACGAACGCGACGGCCTCGGGCACGAGACGTAGCTTGTCCGGGTTGGCGACCCCGCCGGGCAGCACCAGGGCGGCGAAGTCGGCTGAGTCGACGTCGGCTACGGCGTGGGAGGGGCTGAACGTGTCGGCGATCTCGGTGTCGTGGTTGACGGCCTGGACGGTGTCTTTGGTCGGGGCGATCAGGATCGGTTGTCCGCCGGCTTCTTCGACGGCCTGCCAGGGGGTGGTGAGTTCGACCTGTTCGACGCCGCTGTTGGCGACGAGGAACGCGATGCGCTGGCCCTGTAGTTCGTTGCTCACGGCTGTGCTCCTTAAATCAGTGGGGACGAGCTGGTCAACGGATTCATGTCCAGATGCCTTTCAGCTCACGCACGAAGATCTCGGCGGCTTTTGGGCCGACGCCCTTGAATTCTTGAACCTTCTT
>DATAZN010000573.1:0-5322 GCA_036272035.1 Mycobacterium sp. | reverse complement strand
CGCGCGCTGGGTGCACAGGTGCCCGAGTACCGGGCGCTGGACATCGCGAACTACGACGAGGTCGCGTCATTCGCCGAAGCGATCCATGCCAATCACCCGAGCATGGACGTCGTGATGAATATCGCCGGAGTGTCGGCGTGGGGGACCGTCGACCGGCTGACCCATGAGCAGTGGACCAAGATGATCTCGATCAATTTGATGGGGCCGATCCACATCATCGAAAACTTCGTGCCCCCGATGGTGGCGGCGCACAATGGCGGACACCTGGTCAACGTGTCCTCGGCAGCGGGGCTGATCGGGTTGCCGTGGCATGCTGCTTACAGCGCAAGCAAATTCGGGCTACGCGGACTCTCCGAAGTGCTGCGGTTCGACCTGGCCCGCCATCGGATCGGCGTGTCGGTGGTGGTGCCTGGTGCGGTGCGGACCCCGCTGGTCAACACTGTCGAAATCGCCGGCGTCGACCGCGACGACCCGCAGGTGAGCCGCTGGGTCGACCGGTTCAGCGGGCACGCGGTATCGCCGGAAAAGGCCGCCGACAAGATTCTGTCCGGCGTCACCCGAAACCGGTTCCTGATCTACACCTCAGCGGACATCCGCGCGTTGTACTTGTTCAAACGTGTTGCGTGGTGGCCTTATAGCGTCGCGATGCGGCGAGTGAACGTGGTCTTCTCCCGCGCGCTGCGGCCTTCTGCTCCGACGCGCTGACGCGCCGTTCATTCGGGCGAAGGGCTGTCTCGAAACGAGTGGGAGCCCGCTGGTGAGGAGTGTTTCGTTGGATTCTCAGCGGGTAGCCAAGACGTAGTTCCGCCGCAGCTGCGGCGGGCATTAGGAGAAAATGATGGAAACACAATCAGGCGGCGAGCACGGCTCCGGAAACCGGACTGACAGGCCTGCGGGCAACGTTGACGAGGACGCAAACCCGCCACTTACTGATCCCGAGAAGTCCGGCCCTCAAGACGTGGGTAGGACGGTCCCTCCGCAGGACACCGGTTCCGCGGTGCCGCCGTACGACGGCCGCCAGGAATCCGCAGAGTAAAAAGTAAACCGGCTACTGCGGCATCTGCAGTTCCAGCCGAACCCCGAGCAGCCGCACCGGGCGGTCCAGCTCGAATAGGTCCAGAACTCGCAGCGCGGTCGCGACGATCACGTCGGCGTCGGTTGTAGCCTCGTCGAGTTTGCGAATCTTCGTTCGGGTGTAGAACGTGGCGGTGCGCACGGTCACCGCCACCCGGGTGACGATGCGCGCCGCCGCCACCACTTCATCCAGTGCGCGCTTTGCCAATTCGATTACCGCTGAATCCATTTCGG
Organism: Mycobacterium sp.; assembly: GCA_036272035.1. GTDB lineage: Bacteria > Actinomycetota > Actinomycetes > Mycobacteriales > Mycobacteriaceae > Mycobacterium. The sequence continues at coordinate 4,014 of DATAZN010000573.1, read as the reverse complement.
CCCGTTCGATAAGGTCGTGCGGAAAGGTGACGACGTGGCTGCGCGAACGGGGCACCCACGGCTCGGAGCTGACCGTATCGTCACCGCCGCCGTTGGCCAGCAGCAACAACCACAGCCCGGTTCGGGCGCCGAACGTCGACGTCAGCAGCTCGGCGTCGGCGTGGGCCAATTGCCATACCGTTGTGATATCAAGCGCAGCAAGCTTTTTCGTCGTCTTCGGCCCGACACTCCACAGCGCGTCGACGGATCGTTCGCCCATCACATCCATCCAGTTCGATTCGGTGAGGGTGTACACGCCGGCCGGTTTCGCGAATCCCGTGGCGACCTTGGCGCGCTGTTTGTTGTCGCTGATACCCACCGAGCACGACAAGCCGGTCGCCGAGGAGATGACGGTGCGGACCTGCTCCGCCAGCTCGCCAGGGTCGTCGACGTCGGCGCCGAGATATGCCTCGTCCCAGCCCCAGACCTCCAGCGGATGGCCCACGTCGCGCAACAGTGCCATCACCTGCTCTGAGGCTGCGTCATACGCCGCGGGGTCCGACGGCAGGAAGGTCGCCTCCGGACAGCGCCGGGCCGCGGCGCGCAACGGCATCCCGGCGTGGACACCGAATTCGCGGGCTTCGTACGACGCGCAGGTGACGACCTTGCGGGCTTCGGTCGGGTCGCCGTTGCCGCCGACAATGACTGGCAGGCCCACCAATTCGGGGTGACGCCCCAGTTCGACCGATGCCAGAAACTGGTCGAGGTCGACGTGCAGGATCCAGCGCGGCTTCATCTGCCGCAAAGTTTGCGCGCCAGGCTTTCCCACGCATCGCCCAGCGCCCGCAGCGACTGGTCACGTTCGGTGAGCTGGTGTTCGACGTAGTCCGCCTCCAGCAACGCCAGTAGGGCATCGGTTTGGCTATCGAGGTCGCCGGTGGTGCCTGCCGAGGCCAGCAGCATCCGTACATGCGTGCGCAGCACCATCGCCGCCGCACCGTAGCGTGACTGCGGATCGCGATTGGCGGCCGCCAACAATTCGTGGTGGGTGCGCGCGAAACGCAGCCGGGCGCGCCCGAAGGCCACCAGTCGATCCAGCGGCGGGGCATCAGGACCCAGCGGCGCGGGACCGAACATGAACGCTTGCTGGTTGATCTGCTCGTCCTCGTCGAGCAGCACCATCATCAAGCCGGCCCGGCTGCCGAAGCGCCGAAAAACGGTGCCTTTGCCGACGCCGGCAGCCGCGGCGATGTCGTCCATGGTGACCGCGTCGGCGCCGCGGTCGGAGATCAGCCGCCGCGCCGCGTCCAGCAACAGTGCGCGGTTGCGCGCGGCGTCGCCGCGCTCGTGTGGCACGGAAACGGGCAGGTCGCGGACCGGGTCGGCGGCGCTCATAAAATTACTGTAGCTTCATCGGAACAAAGCGGACCAGGGTCCGGTTAGACCGTGCAAGGATGTACACCAATTACCGAAGGGAAGAGGATCATGCCGGACATCAAGGTGCTGGCGCTGGTAGGAAGCTTGCGCGCGGCGTCGATCAACCGTCAGATCGCCGAACTGGCCACCGAGGCGGCCCCGGGCGGCGTTGCCGTCACGATCTTTGAAGGCCTCGGTGATCTGCCGTTCTACAACGAAGACATCGACAATGACGCCGACGTGCCGGCCGTAGTGACCGCGTTGCGGGCCGCAGCCGCCGATGCGGATGCCGCCCTGGTGGTCACCCCGGAATACAACGGGAGCTACCCGGCGGTGATCAAGAACGCGATCGACTGGCTCTCCCGGCCGTTCGGCGACAGCGCGCTCAAGGGCAAGCCGCTGGCCGTGATCGGGGGATCTTTCGGCCAGTACGGCGGGGTGTGGTCGCACGACGACACCCGCAAGTCGTTCGGGATTGCCGGCCCGCGCGTGGTCGAGTCGATCAAGCTGTCGGTGCCGTTCAAGACGCTGAATGGCCAGCACCCGCGCGAGCATGCCGAAGTGGCCGCCAACGTACGCGACGCGGTCGGCAAACTGGCCGCCGAAGTCAGCTAGTTTCTGCACGCCCCAGCGGTTCGCCCCCGCTGGGGCGCTTTGCTGGACACCTGCGGACGGCGTGCCTTGTCGGTGCCGGGTGGTAGATATGTCTATACACCAAGGCGAGACCACTTTGTGATCTGCGACACGCCGAGGGCGCTTCGACGGTAGGGCTTACGACCAGGGAATTCCATGAATGTTTTTCAGAACATCTTGTATCCCTACCTACGGGCACCCACTAGGTGTAGTGTTTCCGAGACCGACAGACCCCAGGTTTACCTGGTCGGTCGGGACGCACCAGCCGGCATCGAGCGCCAGTTGAAGCGGACCGGCGAGACGGGAATTCTGGGGCGCTGCGGCTCGCTGAACATCAATACATATGCAGTAACCGAGTAGTTGCCAGTCTTGTCTTGTTTCCACCGTCGACAGAGGGGTCGTACCGCGATGAGCGTCACCGTTTACACCAAGCCGGCCTGCGTGCAGTGCAACGCCACCTACAAGGCGCTGGACAAGCAGGGCATCGCCTACGAGAAGGTCGACATCAGCCTGGACTCCGAGGCCCGCGACTACGTGATGGCACTGGGTTACCTGCAGGCGCCGGTCGTCGTGGCCGGAAACGAGCACTGGTCGGGCTTCCGGCCGGACCGGATCAAAGGGCTCGCCGGAGCCGTGCTGAGCGCGTAACCGGCAGACGGCGCAGTAGAACTAGGGAGAGGATTGCCGTGCCGTCCCCCAGCCTGGTGTATTTCTCCAGCGTCTCGGAGAACACACACCGCTTCGTGCAGAAGCTGGGTATCCCGGCAACGCGGATACCGCTGCATGGCCGTATCGAGGTAGATCAGCCGTATGTGCTGGTGTTGCCGACCTACGGTGGCGGCAAGGCGACTCCGGACATCAACGACGGTGGTTATGTCCCCAAGCAGGTCATCGCTTTTCTGAACAACGAAAACAATCGATCGTTGATCCGCGGCGTCATTGCCGCGGGCAACAACAACTTCGGTGCAGAGTTCGCCTACGCGGGTGACGTGGTGTCCCGCAAGTGTGGCGTGCCCTACCTCTATCGCTTTGAACTGATGGGAACCCCAGACGACGTGGACGCCGTCCGCGCCGGTCTCACTGACTTTTGGAAGGAACAGACGTGCCAACAACCGTCGCTGCAGAGCCTGTAACCGCCAGCGCGCATGGGTTGCCCGATGAAACGGACTATCACGCGCTGAACGCGATGCTGAATCTGTACGACGCCGACGGCAAGATTCAGTTCGACAAGGACCGCGAAGCCGCACACCAGTACTTCCTGCAGCACGTCAACCAGAACACGGTCTTCTTCCACAATCAGGACGAGAAGCTCGACTACCTGATCAAGGAGAACTACTACGAGCGTGAGGTCCTAGACGAGTACTCGCGCAACTTCGTCAAGACGCTGCTGGATCGCGCCTACGCCAAAAAGTTTCGGTTCCCGACCTTCCTCGGCGCGTTCAAGTACTACACGTCCTACACGCTGAAAACGTTTGACGGCAAGCGGTATCTGGAGCGCTTCGAAGACCGGGTCGTGATGGTCGCGCTGACCCTGGCCGCCGGCGATACCGCGTTGGCCGAGAAGCTCGTGGACGAGATCATCGACGGCAGGTTCCAGCCGGCCACCCCGACCTTCCTCAACTCGGGCAAGAAGCAGCGCGGCGAGCCGGTGAGCTGCTTCCTTCTGCGCATCGAAGACAACATGGAGTCGATCGGGCGCTCGATCAACTCCGCGCTTCAGCTGTCCAAGCGGGGCGGGGGAGTCGCGTTGCTGCTGAGCAACATTCGCGAGCACGGCGCGCCGATCAAGAACATCGAAAACCAGTCGTCGGGCGTCATCCCGATCATGAAGCTGCTCGAGGACTCGTTCTCCTACGCCAACCAGTTGGGCGCGCGCCAAGGCGCCGGCGCGGTGTACCTGCAAGCCCACCACCCCGACATCTACCGCTTCCTGGACACCAAGCGGGAGAACGCCGACGAGAAGATCCGGATCAAGACGCTGAGCCT
>DATAZN010000572.1:0-2710 GCA_036272035.1 Mycobacterium sp. | reverse complement strand
CGCTATGGCGGCACGGTGGACAAGTTCACCGGTGACGGCATCATGGCGGTCTTCGGAGCGCCGGTCGCGTTGGAGGACCACGCGCTGCGCGCCTGTCTGGCGGCGCTGAGCATTCATCAAGAGGTCGCGTCGCTCGCGGCCGACGTCGAGCGCCGTGACGCGGTCGAGCTGCGCTTGCGGATCGGGCTCAACTCAGGTCAGGTCATAGCTGGTGAAATGGGTTCGGGCGCTTTAGGTTACACCGCCATTGGTGAACAAGTCGGCATGGCCCAACGGATGGAATCGGTCGCGCCGCCGGGCGGGGTGATGCTCGGCGACTCTACCGCGCGGCTGGTCGAGGGTGCGGCGGTGCTCGGGGATACCGAGCTTGTCCGTATCAAAGGTGCCGATCAACCGGTGCGGGCCAGGCAGTTATTGAGGGTATCGGAGGGGCAGCGCCCGCTCGGACGTGCCGAGTCGAATCTCGTCGGTCGGCGCTGGGAAACCGGCGCCGTCGAGAGCCTGCTGGAACGCGCGATCGACGGCCACGGCGCGGTAGTCAGCGTGGCGGGTACACCGGGCATCGGCAAGAGCCGTCTAGTGCGCGTGGTCGCAGCGATGGCAGCCGCCCGGGGCGTCGACGTGTTCTCGGCCTATTGCGAATCGCACGCCAGCGACATCCCCTTTCACGCGGTAGCGCATTTGCTGCGGGCGGTCACCGGTGTGCGGGATTTGGACGACGCGACGGCCCGCGCCAAGGTACGGGCTCAAGCCCCCGACGCCGAGCCCGAGGACTTGCTCCTCCTCGACGATCTGCTGGGAATCGCCGATCCAGACGTTGCCCTGCCGGCAATCGGTCCGGATGCGAGGAGGCGGCGGCTGACCGCGCTGGTCAACACCGCCCAACTGGCTCGCACCCGACCGGCGATGTTCATCGTGGAGGATATCCACTGGACCGATGCGGTCAGTGAGTCGATGCTGGCCGAGTTCGTTGCGGTGGTTCCGCAGACGCCGTCGCTGGTTCTGCTCACTTACCGGCCCGAGTACCGGGGCGTGTTGAGTCAGGTGGGCGGTGCTCAGACGATAGCCCTTGCGCCGCTGAATGATTCAGAGACCACAGCACTGGTCTCACAGCTGCTCGGACCGGACCCCTCAGTCAGCGAGATGGCCGGTCTCATCGCCGGTAGGGCCGCGGGTAATCCATTCTTTGTCGAGGAGATGGTGCGTGACCTGGCCGAGCGGGGTGTATTGCGCGGTACCCAGGGCACCTATGTGTCGACGGCAGAGGTCGCCGAGGTCAGCGTGCCGGCGACGTTGCAGGCCACCATCGCCGCGCGCATCGACCGCCTCGCCGCGGGTGCCAAACGCACGCTGGGCGCCGCGGCAGTGATCGGCTCGCGATTCGGCCCGGACCTGTTGCAAACGGTAGGTATTGACCCAATCCTGGAGGACTTGGTAGCAGCCGAGCTCATCGATCAGACACGATTCGCCGGCGAGCCAGAATATGTATTCCACCATCCGCTGATCCGCACGGTGGCCTACGAATCGCAACTGAAATCTGATCGTGCCGAGCTGCACCGGCGGGTGGCCTCCGCCATCGAATCGCGTGACCCGGGGGCGGCCGATGAACACGCCGCCTTGATAGCCGAACATTTGGAGGCCGCGGGGGACCTCCAGGCGACCTACGGCTGGCATATGCGGGCCGCAACGTGGGCGACCCACCGTGATATCACGGCTGCGCGCCTGAGTTGGGAGCGCGCCACCCAGATCGCCGACGCCCTGCCGGGCGGAGATCCGAATCGGGCAGCCATGTGCATCGCTCCGCGCACCATGCTGTGTGGGATTGCCTGGCGAGCCAGCGTGGACGATGCCGGCGACCGCTTCGACGAACTGCGTGAGCTGTGTGCCGCAGCCGGTGACAAGGCGTCACTGGCCATTGCCATGGCAGGGTTGGCGATCGACCGTATGTTTCGGGATCGGGTGCGCGAGGGATCTCAGCTGGCATCTGAAGCGATGGCCCTGATCGAATCCATCGGCGATCCAACGTTGACCGTTGGGCTGTCACCGCTGGCGATCTACGTCAAGGGTGAAGGTGGCGATTGGGCCGACGTGCTCCGATGGTCGCAGGTCGTCATCGACCTTGCTGACGGTGATCCGTCCAAAGGCAACTTCATCATCGGGTCCCCGTTGGCCGCCGTCATTTACGCGCGGGGTAATGCGCGGTATTCCGTGGGTGAAAGCGGATGGCGCGATGACCTGAGTCGCGGCTTGGCCATGGCCCGCGGTGCGGACCCGACGGCCTACGCCAGAGCCATCTTCTACGTCTACACTCCCGGAATTTTGAACGGCGTGTTGCGGCCTGCTGATCGCGCGATGCGGGAGATCGAGGATGCCCTGCAGAAGGCTGAAAGGTCCGGAGATGACCTCGCGTTGGCGCAGGCCCGGATGGCGTTGGGTGTTGCGCTGGTGCATCGTCACACGCCCGCGGAGCGAGGCCGTGGACACGAGATCCTGACCGAGGTCAGCGATGTTTTCCTACGCCGTAAGCACAACCTATGTGACTTGCCGCTCATCACAGTGTGTTTGGCACGTGAGGTGGCTCGACGTGGCGATCACGGTGAGGCCATAACGCGCATGCGCGCCGCCGTGGACCACCTCTTCGGCGACGAACGGCCACTCATATATAGCGTTGCCGCCACGGGTGTTTTGGTGCAGACGCTGCTAGACCGTG
>DATAZN010000571.1:0-3458 GCA_036272035.1 Mycobacterium sp. | reverse complement strand
CATGGCGCCGACGATGCCGCCGACCAAGGCGTGCGACGAGCTCGAGGGGATACCCAGCAGCCAGGTCAGCAGGTTCCAGACGATCCCACCGACCAGTCCGGCGAACACCAGCTGCAGCGTCACCAGGTGACCGTTCACCAGATCCTTGGCGATTGTCCCGGCGACCGCGGTGGACAGGAATGCTCCCGCGAGGTTCAGTACCGCCGAAAGCGACACCGCCTGCTTCGGCTTGAGTGCGCCACTGGCGATGGAGGTGGCCATCGCATTGCCGGTGTCGTGGAACCCGTTCGTGAAATCGAATGCGAGGGCGGTGATCACGACGATGATCAAGAGGAACAACTGAAGGTTCACGGGCCTAATTCTGAGGGGTCAAGGGTGCGGTTGTCGAAAGAACGGCGTGGGTAATCAAGGTATATCGCTGCTCGTCGTCAGATATTCGTCTGGGGTTAACCTCTGAGCTCGGCGCGTTAACCGCGGGTGTCGCGCCGAAGCGGGTGCTCCGGTGGAATCTGGACGAAGATCAGCAGAACGCCGTCGGGATCGACCACATGCATTTCGTGCAGACCCCACGGCTCCTGTCGGGCCTCGCGGGCGATCGTGACGCCCCTACTTTCCAGCTCGGTCTGCGTCGCGACCACATCGCGCACCTGAAGCCACAGCGCGCCGGGAAAAGGTCCGGCCGAGTCTTCCGGTGCGCCGTGGCCGGCCAACTCGATCAGCGATTGGCCGGCGTAGAAAACCGTGCCCGCGCCGTAGTCGCGGAAGATCGCCAAACCGATCTGATCGCGGTAGAAGCTCAGCGACCGCTGGTAATCCACCGGCCGAAACAGCATCCGGCTGGCAAGAATCTCCATGCCGTCGTGTCTATCACGCCGACCTGTTCGGTTGGAGCCGCTGCCGCCTGATCATCGTGGTCGCCAGCCCCGGAACGACGGTGTCTATCGCCTGCGCGGCCAGCGCCATCCGCGGTGCGATCCGGACCGGGCGGGTGCGCGCCGCGGCGATCATCCAGCCCGCGGCCTCCTCGGACGTCATCGCGGGCAACCCTTGGTACTCCTTGGTCGGCGCGATCATCGGGGTGGCCACCAGCGGGTAGTACAGCGTGGTGGAGTGCACACCCTTTGTCGCCCATTCGGTTTCGATCACGCGGCTGACCGCCGACAGCGCGGCCTTCGATGCGTTGTAGACGGCGAACAATGGCGACGGCTCGCTGAAGACGCCCCAGGTTGCGACGCTGATGATGTGCCCGTCGCCGCGCTGCAGCATCCCGGGCGCGATGCCGCGGATCAGCCGCAGCGGGGAGTAGTAGTTCAGCACCATGGTTCGGTCGACGTCGTGCCAGCGCTCCAGCGACTCGGCCAGCGGCCGGCGGATGGACCGCCCGGCGTTGTTGATCAGAATGTCCACTCCGCCGAGTCGCTGCTCGACGTCGGCGACCAGCGCGTCGACGGCGTCCAGATCGGACAGGTCGCAGGAAATCGCTGTCGCGTTGCCGCCGCTTTCGGTGACGCGGCCGACCAGGTCGTCGAGCAGATCCTGGCGGCGGGCCACCGCGACCACGGTGGCGCCGTGGCGGGCGAATTGTTCGGCGGCGCATTCGCCAATCCCGGACGAGGCCCCGGTGAGCAGGACGCGCTTGCCGGCCAGGTCGATCTTGGTGGCGCCCGGCCGAGGCAGCAGACGTGGCGTCAGCGGCGGGCGCATGGCGGCCATGGTGATCTGCTCGGCTAGTCGGCGCAGCGGGTTCTTACTCACAAGTCGGGAGTCTAGGTGGCGCCGGATCTGCGTCAGCCGGTCACATCTGCCACCGGACTTGCTCCGGTAGGGCGATATCCAATGTGCCCGCCTCCAAGCGACAGCCGTTGAGTTGTCATGGGTCGCGGCGGACGACCGTCTTCCCAGTTGTCGCTGGGAGGTGGGCACAACGAGCATCGGCCTGCCCAGTGACTTGTGTGGCAGATGTGGCTAGGAGCATCCGTTGCTAGAAGTAGCGCGGGAACGCGCTCCAATCCGGCGGCCGTTTCTCCAGGAAGGCGTCGCGTCCTTCCACCGCCTCGTCGGTCATGTATGCCAGCCGGGTGGCCTCACCGGCAAACAGCTGTTGTCCCACCAGCCCGTCGTCGAGCAAGTTGAACGCATACTTCAGCATCCGTTGCGCCTGAGGCGATTTCGCATTGATTTCGGCAGCCCACTGGATGGCCTCCGACTCCAGCTCGGCGTGGTCGACGACGGCGTTGACCGCGCCCATGTGGTGCATCTGCTCGGCGGTGTAGGGCCGGCCGAGGAAGAAGATCTCGCGGGCGAACTTCTGGCCGACCTGTCGAGCCAGGTACGCGCTGCCGTAGCCGCCGTCGAAGCTGCCGACGTCGGCGTCGGTCTGCTTGAACCGGGCGTGCTCGCGGCTGGCCAGGGTCAGGTCGCAGACCACGTGCAGGCTGTGCCCACCGCCGGCGGCCCAGCCGTTGACCACGCATATCACCACCTTGGGCATGAATCGGATCAGCCGCTGCACTTCGAGGATGTGCAGCCTTCCAGCCCTTGCGGCATCAACAGTGTCCGCGGTCTCACCCGCGGCGTACTGGTAGCCGCTGCGGCCGCGGATGCGCTGATCGCCGCCGGAGCAGAACGCCCAACCGCCGTCCTTCGGTGACGGCCCGTTTCCGGTCAGCAGCACCACCCCGACGTCGGGCGACATCCGGGCGTGGTCGAGCACGCGATAGAGCTCGTCGACAGTGTGCGGGCGAAACGCGTTGCGCACCTCGGGCCGGTTGAACGCCACCCGCACGGTCGCGTCAGCGACGTGCCGGTGATAGGTGATATCGGTCAGGTCGCCGAATCCATCGACCGGCTTCCATTCATCAGCGTGAAAAGGATTGTCGCTCAAGATTATTGAATTCCGTCCAGTCGAAAGACCGCGCAGCGGCCGGCCAATGCTTCGAATTCTTCCGGTCGGCCCTCGGTCACCAGGCCGCCGCGCTTCATGAAACCGACTCCGGTGGGCACCTCTTCGGGGAACACCCGCAGCAACGGCCGGGCATCGTCAGCGGACAGTTCGACCATACTGACCCGTCGGACGCTGCGGCCGCGAGCGACGGTTGCTTCGCCGGCGGCCCGGACGTTGGCCACCCAGTCGGCACCGGGGAATCCCGCGACGACGTACTCGCGACCGGCGACGACCATCGGTGTGACGGGAGTCGAGCGCTCACGTCCTGATTTGCGTCCGGCCACCGTCAACACGACCGGGCTCTCGCCGCCGAAACTCAGGCCCAGCCGCGACATTCGGATGAATAGCTTGTTGGCCGGTTTGAGCCACCATGGTGGCCGAACCGATTCGCTGCTGCCCATACGGCGACGGTACTCGCTGACGTTGTCTAGTCTGTGCCGGTGTCCCATCCGCATGAGCCCCATCTGGGTTCGGTCTCGGCACGCCTGAATTGGCTTCGCGCGGGGGTTCTGGG
>DATAZN010000570.1:0-6854 GCA_036272035.1 Mycobacterium sp. | reverse complement strand
CGCGGACTCCGGGTCGGACAGATAGACATAGGTGCGGTCGGCGCCCACCATCGCGGCGGCAAGTCGCAGTCCGTCGAGGATCAGATGCGGCCGGTGCCGCAGCAACCACCTGTCCTTGATCGAAGCCGGTTCGCCCTCTTCGCCGTTGGCCACGACGACGGCGCCACCGGCGGCGCGCCCGTTGTCCCGTACCGCGCGTACCTTTACCGCGAGCGGGAAGCCGGCCCCGCCTCGGCCGAGGAGCCCGCTGGACTCGACCTCGCCGACCAGTTCGTCAACTCCGGCGAGCGGCCGGTAACCGCCGAGTTGCCGGTATGCGGCAAGGACTTCGCGGCCCTGGCCGCTGTGGTCGCTCAGCAGCCTTGGCGTGAGGCCGGGCGAGGAGCCGGTGGTGATGGCGGGCGCGGCGCTGGTCACCATCAGCTGGCTCCCGAGATCACAGTTAGGCTTGCGCACATGCGAACCGCAGTCGTGCGGGTCAATGTCGACCCAGACAACACGCTGGCGCCTGCACAACTAACAGAGGGCATGGCAGTGCTCCTCGATCGTGTCGGCCACGTGGGTGGCGATGTCCTCGTCAAGGATCTGGGGGCCATGCCTGCCGGTCGCCGCGAGGTGGAGCTCTTGATCACCTGCGACGACGTCGACGCGGCCAAGCAGGCGGCTATTGACTTGTGCACCAACGCCTTTGCGACTGTCCCGGTTCCCGGCGTGGTCACCTTCGTCAGCCGGGGAACCGATGACGATGCGCACGGCGTGCTGTCCGGCTTCGGACTCACCGGCGAAATTGTCCGGACGCCCGGCGACGACGGCCACGACATCGTGCACGTGACGCTGCGTGAAGCCGACCTCGAGCGTATTCCGGAGAGCCGGATCCATACGGCGTTGGAGGCTTCGCTGAACTGCGAGGTGCAGATTCGCACGGTGTAGTGCATCAGCGTCCCAGGAACTCCAGGATCGGCGGTGCCGCCTGCACCCAGGTGTCAAACATGTTGAAGTGCTTCACTTTGCCCTGCGCGCGAGCCTCCGACGCGCGTTCCCACGCGTCCTCCGGCCAGGGCGGGTCGATCAACTTGGATCCCTTGATCAGGCAGCTGACTTCCAACGACGTCCGCTTGGGGTGATCCAGGTCGTTCTCGCCACCGCGAATGATCAACGTGGGGATTTTGATTCGATCGAACATTTCGTCGTCGACACCCGGGATCGTCTGTCCCGGTTTGGAAACGAACGCGTTGAGCCAGCGCAGCATCAGCTTGAGGAACTCGTCGGAGTCGAAATCGAGGAACCGCTGCTTGTTGGCCGGGTTCTCCTCGATGCGCTCGCCCCACTCCGGTACTTTGATCACGCCGTCCATTCCGGTGCCCCGCACTGCGAGAATGCTGGGGATGATGTAGAAGGAGCCGAGCACGAAGGAGCCGTAGATTCCGCCGACGATGTTCCACACCACGAGCTTCTCCACGAGTTCGGGGTGCAGCATCGTGGTCAGCATGGAATCCCTTGCGCCACCGGACCCGCCGGCGAGAATGCACCGCTTGAAGCCCAGCCCCGTCACGAGCTTGTGCAGCGTCTCGGCGCGCATATGCGACTCGCTTTGCCCGTAGAACTGCACGTCGGACGCGCCGCAATTGGGCCGGTCCCAGAGCAGCACCCGGTATCCGCCGGCGGCCAGAGCCTCGGCCAGCGGACGCAGACCGGGGATCTCCTTGCTGAACCGGCCTCCGGGAGTCAGGGCGATGAGATCGCCTGAATCACCGAGGATTTCGTAGACGACATTGCCACCGTTTACCTCGATAGAAGACACAGATTCTCCTGTTTGTCAGGCCTGCACCACGACGTCGTTGCCGACGACTCGCACCGGGTAGGTACGGATGCTCCATTCCGGCTTGACCGTGGTCGTGCCGGTTGCCAGCTCGAAACCCCATTGGTGCCACGGGCAGTAGATGTATTCCTGATCCCGCACCATGACCGCATCACCGGGCGCGGCCTCGTCCACGATGGTGCGTCCGCGCGTGCGCCCCGAGCAGAGCGGACCGCCTTGGTGCGGGCAGTAATTCGCGATGGCGTAGAAGCTGCCGTTGACGTTGTAGACGCCCACACCGTGCCGTCCGATCGGGACCAGCTTGTGCTTGCCTGAGGGGATCTCGTCGACTGTGGCGACAACGTGCTCGCGGCCCTGAGCCAAGCGGGGCTGAGGCCGCTCGGCGATTTCTTCCGGCAACTCAGAGCACCCGGACTTGGCCCTCGAGGACGGGAACCGTCTCAGGAAGGTGGTACGTCGCGATACCGTTCTTGTACATCACCGCATCCCGTGCGTACTTGGGCAGGTGCTTGACCAACCAACGCGGGTCATCGAAGGTCCAGTGCGGATAGTCCGAGGAGAACAGCAGGATCTTCTCGCACTCCATCCACTCCAGCGCGCGAGTCAGCTCGGTCTTGTCCTCCGGGTAATCCAGCGGCTGGGTGGTGAACTTGATGTGGCCCTTGACGTACTCCGACGGCTTGCGCTTGATGTCGACCCACGATTTGCGCGCATCATAGATCGCATCCATCCGCCACATCAGCGGCAGGATCCAGCTGAACGCGTGCTCGACGAAGACGATGTGCAGCCCCGGGAAGCGGTCGAAGACACCGTCGAAGATCAGGCTCATCACCTGGTTGGCGGCCAGCAGCGAGTACGTGACCATGAAGTCGTGGTTGTAGCTCGGGTATCCCACCGGCGGGGCCGGGAGCTCGTCAAACTGGCTGCGGGACAGGTGGCAGCTCACGGGGATGTCGTGTTTCGCGGCTGCGGCCCAGATGGGGTCGTACTTCGGGTGGCCCCACGACGGCCGCGGCTCGGCCTTGATCAGGATCTGCGCCATGTACGGGTGTCCGGCCCACTTCTCGATCTCGCGAACCGATTCCTCGGGCTCCTCGATCGCGGCGCAGATCGATCCGCGCCACCGCTCGTGCCAGTTGTTGTGGCTGTCGAGCCAGTGGTGAGCCTGCCAGTCGTTCAAGGCGACCGCCATTGCGTGCTGCGCCTCGGGGATCCGCGCCGGGTAGGCGCCGGGTTCCAGAATGCCGATGTCGGAACCCGCTTCCATGATCAGCTGGCGAAAAGCCATGTCCGGGTCGCTGCCGGGGAACTCGCCGTCCGGCGGGAATGCATCGGTGCGCATCGCGTAGGCGTGCGCGTAGTCGGGGGCGTCGTAGTAGATCTGGTCGCCCACATTGCGGCTCAGAAAGTACTTGCTGCGCCACGGTTCGGGGATGTACTGGACCAGCTCGCCGCGCCGGGGCACCGGGTGGACATCCGAGTCGACGCACCGCACGGCGATGCGCTCGGCGGCCGGAACGCGCTCTTGTGAATGGGTCAGCGTCATCTCGATATCCTCGCTCTCCCTAACTTCCTTCTATTCTGCGACTAGCCGGTCGCGATATCGACCGAAATGTCGATCCCGTACAGGTCGGCCGCATTGCGCCAGCAGAGCTTCTCCCGTTGCTCGGTAGACAGTGCCTTGGGCAATTTGTTGATGTCGCCGCACTGCCAGTGCGGGTAACTCGAGCCGAACATCACCATGTCTTCCTTGCCGGTAAAGCCGAACCACTCGCCGGCAAAGTCTGTGTCGCCGGGTCCGTCGAGGCTGCCCTGGACGAAGTAGATGTGTCCGGGTAGGTACTCACTGGGAATCCGGGGCGCCCATGGGGTCTGCTCGAGGTGCGGCCGGCCGAAGGTGTCCATCCGCCACATGAACGGCGTGATGAAATCCGCGGCGCCGTCGCCCCAGACGAACTTCAGGCCGGGGAGGCGTTCGAAGACGCCCTCGGCGATCATGTTCATCTGGTGGTAAAGGTAGTTCAGCGCCATGAAGCTGACGTACTGCTCATAGGTGCGGGTGTTACCGGACGGGGTCGGCGGATTGGCGATACCCGAGCCGACCTCGATGTGCGCGGCCACTGGAAGCCCCGCATCAGCCGCCGCTTCCCACAGCGGCCAGAACTGGGGCTTGCCGTAGACCTCCCGGGACTGCAGCGGGACGCCGATCTGGACCACCCGGGGGTGCGAGCGCCACTTCTCGATCTCTTTCAGCGCGCCGGCGACGTCGTCGGGATTCACCCGGATGGTGCCGCGGAACTTGTCGCCGAATTGGCTGTGCTCCAACCACTTCGACACCATCATCTCGTTGTGAGCCGCGTGCAGTGCGGTGCCCAGATGGCGGTCCGGCATGATGCCGCGCGCCATTGGGTGCAGCACGGCGATGTCCACGCCGCGCTTCGAAAACAGTTCGTTGCCAACCAATGCCGGGTCCGAACCCGGGTACTGCCGGTCCGGCCCCTGGGTCTTGGGTGCGTACTCGCCGCCCGGAGCGCCGTACCAGTCCATCTCGTAGTCGGGGAAGCCACGACTCTTGAACGGCTCGCGCAACGTCGAGCGCAGTTCTTTATTGGACGAGAAGAAGATGTGCACGCTGGCGTCGATCAGCGGCGTGCGCGTCCCGTCCGGGTGCTCGATCACCTAAACCGCCCTTCGTGATTCGGTTGACTGCGTCGAAGCTATTTAGCAGTCTGCTAGCCAAACTAACATCCCCGTTCACCGCTAATCAACGGGTTTCCCGTAAGCATTTCGATTATTAATCGCACCTGATAGTGGCCACAATCGGACCCTATGCGAGTAGTGTAGTTCTTCATCAGCGATAATATCATTCTCACTTTTCTGAGCTACCGACAGTGACGCCGGCCGCCCGCTCGATCGGTTTGATCGCGGACGTGAAATCGGAGTCGGCGCCCTCATCGTCCAGCGTGGTTTCCCACAGTCGAGCGACGGCTTCGGCGATCTCGACCGGCGCACCGAGCGTTTTCGCTTCGTCGAGGTAGAGCCGGACGTCCTTGACCATCAGCCCGGTGGCGAAACCGTAGTCGAATGTGCGGGGGAGGATCGCCCGCGGAAACTTGTCGCGGCTGGCACTCGTCGCGCCCGATCCCGCGTTGAGCACGTCGATCATCACGCTGGGGTCCAGGCCCGATTTAGCGCCCATCACAACGACTTCCGATGTTGCGACCAACACGGTGGCCGCCAGGATGTTGTTGACGAGCTTCATCGTCTGTGCCGAACCGGGCTGCTCGCCCACATGCATCGATCGACCAAGCGTCTCCAGCACCGGCTGGAGCTTGTCGAATTCGCGGCGTGGTGCGGACACCATTATCGCGAGTGTGCCGTTTTCGGCTCCGCCGACACCGCCGCTGACCGGGCTGTCGATCCCGACGATATTGCGTTCGGCTAGGACGCGGTGGATCTGCACCGCGGTGGAGCTGCCGATCGTCGACAGGTCGACGTAGCGGCGCACCCGGCTGCCCTCGACCACGCCGTCGACACCGGTCGCCACCTCGACCGCAGCATGCGGTGAGGGCAGGCTCGCCGTGACGGTTTCGGCCACGTCGGCGACCTCTTTCGGTGACGATGCCGGCCGGGCCCCGAGCGCGACAAGTCTGTCCAGGGCGTCGGTGCGGGTATCGAAAGCGATGACGTCGTGCCCCGCGTCGATCAGGCGTCGCGCCATCGGAAAACCCATGTGGCCCAGACCGATAAACCCAATGTCCACCATTGCCGCCTACCTTTCGCCGACGTCCGCCCGGCGATAGAGCGTTCTCGACGAGATTGTCACTGTGCTATTAAGAGAATAGTATTCTCACAGCACGTTAACTGATCTAAGGAGTTGGCCGGGATGCTGCTGGAATTCGACGCTGATCAGCGGCTCTGGCAGGAAACCGTGCGCGACGCCGTGGGCAAGCAGTGCCCTCCCGCGCTGGTCCGGGGTGTCGCCGAAGACGGCGTCGACCCGGCCCCGGTCTGGAAGGCCCACGTAGAGCACGGCTGGACCGAGATGAACGAGTCCGAGACCGCCGTCGAGCTGGCGATCGTCCTCGAAGAGCTGGGACGCGCCACTGATCCCACCCCGTTTCTGGCGACCATGACCCAGTTTGCGCCGCTGGCCGCCGACCGATTCGACCCCCAGGCATCCGGCGCCGCCGTCTACAGCGGGATCACCGTTCACCGCGACGGCGAGGAGTGGGTGCTGGACGGCACCGCGCGGCATGTATTGGACGGTGATCGCGCCGAGTGGTTGGCGGTGGTGACCGATGCTGCGGTGTTCATCGTCAACGCCGATGATGCGGGCGGGCAGCTCTCCCGGCGACGCAGCGCCGTCCTCGACCCCGTCCTGCATGTCGCCGACCTGACATTCAGCGGACTGCGGTTGCCCGATGGCGCGCGCGTGAAGGTCGACACCGAACGGGCGCAGCACGTCGCCCTGATGGGCATGGCGATGACGATGGTCGGCGCTTGCCAACGCATTCTGGACCTGGTCCTCGACCACGTGCGCAGCCGCCACCAGTTCGGGGTGCCGATCGGATCCTTCCAGGCGGTTCAGCACAAAGCGGCCGACATGCACGTTGCGGTGGAGCGCGCGCGTGCGCTGGCCTATTACGCGGCGCTGACAATAGCCGCGGACGATCCGCGCCGGCGGCTGGCCGCCGTAATGGCGAAAGCAGCTGCGGGAGAATGTCAGTCGCTGGTGTTCCGCCACGGCCTGCAGCTATTCGGCGCGATGGGTTTCACTTGGGAGAACGACCTGCAATTCGCGTTGAAGCGGGCCAAGGCCGGCGAGCTCATGCTCGGCGGAACCGCCGAGCACCGGGCGAGGGTTACCGAGGAGTACCGTGCAGCTCACCTTTGATCCAGACGTCGAGGCATTCCGCGCGGAGTTCGTCGCGTTCCTGGACGAGCACGTGGCCGCGACCGCGGCCGAGGCGCTGGAACGCCCGAAGTCGGTGTCGCACATGCCGGATTGGGCCCGCCGCTGGCAGCGCCTGCT
>DATAZN010000569.1:0-3720 GCA_036272035.1 Mycobacterium sp. | reverse complement strand
ATGGGATGGGTTTCGCTGTTCGATCCGCCGAAACTGGCGTCGCTGCTGTCGATGCCCGCCGATGCCGAGCCGGTGGCGATCCTCTGTCTTGGTCCGGTGCCAGACTTTCCCGACCGGCCCTCACTGGAGTTGGATGGCTGGGCGCTTGGGCGTCCCCTCGCCGAATTCGTCTCGGAGAACGGCTGGGGAAAGCCGCCCCAAGCGGCGACCTGAGCGTCGCCGGCCTCCGAGCCTGCAGTGCTGCATCGCGGCCCCCCGGGTCCAGCGGCGGTTACGATGCCGGGGTGCAGCCACCTCCGCCAGGTCTCCCCCCACAGTGGGGACCCCCACCAGACGATCCCCCGGAGCACTCCGGGCCTGGCTTCGGCGGCCAACCGGGCCCTGAGAGCTACGGTCAGCAACCGCCTCCGCCCGGGTACGGCCCGCCGCCTGGATCCGGATTTCCACCGCCGGCCGAGTACGGCCAACAGCCCAGCTACAGCCCACCGTGGGGTGGTTACGGCGCACCCGCTCCCGCCCCGACTTCGCAGCAAACCATCAGCTGGGTCAGCCTTGCGGCCATCGGGTTAATGGGGTTGCTCGGCGCCATCCTCACGCTGACCCTATGGATCAACCTGAACAGCGCCGTCAGCCGGGCAGCGGATGTGTGTAATCGGTTCGGCGGCGAGTACTCGAGCATGTGCCGCGAACAGATCAAGAACATGGTCCCGAGTGTTCCGGTGGCCCTCGTCGTATGTCTGTTTTTGATCATCGCGGCCTGCCTCGCGGTGGCGGCCGGCGCGGTGATGCTCTTCGTCAAGAGGCCGATCGGCCAGTTCCTGATCCTCGGCGGCGGGATCTTCATGCTGATGTTGTCGATCGGTTGCGAGGCTCGTTACGGGGCCACCAGTCGGGTCACCTACGACTTGATCGCCGGCCTGGTGATCGCGGTGATCGGAGGCCTCATGTTCGTTCCGGCATTCCGGGTGATCTTGGGGTTGCCGCCGAGATTGACCGATGTCCATCGGCCAGGCAGGTTTCCGGGCGGCGGGCAATGGCCGCCCGGTCCACCACCACCACCGCAGTACGGCCCGCCGGGGCCACCGCAACACTGGTGAGTTGCTGACGGCTGACCTGGCCGGACATGCCCCGGTATGCACGCCGACGCGTCGCAGCCGATAACGTCGATGGGGCCGGGCAAGCTCAGGAGGTGGCGGCGATCGGCGGCGCAGACGCAAACCAAGACGCGGCACGCCCGCGGCGCGACAATGTGCTGTTCGTGCACTGGCACGATCTGGGCCGGTATCTCGGAGTGTACGGTCACGCCGATGTGTCGAGTCCGCGGCTGGACCAGTTGGCCGCCGAGGGAATCTTGTTCACCAGAGCGCACGCCACCGCACCGCTGTGCTCGCCGTCGCGGGGATCGCTGTTCACCGGCCGCTACCCGCAGAGCAACGGTTTGGTCGGCCTCGCCCACCACGGTTGGGAGTACCGCCCGGGCGTCCGTACCCTGCCTCAGATCCTCTCCGAATCTGGCTGGTATACAGCTCTTTTCGGCATGCAACACGAGACATCACACCCGTCGCGGCTGGGCTTCGACGAATTCGACGTGTCCAACTCCTACTGCGAGTACGTCGTCGAACAGGCGCAGCAATGGCTGCTTGCCCATGACATCAGGCAACCGTTCCTGCTGACCGCCGGCTTCTTCGAAACGCATCGCCCCTATCCACGCGATCGCTACGAACCCGCCGCCGCCGCCGCCGTCGATACACCCGACTATCTGCCCAATACCGTTGAGGTGCGCCAAGATCTGGCCGAGTTCTACGGATCGATCACGACTGCCGACGCCGCGGTGGGCCGAATACTCGATACGCTCGCGGACACCGGCCTGGACGCCAGCACGTGGGTGGTGTTCCTCACCGACCACGGCGCCGCTTTCCCGCGTGCGAAATCCACCCTTTACGAGGCGGGAACCGGAATCGCCATGATTGCGCGTCCTCCTAGCCGAATGGGATTGGTGCCCAAGGTTTACGACGATCTGTTCAGCGGGGTGGATCTGCTGCCGACACTGCTGGAACTGCTTGGCGTGGCGGGGGTATCTGACATCGAAGGCATCTCCCATGCGCAGGCATTGATCGCACCGGATTCCGCCGAGCCGGTGCGCAACCACGTCTACACCACCAAGACCTACCACGACTCGTTCGATCCGATCCGAGCGATCCGGACGAAAGACTTCAGCTACATCGAAAACTACGCCCGCCGGCCATTATTGGATCTGCCATGGGATATCGAGGAAAGCCCATCCGGCCACGCCGTCGCACCGCTGGTGACCGCCCCGCGGCCGGAGCGCGAACTCTACGATCTGCGCGTCGACCCCACTGAGACCAACAACCTATTGACCGGCGACGCCAACGATAGCGCCGACCAGATCGCCGCTGACCTTGCTGTCCGCCTTCATGACTGGCGCCAGAAGACCGGTGATGTCATACCGTCGGACTTTGCCGGCACCCGTATTGCGGCCCGCTACACCGAGACGTATCTGCAGATCCACCAGAAGGTTCCCACCAGTCGCTCGGCGATCGCCGTCGACCGCGGGATCGACGTCGAAGTCCATCACGCAGAGCAGTAACCCTCAGCCGGCCCCGGCGCTTCAGTCGCCTACCTGAGCGACGAAGAACACCCGCCGGAACGGGAAGAACGTGGTCCCGTCCGGCCGGGCTGGATAGGCTTCGGCCAGCACCGGAATAAGCTCCTCGCGAAACCGTTGGTATTCCTGCTCATTGAGCTGTTCGCTAACCGGCAGTAATGCGGTGCCGCTGATCCAGTCCAGCACCGGATGCTCGCCTGTGAGCTGATGGATGTAGGTGGTCTCCCAGGCATCCACGGTGCACCCGGCACCGATCAGCAGCTCGGCATAATGAGCCGGCGTGTCAACCACGGCCCCCACCCGAAACGGGATGTCGCGCAGAAGCTTCGCGAACGGTTCACGCCGAGCTACCGCCCGCACTGCAGCGTGTGACGGACCATCGAAGTTGCCCGGCATCTGAACTGCGATCCACGACCCGGCGCCCAGTTGACCCGCCCATTGAACAAACAGCTCGCCGTGTTCGGGCACCCAATGCATCGCGGCGTTGCTGACTACGACGTCGGTATCAGGCTGCGGGACCCAGCTTCTCAGGTCGCCGACGGAAGCGTTTACGCCGCGGTCTCGGGCAGCGGCGACCATCTCCGGCGAGCTGTCTAACGCCTCGATGGCCGCCTGCGGCCACCGTCCAGCCAACTGACCGGTGAGGTTCCCCGCACCGCAACCCAGATCGACCACCCGACGCGGGCTCGGCGCTCCCACCCGGGACAGCAGATCGGCGAACGGACGGCCGCGATGATCGGCAAAGGTCAGGTAAACATCCGGATCCCACATATCGACCCTCCAGTTCAACGGACTGCGCGACGACTGATATAGACGGTATTACCCGCTGCTTGCCCGACGAGTCGAGGATGGACCATGGCCGACGACGAGGCCGCCGAGGTACGGCAGATCTGGTCTGCGCTCGGTTTGCCGGGGGTGATCGATGTGCACACCCACTTCATGCCGAAATCGGTGATGGACAAGGTGTGGCATTACTTCGATTCCGCGGGCCCGCTGGTGGGCCGTGAATGGCCGATCAACTATCGGACAGCTGAGTCCGAACGCGTGCAGATGCTGCGGCAATTCGGCGTGCGCGGCTTCACCGCGCTGGTCTA
>DATAZN010000568.1:0-21660 GCA_036272035.1 Mycobacterium sp. | reverse complement strand
CCACTGGGTTGGGCAACCGATTACGAGGTCACCGACACTTCGTCGCGGCCGCGCGAGGTGCCAGAGGTCGACGACCTGGGCTGGGTGCTCGGCGAAGCGACGCATTGGCGCGATGGCCTGCCGCGGATGGTCAACACGCTGGCCAAGGCGGCTGCCGCGGGCACCGGCGTCGTCGAAGCCGAGATCGACATTTTGCGGGTCTACCTGGACACGTCGAGGTACCAGCTACTGGCGCAATATCCCGACATTGACGCGGGGCTGCTGCTGAATTGTCTGCTGCTGGCCGCGACCGAAGGTATCGCCACGAAGAATCGGGTCAGCGCGAACTACCACTTCGCGTGGTTCCAGTTGCTGAGCGCGCCACCGGCCAGCGGGTGGAAGGCCGGCCTGTGACAGACTGCGATGCTCAAGCCTGCAGACGATGAATTGACGCTGGTCGTAGGGGTCTAGATACTGTCATGATGCCGGGGCCGGGCAGTCGCGCGCAGCTAAGCGACAAGAATCTCGTCGAATCGGTTCTGCGTGAACTAAGTGAGGCCGCCGATAAGTGGGAAGCGCTCGTCGGCCAGGCCGAAACGGTCACCTACAGCGTCGATCTCGGCGATATTCAGGCAGTCGCGAATTCCGACGGCCGGCTGGTCGAACTGGCGTTGCATCCGATCGTGATGTCGGGTTATACCCATGGTGAGCTGGCCGACCGGTTGAACCTCGCTATCGCCGCGCTGCGGGGAGAGGCCGAAGCCGAGAACCAGGCCCGATACGGCGGGGCGCTGCAGTGACGTGGGATTTATTGTTGTGCAATGTAGTTGAGCGGCAGGCGGATGCTGATCGCTCGCCGGAAGGACACTGACCGTGCCACTCAATCTCTCCAACCGGGACCAGAACTCGGGGCACCTGTTCTACAACCGCAGGTTGAAGGCCGCGATCACCCGGTTCTCGGTGCGGATGAAGCACGACGACCGCAAACAGCAAGCGGCAGTGGCACTGTCGATGGTTTTCGTGCTGATCGGCATTGGCTGGATGGCGCTGCTGCACGTGATGAAACCCGCCGGTCTGGTCGGGCAGTCCGCGATCATCGGGAACCGCGACACCGGCGCGGTGTACGCAAAGATCAACGGTCGGCTATATCCCGCGCTCAATCTGACGTCGGCGCGGCTGGCCGTCGGCAACGTTGCCGCGCCGACCTGGGTGAAGGCAGCCGAGATCGCCAAGTACCCGACCGGCCCGATCGTCGGCATTCCTGGTGTGCCGGACAGCCTTACCGTCACCCCGAGCTCGGTGTCGGCGTGGTCGGTGTGCGACACCGCGCCAACCCGGGGCAGCGGAACTATGCCACTGGTGACGTCGATCGCCGGCGAGCTCTCGACGGGCGGACGGGCGGCCCCGATGGAGCCGACGCAGGCTGTCCTTGTCACGCACAAAGGCGCGACCTATGTGGTGTGGGGCGGCCAGCGGTCCCAGATCGACCCCATCGACCGATCAGTAACCTTCAACCTGGGGCTGGATCCCGGCGTCACCTATCCGATCGAGATCTCCAACGCGCTGTTCGACGCGATGCCGGCGACGGAACCCCTTGTGATTCCTCTGATCCCGGAGCTCGGTACACCGTCCACGTGGCTACCCGGCTCGCCGGTCGGCAGCGTCCTGGAGACGCGCGACTCGAACGGCGTCGTCACCGGCTTCTACGCACTGCTGACCAACGGGGTGCAGAAGATCACCAGCTTCGTTGCCGACCTGCTGCGTACTGCAACGGCCCAGGCGTCGGCCACGCCAACTCTGATCTCTCCGGACAAGCTGATCCAGATCCCGGCTGTCGATGTCCTCAATGTCGGCTTCTATCCGTCGGGCAAGCTGAATTTCGTTGACACATCAGTTAATCCGGTGACTTGCGTCGCGTGGCAGAAGCAGACGACCGACCCGCAGGCGACGATCACCATCGTCAGCGGACGCGGTCTGCCGGTGCCGATCAGCATGGATCCACGCCTGGTTCGGCTGGTGCGCGACGACCGCGCACCCGAGTCAGTCGAGGCCGACCAGGCACTGGTGCTGCCGGGCGCGGCGAATTTTGTCGCGACGACCAGTGGTGTCGCCAGCTCGGGCAGCCGCGAAAGCCTGTATTGGCTTTCGCCGCAAGGGGTTCGATTCGGCGTGCAGTGGGACAGGAAGACGCTTGAGCCGCTGGGCCTGGACCCGGGCAGCGCCGTCCAGGCGCCGTGGCCGATCGTGCGCACGTTCGCGGCCGGCCCGGCCATCAGTCATGACAGCGCGCTGCTGGCGCGCGACACCCTCACCGGCGGCGGAGCGGTCGCGCCGGTTCCGGAAGCCAACCCACAAGCGGGAGGTTAGGCATGTCCAAACGCGGTTTCGTACGGGGCGCGCGCAAACAGGCCCCGATGGTTCCGCCGGTGCGGGTGGCGATCGCACCGCCGCTGGCGTTGCCGGAACGCGAGCCCCGGAACATCCTGCTGATGATCGCGCTGCCCGCGCTGCTGGTCGGGATCATCGGAACGCTGGTGGTGATGTACACGTCCGGAGTGCGGTCGCTGCAGTCCGGTTTCTTTCCGATGATGGGGCTGGCCGGCTTCGGCGCGTTGATGTTCAGCGGGCGCTTCGGTCGAGGCCGGCGAATCTCCTGGGGCGAGCAGGAAAAGCAGCGGCGTGTCTACCTGCGCCAGCTCGATGAGGATCGCGAAGAAGTCCAGCGTGCAGCGCAAGATCTACGTCGCGGCCAGCTGTTCGTGCATGGCGACCCGCAACAACTCGACACCGTGATCGGCGGGCCGCGGATGTGGGAGCGCCGTCCGGACGACCCGGACTTTCTTGATGTCCGCCTCGGCACCGGCATCCAGCAAGCCAGCGACTCAGCGGTGTCGCTGCAGTGGCCGGAGGTGCCGATCGGCGAGGAACTGGAACCGGTCACCGGCGGCGCGCTGCGCGACTTCATCCTCGAGCAGAGCAAGATCCGCGGTATCGGCAAGGTCTTGAATCTGCGGTCCAAGCCCGGCTTCAGCTTCATCGGCCCCGAGCCCACCGAGCTGCACAACCTTGCCCGGTCAATCTTGTGTTCGCTGGCGGTGTATCACAGCCCGAATGACCTCAAGCTGATGGTGGTGACCCGCCATCCGGAGCTGTGGTCGTGGCTGGTGTGGCTGCCGCACAATCAGCACGACGAGATGTTCGACGCATGTGGTCTGCGCCGATTGCTGTTCGGGTCGCCGACCGAGCTGGAGGAGGCGCTCGATGCCGAGTTGCACCGCAAGGGCCGCGGGCCGTGGACCCCGCCGGTCGGCACCAGCCCATCGTCGATGCCCTCGGCAATGGAGACATCGGGCACCAGGCTCGGCCCGCACTGGGTCATCGTCGACGACAACATCGGAACACCTGAGCAGTGGGAGGGCGTGACCGGGCAGAAAGGCATGGCCGGAATCACGGTGTTGCGGTTGGCGACCCGGCCCGGTCTCGGCGTCGGTTTCGCCGACGAAGATCAGCGTTTCGATTTGCGGGACAGGCACCTCTATCATCGCGACGCGTTCTACGCGATCGCCGACATGCTGGCCGAAAGTACCGCCTACCGCTACGCGCGGGCTCTCGCGCGCTGGTCGCCGATGAGTGCGGGGGAGTTGTCCGAAACCGACAGTCAAGCAGGCGAATTGCTGCGGGCGCTGGGCATCAACGATCCACGTCAACTCGACGTCGACCGGCTGTGGGCCGACAGTCGCGGACGCGGCGACGCGAAATGGGCGATGGTGCCAGTCGGAGTGAAACCCGGCGGCGAATTGCAGTACGTCATCTTCCGTGCAAAAGACTTCGGCGGCTTCGGTTTCCACTCCGTGGTGATTGGAACATCGGGATCGGGCAAGTCGGAGTACTTCCTGTCGCTCGCCAATGGCATCGCGCTGACGCACTCGCCCGAGACGTTCATCCTGATCTTCGTCGACATGAAGTTCGAGTCCGCCGCCCAGGATTTGGCGGGCCTACCGCACGTCGCGGGGTCGCTGTCCAACCTCGGTAAGGACGATCGGCACTTGGCCGAACGGATGCGCAAAGCGATCGATGGCGAAATCCACCGGCGCTACCGGCTTTTCAAAGAGGCGGGCGCGCGTGATGCCAACGAGTACGAGGAAATGCGGCTGGCCGGAAGGGATCTCGAGCCGGTCCCCATTCTGCTGGTCATCATCGACGAGTATCTCGAGCTGTTCCACCACCACCAAGAGTGGATCCAGCTGGTTATTCACATCGGTCAGGAAGGTCGTGGCTGTAACGTCTTCTTCACCCTCGGCGGTCAGCGTCTCGACCTCTCATCGCTGAGTAAAGCCAAGAGCAACATCGCCTTCCGAGTCGCGCTACGCGCGGAGACGGCCGAGGATTCGCGCGACGTCATCGGTAGCGACGCCGCGTTGCACCTGCCGTCGAAGGAAAACGGCTACGCGCTGATGAAAGTCGGCCCGCGTGACCTGGAGCCGTTCCGCTGCTTCTACCTGTCAGCGCCGTTCGTGTTGCCCAAGAAGGTCACCAACGTCAACCGGACCATCGACGTCAGCTTCTCCCAGCCCCGGCCACTCACCTGGGAGTACCAGCCGCTCAGTGCCGACGACACCGCGGCTCTCGCCGTCGCCGACGAGCCCGACGAGCCCGACGAGTTCCTGTTCCACGCCGACGGCTTCAGGAAGAAGAAGCTGCTCGACGTCATCCGCGATTCCCTGGTGTCGACCCAGGCTCGACTGCCCCACCAAATCTGGCTTCCCCCACTGGAAATCAGCGAACCGGTCGATGCGCTGGTCAGTTACTGGCGTGGAAAACCCTGGCATGTCGACTACGGGCAGAACCCCGGTCTGACCCTGCCGATCGGGATCGTCGACGTTCCCGAGGACCACACGCAGCTAGTGCATTCCATCGACGTGGAGATGGACAACGTGATGGTGGTGGCTACCGCCCAGCGCGGCAAAAGCACCACGTTGATGACGTTGATGACGTCGGCTGCGCTGATGTACCGCCCAGAGCGGGTGACGTTCTTCTGCATCGGGGCGTCGCTGTATCCAATGGAAGAGTTGCCTCATGTGGCCGGTGTGGTGAGCCTCAACGACGCCGAAGGCGTGTCGCGGACAATCGCAACGATCGAGGGATTGATTCGCGCCCGAGAAGCGTCGTTCAAGCACTATCAGATCGACATCTCCGAATTCCGGGAACGACGCTTCGGCGCGGCCGGCGGCGGCGGAACCGATCCGGAAGACAAATTCGGCGACGTGTTTCTCATCATCGACAACTACGGCGACCTGTACGAGAAGGACTTTGCGACGGGGGATCGCGCGATCGCGATTGCCCGGCAAGGGCTTTCGTACGGCGTCCACGTCATGACGAGCGCCAACGGCTGGTTCGTCGGCCAGAAGCAGGGGCTGCTGAATGTGTCGAACGCCCGCATCCAGCTTCGGCTGAGCAACCCCGACGAGTCGCAGATGGGTAGTTCGATGGATCGGCGCAAAGCCGCGCGCAACACGCTGGACCGGCCAGGTTTCGGCCTGACGCGGGACGGCCACGAATTGCTGATCGGGGTACCGGAGATCACCGGAACCGAGAGTGAGCGAGTGACCGCCAGGGGTATCGGTGAGGTCATCGCTCAAGTCACCGGTGCAGACCGGGTGGAGCGGCTGTCGCGGCTGCCCGAGCGGGTAGCGTTGACGCAGATCATCGAGGCGTACGACCGCACCCCGGAGGGGGCCGACGCCCTCAACATTCCGTTCGCCATCGGGGAGAGCGGGCTGCAACCGGTGGGGCTGTCGCTCCGGACATTGCCCAACATGCTGGTGATGGGTCGTCAACTCTGTGGCAAGACCACGACGCTGGCGGCTATCGGCCAGGCGATCACTCAGCGCTTCACCCCTGAGCAGGCTCAGATCACCGTGATCGACCCCAAAACCACGCTGATTGGTAAGATCCGGGGCCCGCACGTGCGCGCCTATGCCTACACCGCGGACGACATCGATGCGGTGATCGCCGAGTTGACCGCCGAACTGCGGGATCGCCTCCCACCGTCGGGTCTGACGCAGGAGGAGCTGCTCAACCTCAAGGCGTGGGACGGCCCGCGCCAGTTCGTCCTGATCGACGACGAACACGAGCTCAGGCCGCACAATCAGGTGGTGAAACCGGCAGCGACTGCGCCGTTGTTGCCGCTGATCGAGCGCAGCCGGCAAGTCGGCTTGCACGTGATAGCTGCGCGGTTGCCTGGCAACTGGGCCGGTCAAGTCGTGATGAATCCATTCCTGCAGAAAATGACGGGGTCTCGGTCGCCGACCTTGTTCATGGACAACGATCCGGCAAATGTGAAGGTCTTCGCGCGGATCAGCGCTCATCAGTTGCCGCCCGGGCGTGGCCTATTGGTCACGACCGAGGGCGATATCGAGGGGGTGCTGGTGGGGACACCCGAAGCGGGGTGAATAGCTATTTCCTTCGCATTGCACAGTTCGCGTGTACGTAGAAAGATCTGGTAATCCCGCAGGGGAGCGCTGCGGATCAGAACACAGGAGACAACATGTCGATGTTCGATGTTTCACCGGAGGCCGTGAACCTGTCCTCGTTGACGGAGTCGGTGGTCACCGGGGAGATGGCGGCCACCACGGCGGCTGGTTCTGCGGCCTTGACGGGCGTAGCGCCGATGGCTGCGTCCGCCGATGACGTGGCGTTCGCGGCGGCAATGGCCGGCGCCGGCGGCACCTACCTCGGCGTGGCCGGAGCACACTTCGGGCAGCGGGCGTCGTATGCGACCGGGCAGAGCATGTCGTCGATCAGCTATGTGCTTCAAGAGCTGATCAGCGCCGCCAAGTTCTCGTTCTAGGCGCTGCATGCCACTCGACCCACGATGGGTCGCTGCGCCGCCCGAGCTCGTCGCGCTGATTTTTGAGGGTGGCCCCGGCCCGGAATCGATGGTCGCCTACGCGGCGGTGATGGCCACCGAAGCGGCCAGTCACCAAATGGGAATGGCGGTATCCGCCACCAACATCGCGACCACCAGCGCGTCGTGGACAGGCCTCGCCGGTACCGCCAACGTAGCCAGGGGAACCGCGCTCAACATGAGCGGGCTGGAGCCCCTGGCAGGACACTGCGCCAAACATGTGATGCTCGCGCAAGCCGCAGTGGACGCGTACACGATGGCCGCACCTTCGGTTATTCCATCGGTGGCGTGCCAGGCGAATCGGGATCTGTGGGGCACCTTGTGCGCCACCAACTGGTTTGGTCAGAATTTCCCGGGCATCACATCGCAAGACATTCAATATTTCGGCGATTACTGGCCGCAGAATTCCAGCGTCGGCCTGTTGTATGCCACCACGTTGGGCTCGATCGCGGCTGCGGCTGCCGTTCCGCCGCCGGCTGTCGCCGGTGACGTGGCGCCGGCGGGCCTGGGTTCTGCCGCCACCCTCGCCGGACAGGTCGGGAGTACCGCGGGCCAGGACGCTGCCCAGGCATCGACCACCGCCGGCGGACAGCTCGCGAGTGCTGGATCGGCGCCTACTGGGGCCGCCGACCAGATGACATCGATGCTCGGGCAGGGCCCGCAGCTGCTGTCCGGTGCCATGCAGCCCTTGACTCAGATGACGCAAGCGCCGATGCAGATGGCTCAGAGTGGCCTCGGCCCGCTCCAAAGCATGATGGGCATGTTCACCGGGGCGAATGCGCCCGCGGAAGCCGCGGGGCTGGAGGCGATGGGTGCACCTCTTGGCGGGGCCGGGGGAGCCGCGGCCGGCGGTATGGGCGCCGGCGGTGCGGGCGTCGGTGGGCTGAGTTCCAGCGCGGCAAGCCTGACCAGCTTCACCTCGCCGGCCAGCACGTTCGAGCCGGAGAGCGGGGGCCGGCCGACAGGACGGGCGGGTGTGCTCAACGCGGCGGACTTGAAGAGCCCGACGGCTCGCGGCATCGGTGGTTCGGCCATGCCGATGTCGCCGGCCGGAATGCTGGGACGTGGTGAAAGCGCATCCGGTGACAAAAAGGACGATGTCACCCATGCACGGATCGTGGTGAATTCCTATCACCAGGATCCCCAACGGACGGACCTATAGTGCGCTGCGCAGGACTATGCAGCCATTGGTGCAATTGGGACAAGAGGGGAAATTCGATATTTGGATGACGCTGATAAAGGTGAAGTGACAGGTACCCGAAACCGCTTAGAATCTCGATAATGCCCCTAACCGGGGCGCTGGCATAAAGGAGAAGAAGTAGATGGCTGACCCATCAGGAGCGTTCCCCCGGATTCCGCAAGACGTCGCCCTCCAGGTCAAGGCGAAGATCGAAGACCTCATGGAGCACGCAACCATCGCCGCCAATCAAGGTCTGTCGGCAGTCGAGGAAATCGTCGCGGCCGGCGCACACAGCGGTACCGCCGCAATCGTCTCGCAGCAGAAGGCGATCGAGATCAACACCGACCTCACGCGGATCATTCACGGCTGCACCGAACTGTCCCACAAGCTGGGTATCTCGGTCGCGCAGTTCGCCCAGCACGACCACGACGCGAGCAGTCAACTTCAGGCGATCACGCCGTCCTGATCAGCCGTCGGCAACCAACAGCCATAAAGGGATAGGAAGACAGATATGTCGGACCCGAACACAATCACTTACCAAGCCGGGGCGATCGAGCACGCAACCGGCACCCTTCAGTCGGCATCGGCGTCACTGGAACAGTGCAAAGCAGATCTGACGAACGTCAATGCCCTGCTGGCCAGCCACATGGGCGGTCAGTACCACTCGTCGTACCAAGAAGCGATGCTGCAAATCGAGCAGCCGCTGCAGCACTTGGCCGAGGTAGTGGGTCAGCACGGCCAGGTGTTGAACTCGATCACTTCCGACGCGTTGGCATTGGACGCCTCGCTCGCTGCGGGGTGACTTAGGAAGCCAAGCTGGGGCGCACGCGAAAGCTTGCGCCCCAGCGGCTTTCAAAGCGACGATTCGTGTTAACCACCACCGTCGATGGCTTGTGGGTACTGCAGATACTCACCGGAATCGAAACACTCGCCCCGGAATTGGGGTTGCGGTCCATCCGACCGAGCGTCGAGACACGCGATGCGGCCCTGGCCCACAAAGTCACTGCAGATTTGCGGCGCGCGGGCGTTATCGATGGGGCGGGCAAGGTCGACGGCAATGTCGTCGAATGGCTGACCGTGCTTTCGCGGCGCGATATCGCGTTGCTGATCAACGTGCGCACCCCGGACAACGGGACCGCGCTCACCGGGGCGTTGCTGGGGCGCTTCGCTGAGTGGTGGGTGATCATGGAGCGCTCCGAAGAGCTGGTCCGCATCGGTGGAGCCGGAACGTCGACCGCCGAAGGCGCCGCCAACGGCGTGATCCGTGCCCAGATCGAGCGACTCTGCGGCATACATGAACCGGCGCCGTTGCGGCCGGTGACGCTCGACGTCGATGCCATGAAGGAAAGGGCAACCAGCCGGCAGGCACTGGACGCCTTTCTGGCGAGTCAACGCTTGGACCCCGATCAAGTTCAGATCCTGAAGATGGCCGCAGATGCCGAACGATCGGCCCAGGCCGGGATCGTCGCGGTGCAATCCGGGTTGGCGCTCGCCGGACCGACGCGGGCGTACGTCGAACCGCACGCGGTCACCGTCATCGACACGCCTGAGGGGCGGATCGTTGCCGAGCACGAACCGTCCGGCGGCAAAAAGTGGATGATCTTGGCGCCAGGCACAACCAGCAACATCACCGCGGCGGTCAACCGGATGATGCGGCGACTTCCCGCCAATGATGAATGGTTTTCGTACCGAAAGGTTGTGTAAGCGAGCGGTTCCGCACGCATGTTAGCATCGGCATCGTGACAAATCCGTGGAACCCGGCACCAAATTCACCGGAGCAAGCCCGGCAAACACCAAGACCGCCGGCGGGTTCGCGGCCTCAGCACCCCGACTCGGTGTCGGAAACACTGCGCATCTCCGATATGGTTACGCCGCGCAAAATTCCGCCGGGTTCGGGCTGGCGCAAGTTCCTATATTCCGCGTCTTTTCAAACCATTAATCTCGGCGAATCACCGGCCGAGCGGCATTACCGAGAATTGCAGGGACGGATCCGTCGCCACATCCGCAAGCAGTACGTCGTCGGGGTGGTCTCGGGCAAGGGCGGCGTCGGTAAGACCACGCTGACAGCCTGCATCGGCGCGGTGTTCCGCGAATGCCGACCGGAGAATGTGGTGGCCATCGACGCGGCGCCCGGTTTCGGGACACTGGCAGGCCGAATCGACGAGTCCCCGCCGGGAGACTACTCCGCCGTGTTGAACGACACCGATGTGCAGGGCTATGCCGATATTCGGGAGCACTTGGGGCAGAACAGCTTAGGGCTCGATGTGCTGGCCGGGAACCGCGCGTCGGACCAACCCCGGCCGCTGGTCCCGTCGATGTTCGCCGGGGTGCTGTCTCGGCTGCGCCGCACGCACAACGTGATCGTCGTCGACACCTCCGACGACCTCGAGCACCCGGTAATGAAGGCCGTCTTCGACGCCTGCGACACGTTGGTCTTCGTGTCCGGCCTGACCGCCGACACCTCGCTGCCGGTGACCCGCGCCATCGATTTGTTGCGGTCGATGGGTTACCACGAATTGGTGTCACGCAGCATGGTGATTCTGAATGACAGTCGCAATAAATACGATGCCGATGCGCGCGCGTATCTCACCGAACGATTCGGGCAATCGGGTGCGACTGTCGAATTCATGCCATTCGATCCGCATTTGGCTAAAGGTGGCATTATCGATACCCGCCACGAATTGCAAAAGAAGACACGGCTTCGGCTATTTGAGATCACTGCGGCGTTGGCGGACAAATACGTTCCGGACGCCGACAGGCCACGCTAATGGCAAGGGTCGCATTCCCGGCGCGTTGCGCAGTTGCGGTGGTATGTGGCGAACACCTTGTCTCGCAGGTGTACCCGGCGTCGGTGCCGGTCGAGGTTTTTATCGACAACATCGTCGAGTTGCTCAACGATGAACTCAAACGACGAGGCCTGGCCGGACTCGAATCCGGGGTCGGCTACGAATTGCACAAAGCCAACGGCGTGCGACTCGACGTCACCAAAACTCTCGACGAACTCGGCGTCGAAGACGGCGCCACGCTGGTGCTGGTGCCCGCGGTCGAGGGCGACTCTTTTGAGCCGCAATACGAGTCGTTGTCCACCGGCCTGGCCCGCGTGGGCAAGAAACTGTTCGAACCCGTCACCGCCACCACCGCGGCGCACACCTCGCTGGCCATCCTGGCCATGATCTCTGCCGCGGTGCTGGCCATGGCTGTGCGTAACCGCATCGCCGGCGATTCGATGGTGCCCAGCATCGTCACTGGTGTGCTCGGTCTGTTCGCCATCGGTGGCGCCGCCGCGGCGGCGCGGGGGTGGCCGCATCGGGCCGACTTGATCGGCGGGTTTGCCTGGATTTCGGTACCGCTACTTGCGGTGAGCCTGGGCGCGGGCGCTCCCGGCGCCGTCGGGGCAGCGCACCTGTTCATCACGGCGCTCGCGGCGGCGGTGCTCACCTGCGGAGTCGCCGTGTTGACCGGGCGTTACATCAACGTGGCCGCCACCGTCGTGACCCTGTGCGG
Organism: Mycobacterium sp.; assembly: GCA_036272035.1. Classification (GTDB taxonomy): domain Bacteria; phylum Actinomycetota; class Actinomycetes; order Mycobacteriales; family Mycobacteriaceae; genus Mycobacterium. Next base: position 10,090 of record DATAZN010000568.1, on the reverse strand, counting down.
GCTCGGCGGAGTCATCGTCGCCGCGCGGATGTGGCGGCCGGTTCCCGCCCAGTGGCTGGGTATGTGCACGCTGGTCATCCTGCTGTTCCTGCTGACGCTGTCGCCCACGATCGCGCTGTGGTCGGCAAGGATCCGGCCGCCGTACTTCGGTTCGGTCACCGGGCGCGACCTCTTCCGGCGCAGCGCCGGCCTACCGGTCGACGCGGTGTCACCGGTGGACGAGGCCGTCGAGGAGGAGATGAGCCCCGACACCACGCCGCGCGGGGCGCAGATCGCGGCGGCCGCCGTCCGCGCCAACAACGTGCTGACCGGAATCTGCGTGGGCGCGAGTCTGGCGCTGCCGCCCGCGGTGTGGGCCACGCTGATGCCGGGCCATCACCGCGGCGGTTACGCGGTGGTGCTGGCAGCGCTGTTCGTCCTCATCTTCATCAGCCGGGGCCGGGCGTTCGCTGACAAGCGGCAGGCCATTGCGCTGGTGGCCGGGGCCGCCGCGGCGACCTGCGTCGGCGTCATCAAATACGTCTGGCACGCGCCGGCGGCGGCGTCCGACGCGGTGCTGTGGGGCGCGCTGCTGCTGGCCGGATTCGGCGTCGCGGGTTTGGTGGCCGCCATGCTGGTGCCGATCACCAGGTTCACCCCATTGGTGCGGATGATCGCCGAATGGCTGGAGATCGCGGCGATCATCGCCGCGTTGCCGCTGGCCGCGTGGATTGGTGGGTTGTTCAACTGGGTGCGCATGCGATGATGCGTCCGTTGGCGCCGTTGCGGCTCTCCGCCCTCACTCTCGTCGGCCTGCTGGTCGCTATGCCGTCGACTCTGCCTGCAGCACACGCGATTCCGCCACCCGTCGTCGACCCCGGCCGGGTTCCGCCGGATGGCAAGCCCGGGCCGGAAGCGCCGATGCGGCAGAGCAACATCTGCGCGCGGACCATAACCGTCGCCGAACCGAATGTGGCCGTCACCGCGCCGGGCTTCACCCTGCTCAACGTCAGCAAGGCGTGGCAGTACTCGACCGGTAACGGTGTACCCGTCGCGGTCATCGACACCGGGGTCAACCCGACCCCGCGGCTGCCGGTGGTTCCGGGCGGCGACTACATCATGGGCGGCGACGGGCTGATGGACTGCGACTCGCACGGCACCGTGGTGGCGTCGCTGATCGCCGCCGCGCCGCAAGGCACTCCCATGCCCGCCCCGATGCCAGTCGCGCCCGCGTTCCCGCCACCGGCGGCTCCGCCGCCGGCGGTCGGGGCACCACCACCTCCCGGTGGACCGCCGGCGCCGATCGCACCGCCGCCGCCACCGTCGCCGGTGACGATCACCGAAACCAAACCCGCTCCGCCACCGCCGCCACCGCCCCCGCCGGACGAGCCGTCCAACGGGCCCGGCGACCCGGTTCCCGGCGGTGCGCCGGACGACCCGGAGGTTCCGCCGCTGCCACCAGGGGCGCCCGACGGTGTGGCCGGGGTGGCACCGCACGCGAGGATCATCTCCATCCGCCAGTCCTCACGGGCCTACGAACTGGAAAGGCCGAGCGGCGGCGATACCGAGGCTCGCAAGAAGGCCGGCACCATCGCCACGCTGGCCAGCGCGATCGTGCACGCGGCTGACATGGGCGCCAAGGTGATCAACATCAGCGTCACGGCGTGCGTCTCAGCGGCAGACCCGTTGGACCAGAGCGCAATTGGCGCGGCGGTCTGGTACGCCGCGACCGTAAAGGACGCAGTGATCGTCGCGGCGGCCGGTAACGAGGGCGAAGACGAATGCGCCCAGAATCCCGGCTTCGACCCGCTGGACGCCGGTGACCCGCGCGATTGGCATCAGGTCAAGACCGTGTCGTCGCCGTCGTGGTTCTCCGACTACGTGCTGTCCGTCGGCGCGGTCGACAACACCGGCGCTCCGGTCAGCAAGAGCCTGTCCGGGCCGTGGGTTGCCGCCGCGGCACCCGGCGTGGGGGTCATGGGGCTGTCCCCGCAGACCGGTGGACCGGTGAACGCATACCCGCCGATCCGGGCGGGTGAAAAGAACATGCCGTTCTGGGGCACCAGCTTTTCGGCAGCCTACGTCAGCGGCGTGGCGGCCCTGGTGCGGGCCAAGTATCCGGCGCTGACCGCGCACCAGATCATCAACCGGATTCTGCAGACGGCGCACAACCCGCCGCGCGGCGTGGACAACCAAGTCGGCTACGGAGTGGTGGATCCGGTCGCGGCGTTGACCTTCAACGTGCCGCCCGGGGACCGCCTCGCCGTCGGCGCCCAGAGCCGGGTGATCGTGCCCGCCGCGCCACCGCCGCCGCCGGATCACCGCGCCCGCAACGCGGCGGTGGTGTTCGCCGGTCTGGTGATCGCTGCGGTGCTAATCGCATCACTGGTAGCACGGGCTCGGCGAGAGCGATGACGGCCTTGACCAGGCTGGCGATCATCGTCGGCGTTCTCACCACCGGCCTCATCGGCTGGGCAGTTGGCGGATACCCCGGCGCCGCAGTGGGTTTGGTGATCGGGGTAGCGGCCGGCGTGATCCGCTGGTGGCGTCAGCCGGCGTGGTCCTGGTGGACGCTGTGGCGGCGGCGAGGCCGGGCGATCACGTTGAGCGAACCGATCACGGTCGCCAACGATCGTGCCGGTGGTGGTGTCCGCTATCAGGGCGGCGTTGCGGTGGTGGCCGTGCAGCTGCTCGGCAAGGCGCATCGGCCGACGCTGTTCACCGGTTCGACGGCGACCTACACCGACAACACCGTCGACATCGCCGATCTGCTGCCGCTGCTGCATCAGAGCCTCGGGTTGTCGATCGATTCGCTCAGCGTGGTCAGTGTCGGCGCCCGGCGGCGCAGCAGCGGCGACTACCCGCGGGTCTACGACACGCTGATCGGCACACCGCCGTATGCCGGGCAGCGCGAGACCTGGCTGATCGTGCGGATCGTCTCGATCCCCAATGCCGGTGCGCTGCAATGGCGTACCTCGGTCGGCACCGCGACGTTGGCCGCGGCCCAGCGGATTACCGCCGCATTGCGCCAGCACGGTATTCGCGCGAAGGTCGCGACGGCCATCGACATCGTCGAGTTGGAGCGTCGACTGGGGTCCTCGGCGTTGAACGCGCATCACCAGCGCTGGCGTACCGCGCGCGGTGAAGGCGGCTGGCTGACGTCGTACTGGTACCGGCCGAACAACATCACGGCGGAGAATCTGGAGCACGCCTGGGCGCTACGGGCCGACGGAGTCATCCAGAACATCACGGTATTCGGCGACGGCAGTATGACGGCGACGGTGACCGTGCGCACCGCGCAGCCACCGACGGCGCCACCGAGCGTCATGCTCAAGACGTTGCCGGGCGAGCAGGCCCGCGCCATCGCGGCCAACCTCTGTGGGCCGATGCCGGCCTTGCACGGACTGCGTCGCGGTGTGCTGGCGGCACCGCTGGTCATCCCGATCGGGCCGTCGGGTGTGCTGCTGGGCAAGGTCGACGCTGGTAACAGGTTGATGCTGCCGCTCGACGATCCGGGTGAATTCAGCCGCGTGCACATCGCCGCGCAGGACGCGTTGGCCAAGCGAATCGTGGTGCGACTGGCCGGCGCCGGCGAGCGGATCACCGTGCATACCCGTGACCATCAGCGCTGGGACAGCGTGCGGATGCCCGACATCGCGGTGGGCAGCCAAGTAAGGCCGATGGCCGGCACGACGGTCAGCGTGGTCGACGGGACGATCACCCCCGCGCCGCGGCCGAACACCCTGATCTCCATCGGCGAGCCGGGAACGCCCTATCGGGGATCGGCCGATGTGCTGATCACACAGGTCGGCCCGGCGACCGTCGATGTGACGGCGGCCGGACAACTGCATACGGTGGAGATCGAGTTGTTCCGCGCCGAGAATCGTTACATCTCGTCGGAGCCGACGAGCCTGAGGATGTCCGAGCTCGAATCAGTGGAATAGGAAATGACCAGCAGCAATACCACGGCCGCCGCCCGCAAGCGGTTCGATCAGGCCATGGCGTCGTTCGACACCGACCAGCCCGGCGCCTTCGGGCGGTTTCGTGAGGCCACCGAGATCGACCCGTCGATGGCCGATGCCTGGCTGGGCCGGATCGCCGCCGGTGACGAGGAGCTCTCGTCGCTGCAACTGCTGTACGCCTACGGCGCGCGGTTGCACCGCGAGACCAACCGGCTCGGTGCCCGGCTGTCGGCGACGATCAAAGCCGGGCCGTATCTGGCCATCTCGGTGACCGAGTCATCGCATGCGGGGCTGGCGCTGGCGAGCGCCCTCATCGACGACGGTCAGTTTGAGAAAGCCGAAGCGCTACTGAAGGATTCGGCGCTGCTGGACACCTGGGAGAACCACCAGTGGCAGCAATATGTGCGGGCCTACTTGATGTTCGCCACGCAGCGCTGGCCGGACGCGATCTCGGTGGCGGCAACCGTTCTGCCGCCGCAGGCGATCATCATGTCGGCGGTCACCGCGGCCACCAACGCGCTGGCCGCGCATGCCGCGGCCCATCTCGGGCAGGCGCGTGTCGCACTGGACTGGGCGGATCGGGTTGATCTGCGCGCCGGCGGTTCGGTGGAGGCCCGGCGCCATCAGCTGACCGACAGTGCGGTGACGGCGATCGACCCGAACGAATTCCCGTTGATCGCAGCAGATCTCGCCTACGTACGCGGCATGGCACACCGCCAGCTCGACGAAGAGGACAAGGCACAGATCTGGCTGTCGAAGGCAACCATCAACGGTGCGTTGACCGAATCGGCCAAGGACGCGCTGGCCGATCAGCAACTGCAACTGGTGGTCACCGACGAGGAAACCATCAACACCCGCAGCAACAGGTGGGACGTCACCACCGAGCGGTCCGCGTCGGACCGTCGTGAAGAAGAGAACGAGGGGCGGCGCGAAGAGCTGCTGACCGAAGGCCGGGCCTTGCTCAACAACCAGGTCGGGCTGAGCGAGGTCAAACGGGCGGTCGCCGAAATCGAGGATCAGATCGAAGTCCGGGCGCTGCGGATGGCCGCCGGATTACCGGTGACGAACCAGACAAACCATATGTTGCTGGTGGGCCCGCCCGGTACCGGTAAGACCACCACGGCCGAGGCGCTGGGCAAGATTTACGCCGGGCTGGGCATCGTGCGCCATCCGGAGATCATCGAAGTCAAACGAGCCGACTTCTGCGGCGAGCACATCGGTGCTTCGGGCCCGAGAACCAATGAGCTGATTGCCCGTTCGCTGGGCCGGATCCTGTTTATGGACGAGTTCTACTCGTTGGTGGAGCGTCATCACGACGGGCGGCCGGACATGATCGGCATGGAGGCGGTCAACCAGCTGCTGGTGGCACTCGAGGTGCACCGGTTCGACTTCTGTTTCATCGGCGCCGGATACGAGAAGGAAGTCGACGAATTCCTCACCGTCAACCCGGGTTTGGCGGGCCGGTTCAATCGCAAACTGCGGTTCGCCTCCTACGCTCCCGACGAGCTGGTGGAGATCGCGGTGCGTTACGGCGCACCGCGCGCGACGGTGATCGAACCCGCGGCCCGCGAAGCGCTGAACATGGCCTGCAAGACGCTGCGAGCCTTCCTGGCACCGGACGGCCTGCACGGCATCGACGTGATGCAGAACGGCCGCTTCGCCCGCAACGTCGTGGAGCGCGCCGAGCGGTTACGGGACTCCCGGGTGGCCGCCCAGCATCGCACCGACAAGGGTTCAGTGACCATCGAAGACCTGGAAACCCTGCGTACCCAGGACATCGTCGCCGCGGTCACCGACGCATGCGCGGAAAAGCATGTGCCCCTTCAGCTTTGAGCGGCTTCGCTAGCCAGCGGTGACCGGGTCGAACCGGAAAACCGCGATACGGCCGGCCAGCGCCTCGAATTCGTCGGGCGTACCGTCGACGACCATTCCCGAACTCTTGGCGAAGGCGACGCCGACCGGGACCTCGACCGGGAAAACCCGAAGTATCGGGCGAGCTTGTGCCGCAGTCAGTTCCACGATCCTGACCCGCCGTGACCGGCGGCCCTTGCTGAGCGTGCCGGCGCCGGCCGCCCGGGCGTTGGCGGCCCAATCCGCACCCGGATAGCCCGCCACAACATAGAGACCATCGTCGACGTGGAACGGCGTCATCGGTGTGCTGCGCGGCTTACCGGACTTGCGGCCGGACACCGTCAGCACCATGGCGGGCCCAGTCGGCACGCCGAGTTTCTGCACCGCGATCATGACCTTGTTCATCGGCTTGAGGTAACGCGGTGGACGTGGATCAGACATGGCTTGGCTCCTCTGTTATTTCGTGAACAGGTGGCGGTGATCGGAGACCCACCGGGCGAACGGGGTCGCCGGCTGGCCGGTGATCTTTTCGATTTCGCGGGTGACCAGCGCGGGCTTGTCGACGGCGTCGGCGAGCATCGAGGTGTACGCGTCGGCGAACTCAGCGCCCAGGCCGATGGCGATGAAGCGCCGTCGCACCGCATCGGGCGGGGCCTCGAGGTAGCGCAGCGGACGACCGAGCACGGTAGCGATGACATCGACCAGCTCCGCGTTGGTGAACGCCTGCGGCCCGGTCAACGGGATCCGCTGACCGACAAGCTCGTCGGTCAACAGCGCGTGCGCGGCCACCGCGGCTATATCGACCTCGACGATCGGAGCGCTGGACGCCCGGGCGTAGGGCCCACCGACGACGTCGCCGGCTTGAATCTGCGCGGACCACATGCCGACGAAGTTGGTAGCAAAGACCGCGGGGCGCAGACTCACCCAGTCCAGGCCGGAGTCGACGGCCAACTGCTCGACTTCCCTGTTGCGGTCGCCGCGCACTCGCGACGGCTGCCGCGAGAAGTCGTCGTCGACGTTGATCGCCGACAGCGCCACCAGCTTCCGCACCCCGCTACGCCGCGCGACGGCGACGACGTCGGCGAGGTGATCGCCGAGGGCCCGCGAATTGAGGAACACGGTCGACGCCCCAGGCAGGGCATCGATGGTTGAACTCACCGCCTCGACGCCGTCGGGAAACCCAACGCCCCCCGGCGTGCGGGTGACAGCCCGTACCCGCGCACCTGCGGCGGCGAGCAGCGACACGAGAGGGCGGCCGACATTGCCGGTCGCTCCGGTTACAACGATGGTCATGGTGGCCTCCTGGTCAGCGTTCTTTTCTTCAAGGACGGACCGGGAGGTGGGAAAGTTACTCCCAGACCGTTGTAACTTTTCGCCCACCCAGATCGTCGAGAACACATGAGCCGACCGCAGTCCGACGACCAAGTCACCCAGGCCTGGCGGCAGCACCGCCCGTACCTGGTCAACCTGGCGTACCAGATGCTGGGTGACGTGGGTGAGGCCGAAGACGTTGCGCAGGAGGCGTTTCTGCGGCTGTCGCGCGCCGACATCACCGCGATCGACGACGTCCGCGCCTGGCTGACCGTGGTTGCCGGCCGGCTCTGCCTCGATCAAGTGCGTTCGGCGCGCTCACGTCACGAGCGGCCCGAAGACATCGGTACAGAGGTGGCTGCCGTCAACCAATCCGGTCGCCTCGATCCGGCCGACCGGGTGACCCTGGACGACGAGGTCCGTACGGCGCTATGGGAGGTGCTGCGCCGACTGAGCCCCGGCGAGCGGGTCTCGTTCGTGTTGCACGACGTCTTCGGCGTTCCCTTCGATGCCATCGCCGAGACGGTCGGCCGCCCGGTCGGCACCTGCCGTCAGCTCGCGCGACGCGCCCGGACGAAATTCGCTCTCGGACAACCGAAGCCGGGCGAGGTGTCGACGACCGAACACCAGCTCGTCACCGAGCAGTTCATCACCGCGTGCGCCAACGGCGATCTGCAGGCGCTGGCCGCGGTGCTCGACCCGACGGTGTGGGGAGTCGGCACCGTGCTCGCCGATCCCGCCCCGCCACCGCAGATCAACCACGGTCCGCACGACGTCGCCGTCAACCTGCTGCGCTACCTGGGACCCGGCGCGACGGTGGTCAGCGGTCCGGCCGGACAACCTGTGCTGCTGGCGTTCGCCGAGCAACGGCTGTTCGCCGTCATAGTGCTGACGATCTGCGACCATCTGGTGACCAAGATCGAGGCCACGGCGGACCCGTCAGCGCGTGCTTAGCGCATTTCCCGCGGGCTTTGCGGCCGCGCGGCGAAGAACCCGGCGATTGTCGCCGAGATCTCCAGAAATCTGCTCCGCGTCGTCCGAGCCAGCTCACTTTTCACGTCGATGACGCCGCCGGGGCGCAGGTGCGGGTCGAATGGCACCTGCACCACCTTCTGGCCGCGTTCCACAAACTGGTTCGCCAGTACCGATCGGTGGCGCTTGTCCGAATGACCGTCAGAGTCGTTGAGCACCACTACGGTGCGGTTCAGCAGACCGCTACGGCCGTGCGCCGTCAGCCATTCCATCGTCTGCGCGGCGGCCCCGGCGCCGTCCGCCCACGGCGAGGACACCACGATCAGCGCGTCGAGATCACTGAGCGCCTCCTGGGTCACCGGCGCGTCCATCGTGGAGCCGCAGTCGATGATCGCGATCGTGAAATGGCGGTCGAGCCGCGAGGTGGCCTCGCGGTACAGCGCGGGATCGAGCACCCGCCGCGGGCCGGCCGTCGGCTCCCCGGCCAGCACGTACAAGCCGGCTGCATTGCTGCCGACGCGGGTGCTCACATCGGCGAATGACCGAAGGTCTTTGTCGGCGGCGATTTCCCAGTACGAGCCGTTGGTCCGCGGGTCGATTCTGCTGCCGAGCCGACCGAACGCGGTATCGGCGTCGATCGCTACGACGCGGTCCTGGCGGCGAAGCTCGGCGAGGATCGAGCCCACGCTGGCGGCGACGGTGGTCTTGCCGACACCGCCCTTGCCCAGCACGCCGACTTTGTAGTTCCCCCGCAGTGTCGCCCCGATGGTGGCTTTGTAGGCGGCGTCCTGCCTTTCACCAGCCGACAGGCCGGGATTCACCAGACCGAAGGTGGCCTTGTAGACGATGCGGCGCCAGCCGTGGTTAGGGCCCGGCGGGCGGTGTTCCGGCTCACCCCGGGGCGCGAAGTCCAGATCGCTCCACGACGGCCGCGCAGACGGGCCGGCCGGGCGTGGGGGAGCGGGCCGCTGCGGCGGCGCCGAGCGGGGCTCGCCGGTCTGCGATGGTGGCGGCGGTCCGAAAGGTCCGCTCTGCGGTGCTGGCCGAAGCCGGTCGCGCAGGAAGTCGTCAGGCTCGTTCATGAGCTCGTCGAACGCGACACTACGCCGATGCGGTGCGCAGCCAAGCTCATGGATTTCATCGTAGAGCCGCCGCGGCCGCCCCACCGCCGCGACCGCCGATCCCGCAGGTCAGGGGCATCGGGCTGGGCGGTCTGCGAAAAAATATCGGGCAACTTTTGCGCGGGGCCCCGCCGATGCCCGGTTCCGTCGGCCCACATCCGCCGTTTCGGGCGTTCGACGAGCCCGTAGAGCCGCGCTGCCACGCCTTTTGGTGACTTCCGTCACCCGTTGCGCGCGTTGGTTGTGGGGCGCGCGGGTTTTCCCGCCTTCATTAGGCCGGCGTCACAGCAAATTGTCGGCCCAATACAGGCCGTGGCCGGAACCGCGGCCGTCCGGTCGAATCGGGCGCCGTCGCATCCAAATGCTTTGTGGCACAACCTGACCGCGCTGACTGCGATGTGGAGGACATCACCGTGCGAGAGCACCGGTCGCCGACGGGTTAGAATGGCCCAAGTTGGCATGTCAGGCTGGTTTTGTCATATCGTTTTACGACTTGTCGAAAACCGGGAACAGGGCCACCGTTCAGCGCCGTACGGATCCTCAACAACCGGATCGTCGTTTCAGGCGAGCAGCACATCGAGAGGACCGAAGGGGCCTAGCCCGCAGCCCTCGGGGCGCGGCCGCCAACGGAGCGATTGGTGAATGCTGCGGCGGAAAGAATTGGTGAAGGGTCAGGTGGGAATGGCGCCCAATCGCGTCGGGCTCTACAACCCCGCATTCGAGCATGACTCGTGCGGGGTGGCCATGGTCGTAGACATGCACGGCCGCCGCAGCCGCGACATCGTGGATAAGGCAATCACCGCGCTGGTGAACCTCGAGCACCGCGGCGCCCAGGGCGCCGAGCCGCACAGCGGTGACGGTGCCGGCATCCTGATCCAGGTTCCCGATGCGTTC
>DATAZN010000567.1:0-3426 GCA_036272035.1 Mycobacterium sp. | reverse complement strand
GCGATCGGAATGGAAATCGCCGGATACCTGGCCGCGCATGGCGCCCGGCATCTGGTGCTGACCAGCCGACGCTCACCCAGCGATGCCGCTCAACAGCGCATCGACGCGCTGCGCGAACAGCACGACTGCGATGTCCGCGTCACCGCGGCCGATGTCGCCAATCCGCACCACGTCGCGCGCCTCTTGGCCACGATGCAGGCCGAACTGCCGCCGCTGGCCGGCATCGTGCACGCCGCAGGCGAGATCGGTACCACCCCGCTGCAAACCTTGGACGACGCCGAGGTGGATCGCGTGTTCGCCGGAAAGGTTTGGGGTGCTTGGCATTTAAGCGAAGCCACCGCGGACATGGGGTTGGACTTCTTTGTCAGCACCTCCTCGATTTCCGGGGTATGGGGCAGCTTCGGCCAGACCGCTTACAGCGCGGCCAATGCCTTCCTCGACGGGCTGGCCTGGCAGCAACGTAAGCAGGGTGTTCCCGGGATCAGCGTCAACTTCGGTCCGTGGTCAGCACCGGGCATGGCCGACGAAGATGCCCGAGCTCAATTGAATAAGCGCGGGGTCCGGCCGTTGTCACCCGCCGACGCGCTGGCCGGCCTGGCCGACCTGATGGCGGCTTCTACCGCACAAGGAATTGTGGCCCGGATCGACTGGGCCAGCTTCCTACCGCTGTACCAGTTGGCGGGCAAGCGGGCATTCCTGGTGCAGTTGGAGCGGGAGGTGCCCGAATCGGCGCCCGTACCGACATCGTCGGGGACCACCCAATTGGTCGAGCGGCTCACGGTCGCTCCGGTGCAGCAGCGAAAGAAACTCATCGTCGACTATCTGCGCGACAACGTCGCAGACGTGACACGGCTCGATCCGGCCGAGATCCGCGATGAGGCCGGCTTCTTCGCCCTCGGCATGGATTCGCTGATGGCCGTGGAACTGCGGCAGCGGCTCGAGCAGGCCGTGGGCAAGGAATTGCCGGCGACCCTCGCGATGGACTATCCACGCCTGGTCGACGTGGCAGATTACTTACTCGGCGACGTCCTCAGCATCGGCGCACCGGCGCCCAGCGCGCAGGCAGCTGCCAATTTGGTGGCCCGGCCCGCGTCGGTCGTGACGGCGCGCACGGATGAGCCGATTGCGATCGTCGCGGTAGCCTGCCGTTTTCCAGGCGCGCCCGATCCCGAGGCGTACTGGAACTTGTTGTCCGGTGGCGTCGATGCGATCCGGGAGATCCCGGGCGACCGCTTCGACGTCGACGAGTACTACGACCCGGATCCCGAAGCGCCGGGCAAGATCTACACCCGCTACGGCGGATACCTCGAGAGCATCGATGGATTCGACCCGGAGTTCTTCGGTATTTCTCCGCGCGAGGCCGTCTGGATGGATCCCCAGCAGCGGTTGATGCTGGAAATCGCGTGGGAGGGCCTGGAACGGGCCGGGTATTCTCCGGCGTCGTTGCGCGGCAGCCGAAGTGGCGTATTCGTCGGGGTAGCCGCGAATGAGTATTCGCAACTGCTGGGTGCCAACTCGGTCGAGACCATCGAAGCCCACTTCATCACCGGCAATGCGCTCAACGTCATCGCGGGCCGGGTGGCGTTCGCCCTAGGACTGGAAGGACCAGCGATGGCGGTGGACACCGCCTGCAGCGCTTCGCTGGTGGCCGTCCATCAGGCCTGCCAGGGATTGCACTCCGGTGACTGCGATATGGCACTGGCCGGTGGGGTGAACGTCTTGGTGAGCCCGGCATCCATCGTTGCCACCTCGCGGGCCAGAATGCTTTCCGCCGATGGCCGATGCAAGACCTTCGACGCCGCCGCAAACGGCTATGCGCGCAGTGAAGGATGCGGGATTCTGGTCCTCAAGAGGCTCAGCGATGCGGAACGCGATGGCGATCCGATTTGCGCGATCATCACGGGCAGCTCGGTCAATCAGGACGGCGCTTCCAGTGGTCTGACGGTGCCCAACGGCGGTGCACAGCAACGGCTTATCGCCGCAACGCTGGCTCGCGCCGGTCTCACTGGCGGGGATGTCGACTACCTCGAGGCGCACGGCACCGGCACCTCTCTGGGCGACCCGATCGAGGTCCAGGCCGCCGCGGCCGCCTACGGCATTGACCGTGACCCGAACCGTCCGCTGCTGATCGGATCGGCGAAGACCAACATCGGGCACCTCGAATCGGCAGCGGGTATCGCCGGTCTGATCAAGGTCGTGTTGTCGTTGCAGCACGAAGTTCTGCCGCAGAACCTCCACTTCGAGAACCCGTCGCCGCACATTCCGTGGGACTCCTTAGCGGTCCGTGTCGTGGACAAGGCGATTCCATGGCAGGCCAACGGCAGGCCGCGCCGCGCCGGAACAAGTTCCTTCGGTTTCTCCGGCACCAACGCGCACGTCCTCATCGAGGAGGCCCCACCGAAATCTGCGGCCGCAGAGGATGTCTCGCCATCCGATGGCTCGCCGGAGCAGGCCTACGAGCAAAAGTCGGTCAGCGTGCTGCCGTTGTCGGGCCGATCAGCGGAGGCGCTGACGGCGTTGGCGCTGCGATACACAGCCTGGTTGGAAGCGCGCCCCGAGGCCGATATCACTGATGTGTGCTTCACCGCCGGAGTGGGGCGTTCGCACTTCGAGCATCGGGCCGCGCTCGTGGTGGACTCGGTTCAGGGCGCTCGTGAGCTCCTGGCCGGATTGGCCGAGAATCGGTTGGGACCGGGCGCGGTGCGTGGCGTGTGCGGTGATCCGCCGAAGACGGCGTGGTTGTTCACCGGGCAAGGCAGTCAATACCCGGGCATGGCGCGCGAGTTGTTCGACACCGAGCCGGTATTCGCCGACACCGTGAGGCAATGCGCAGAAGCCGTCGATGGCCTATTGCCGCGCCCGCTACTGGAGGTCATGTTCGACACCGACAGCGACGACAGCGGTGACGCTGAAAAAACGCTGCGGCACACGTCGTTTGCTCAGCCGGCGCTCTTTGCCGTCGAGATGGGTCTGGCACGGTTGTGGCAGTCGTGGGGCATCGAACCCGATGTGGTGCTCGGGCACAGCGTGGGTCAGTACGCCGCGGCGTGCGTGGCCGGAGTGTTCAGCCTCGAGGACGGCGCACGACTGATGGCCGAACGCGGTCGGCTGTTCGGCAATCTGCCCGAGGGCGGCCGGATGGTGGCGGTGTTCGCCGAGGCCCAACGAGTGGAGCGCGTCGCCGACGACTTCCCGCAGATCTCGGTCGCCGCCTACAACGGCCCCAACACGGTGCTGTCGGGTCCGGCCACTGATCTGGAACAGATTGTCGCCAAGCTGACCGAAGAGGAGATCCGCTGCACTTGGCTGGACACCAGTCATGCCTTCCATTCCGAGTTGTTGGAGCCCGCGCTCGACGAGTTCGAGTCGTACGCGCGAGGTTTCGAATTCGCCGTTCCGAGCCTGCCTCTGGTGTGCAACCGCACC
>DATAZN010000566.1:0-15671 GCA_036272035.1 Mycobacterium sp. | reverse complement strand
CTACGTCGACGGAGCCAAGCCGTACTTCAGCGTTCCGCCGAAGCCGATCCACGTTTTCGGCGCACCGCCCGAAGACAAGCGGTGGCCGTTCAGTAACCCCGGCTACTGGCTTTCGCCCATGTTCACGCTCGCGGTCGGCGGCGTGGGCGCAGGCGATCCCGCCGCGGGGACGTTCCCGTCCCAAATGCTGATCGACTACATCCGCGTCTGGTAGCGGTTCACCGCACGCCCTCGATCACCTGAACCAGGTTGAACTGCCACCGCTCAACAAGGCGAAAGCCTAGATCGTGCGGAACCGCGAAGGCCGGGGTTACTCCGTAAAGGGGCCCGGGTGGGAGCGCCGAACCCTGCTCGTGGGCGGGCATTGCCTTGTCAGCTTGGGTGATGATCCACACGACGTGACACTGGCTGAGTGGTTTCGCCACAACTTCTGGGATGAGGTTGGTATCGAAGACGTCGTTGCGGTCGGTTGCTCTCTGCCAGAGGGTCAGGTCGACCAGCTTCCGGTAAGCGTCCGGGCGTGCCGCCATCAGTGGGCGCATAGGTGCGGGCATGAACGTCACCGTGTCGTTGACCAGTAAGCAATCGCCGGGCGCTGCCTTGGCCGCGGTCAGATCCGCGACTTGGCTGTAGTCCATACCGTATTTCGCATACGGATTACGTTGCGCCGAAATATAATTCGGTGCCGCGGCAACCGCGAGAAGGCAGACGACAGCCGCTGCTGCCCATCGCGTGACGGCCAATGCGCCGATGCACACGCCCAACACCACGGCCATCGCCGGTGCGGTGAAACACAAATAGCGCGGCGTGTACACGGGGTGAACCACCGCCGACCAGGCGACGATCACGACGGTCGGTATAACAAGCCAGCCAATCGCCAACGTCAATAGCTGGCGATCTGCCCCCACTAGGCGCGCGGATGTGAACAGCCACAACACAACAGCCGTCGCGACTATGAGCGCGGACAGTATTGCGAACGGAGTGCTGCGCTCGAAATACTGTTGCATTGCCACATCCTCGATCGTCCGGTGCCCAATCGGCGCGACCCAACTGATCTGATGCGTTTGGCCGATGGCCGCGATCAGAAACGGCGTCAGGGCACAGCCGTCCAGAACGGACGCAAGCGCGAACCGTAGGACGACGGTTCGGCTGCGCCGAAAGGCGCAGATGAAAGCGACGTACGCGGGAGACAAAAGCAGCAGATACACGTCAAGCAATACCGACATCGCCAGCACGAGGCCGTAACACAGCCACACCCACACGTCGTTGCGCCGCGTGGCGCGGATGAGCAGTACCGTCAGCCACACGGCGGCCATCATCGAAATCGCGTACGGGCGAGCTTCGATGCCCGCCCACGTCGCCCGGGGCAAGATCGCGCACACGACTCCGGAGGCCAGCGCGACAGTGGGAGACGAGAACTGCTTGCCCAGCACCACGACCCCGGCCGCGGCGGCCCCAACCGCGAGACCGCTCGGCACGCGGGACCAGAATTCCGTCGGCGGGACGATTTTGAACCAGCCGTGCATGAGCACGTAGTACAGACCCTCGACCGCGTCGACGTTTCCCAGCATGTGCCATAGCTGGCTCAGAGAACGACTGTATGCGGCCGAAATCGTGGCGGCCTCGTCGTACCAGAAAGACGGGCGGCCCGCGCCGGCCAGGCTCACAACGGAGGCCAACACTGCAACGATCACAGGATCCAGCGCGGGTCGCGGCGGTGTCAGTCGGTCACGGCGAACCGTTGCGATCACGCGTCTTGAATACCCGCTGATCACGTCGCCATGGTGCCAGAAGCGGTGGGTCCGGTGGCGGCGACCCGGCGTTGGGCAACTACCCCGTCGAGATGCTGGTCGACTGGGTGCGGGTCTTCTAGCTAGCGCCGCGACTGGCGCACTTTGTAGGTGGACGGCCACGAGTGCCGGCTGTCGTCGCCGACCAGCGGCGTGCCCATACTGCCGACTTTGACGGCGTACGCCTCCTCGCCGGCGCCGATCTCGCGATTGGCATGTTCCTGGGCCAGGTAGTACAGCTCGTCGATGGTGGCCTCGTGGTAGGCGACAAACGTGGTCTTGCGGACGATGTCGCCGGCCGCGGCGGTCATCCAGTCGGGCAGGAATCTGGTGGCGAGCGCGCCCAGACCCAATAGCGAGAACGGAACCACCCAGTAGCCGATGCAGGTCAGCGGCGTAGTGGTGTCGAGTACCGATGCGTTAGCCGCCACGATCGGCGGAATCGAGGATGACACCGTCATACCCGCGAACACGCCGACCCAGATCCAGGTGAGCCGCGAGGTGATCTGGCCGAAAACATCGCTGTTGACCACCGACGGGGGTTGATTCGCCGCGGCGTACTCGTGCACGAACGACTTGCCCGACTGCCCGGCGACCACGGTTACCAGCAGGATTCCCGCGATGCTAAGCGGCAGCGCCCACCGTTGCAGAAACGACGGGCTCGCCAGCAGCGTCACCCCAGTGAGCACCAAGAACGTTGCACCAGAACCGATTTCGAGCGCGCGCCTGGGTGTGCGGGTGAGATAGCCGGCGACCAGTCCGGCGATCGCGATCGCGAAGGCGACCAAAGCCGCGGCCAGGAAGGATGCGTTGCCGACCAGGACCCAATAGACGATCCACGGCGCGAAGCCAAACAGAATGCCCACAATCGGTCAGTGTATGGGCGCGTGCAGATCGACGGGAGCGTTGGGTAGGCGGACGCTCAGCGTTGAAGGCTGCGCAGGGTGCTCTTTGCAAATTTTTTGAGCACGTCGTCACGCCCAGAACCTGACTCGCGGGCGCTGATGAGTTGGGCGTGCAGCCCGATCAGAAAGAACGCGGCGCTGTCGTATGCGTCGACGTCGTCGTAGAGCTCGCCGCGGATACGCGCCCGCTCGATTTCGGCAGCGAGCAGCACGAACATCGGGTGTTTGGTCCAATTCTCGTCTTTGGGCGCCGCCGGTGAGAAGTAGAGGCTGATCACGTCACGGAATAAGGAGGCGCCCCAACGATTCTCGAGCGCAACGACAAGCCTGATGATTTCGTTGAGAACTGCCGGCAAAGCGCGCCTGGTATCGAGAAATCGGCTGAGCTCCTCAGCGAGATAGTCCTCATCGCGTCGGATCAACTCCAGCAGGACATGTTCCTTGGTGGGGAAATGGAAGTAGAAGGTACTGCGGGCAACACCCGCCGCTTCCACGATCGCGTTGATATCCGCCGAATTTGCACCGGCACGCTGGAACTCCACGATCGCAGCATCCAGCACCCGCGCCCGCGTCTTGCGGCGCTGGGCTTCGCGACCCGTCGCAGTGTCTGGCACGTCCCTATTCTGCAGCATCCGTTCAGTTCGCTGACAGATATCACTTGAAATTGGCGTTCAACGGAGCTGAGCCCGTACGCACTCGTCTCGTTTTCCTGGAACGACAGCCTATTTTGCAATAGGAAAATCGGCGGCATCGACTTCGAGCGGCTGCGTGATGTCGTGGCATTCGTTGTCATTTGTCAGTGAACGTGCTAGATCTAAGACGGCACGGGGTCGTAGCGAGCCAACTGAGTGGACCGTCGACGCCGTGCCACGGCGCGCGATTTCGCATCAGGTGAGGCAGGAACGGAATCGATGAATACCAGAGGTCAACGCATCCTGTTGTGGACGGCGCCCCCGGCGGTGGCTTTGTTTGCGCTTGCCTACCTTGTGTTCCCGGTGTTTTCACCACCACTGTCGCCGACGTTGACGCCCGATCAGGTGGCAGCGTTCTTCCGGAGCAACGTCACGGGAATCCTCGGTGTGGCAATCCTCGGCAACCTCATCGCGTGCTCTTTGGTGCCGCTGTTCGCGGTGACAGCCGTGCAAATCTCTCGCGCCGCCACGTCGAGCACTGTCCTGACGTACGCCTATGTCATCTGCGTCGGCGTCGGTACGACGGCGTTCATTCTCGCCGACTACTGCTGGGGGATGGCAGCTTTCAGGCCCGAACGCGATCCGCAGCTCACGAGTCTGCTCAACGACATGGCGTGGTTCTTCTTCATCGCGCCGGTCGGCACGATCATGGTGCAGAACCTGTGCTTCGCGCTGAGCGTCTACCTGGATGAGCGTCCAGATCCGATCTTTCCGCGCTGGGTCGCGCACTTCAACGTCGCGACCGTTGCGCTGCTGGCCCCGAGCGCGTTCTCGATCCTCTACAAAACGGGCCCACTCGCCTGGAATGGTCCACTGTCGTTCACATTGCGGTTGACGACATTTGCCGTCTACATCGCCGTGATGTTCTGGGCGCTTCTGCGCGCGGTGAGACACCAGGGTGACGACCGGGTGGTTCTGGCATGAGCGGCAGTGTGGCAGAGGTGCCGAAGGCCCCCGCCCTCTCGCCCGAGCGTGGAACGCCGTGGCGCAAGAATCGCAAACTCGATCAGTGGATTGCGTTTTGGAGCGTGCCGTTCTTTTTCAACTTGTTCGGCCTGGTGTTCGTTCCGCTGAGTTGGATGATGCCGCCGCGATCACCGAGCAGCGCCACACCGCACATAGTCGACTTCATGCACTCGCACAATCTGCTGATCGCCTGCGTGATCCTGACGCTGGCCTATGGACTCGCGCCGGTGTCTAACGCCTGCTATCTGATGCAGGTGAGGCGGATGTCGGTGAGCCCTGCGTTCCGCTATTCGATGATGATCGGCGCGATCACCGGCGCGATCGTCGGCATGCTGTTCCCGATGTTCTGCTTCGGCCTCGGCGCATTTCGCCCCGGGTACAACTCGGGTGTCTTGACGATGCTCTACGACTTCGGCTACCTGGCGTTCATCGGCTCGCTGGGATGTTTCTGCGTCATGTGGATGGCTTTCGGCTTGGCCATCATTCTCGATGAGAACGGCGTTCTGCCAAAGTGGTTGGGCTACTATATTATTTGGCAATATGTGACCGAGCTGATGGCCGCACCGGTCTGGATCGTCAAAACGGGACCCTTCGCCTGGAACGGCCTGATGACCTTTTGGTTCGCTATGACCCTCTATGTGCCCTGGCAGATCATCGTGTACGTGTGCATCTACCGGGCGATCAAGAACCAACCGGAGGCCGAACTCGACAACGCTCCGCCTGAGCTCCGTCCGAGAGCAGTTGAGCTCCGGTCAGGGACGAGCGCATGACCAACGTTGCTGAGGGAGTCACCCCAGGAGTCGACAACTCTCGACCGGATGACAGCAGCCGGGGCCATGTTCCCGGCGACTCGAGCATGTGGTTCTTCGTCATCGGCGACCTACTCATCTTCGGCGTCTATTTCGTTGGCTACATGTACTTCCGGGGCCAGAATCACGAACTGTTTCTGCAAAGTCAGGCTCGGCTTAATCTGGACATCGGCGCCATCAACACGGTGATGTTGCTGACCAGTTCGCTCTTCGTGGCGCTCGGCACCGAGGCGGCTCGCGCCGGCAACAGAGTGGCTGCGCTACAACGGTTCTGGATCGCATTGGCCTTCGGTGCGGCCTTCCCGCTACTCAAGATGTTCGAGTGGATCCCGGAAATCTGCAGCGGTTTGACGCCGGGAAAGAACCTGTTCTTCATGTACTACTACGTGATGACAGGCATGCACCTGTGCCACGTCGCCCTCGGCCTGGTCATCATGTGCTTCATCCTCCGCAACCTGAAAACATCGAAGGCACCCAAGATCTCGTTCATCGAGACAGGTGCCACTTACTGGCACATGGTCGATGTCTTATGGCTTGTCCTATTCGCCCTGCTGTACTTGATGAGGTAGACCATGACGGCATTGATACGCAATCCATTGACGATCGTGTGGGCACTTCTCACCACGGTTACCATCGTGTCGTCGCTGATCTCCCTGGATGGCGGTGCCGCGCATCAGATCAATACGACGGTGACAACCGCTGTATTGCTGATCGCAGCGGTCAAGGCGTACTTGGTGATTCGGCATTTCATGGAAGTTCGGCGCGCACCCGTCTGGCTCAAGGCGACCACGAGCGGATGGGTTCTCGGGCTTCTCACGCTGCTGCTGAGCTTCTACTTCGCCAGTCTGTGACCAAGCAATATGCGTGGATTCGTGCCCATCGCTCAGGCGATTCTTTGCACCAATTCCCATGCAGTCTGGGCCATATCGCGATAACGCTCGCGGTATTCGTCGGTGCCCGCCCGCGAATCGGCCGCGTTGCCCTCGACGCCCCGCCGCCAGACGCCGGCGGTGATCGAGGCCAGCCGGAACATCGAAAAGACCACGAAGACGTCGAGCGAGTCCGGAAGCTCCATACCAGCGTGAGCGCGGTAGCTGTCCAGGAAGGCCTGCTGGTCGGGAATTCCAGTGTCAGTGAGGTTTTCACCGATGACGCCGCTTCTTCCGCCGGGTCCGCCCGGCACGTGATACGTGACGCAGAAATACCCAAGGTCCGCCAACGGATTGCCGATCGTCGCCAGTTCCCAGTCCAGTACTGCCACCACTCGTGGCTGCGTCGGGTGCAGCAAGACGTTGCCCAGACGATAATCGCCGTGGGCGATGCACGACGGCGCGTCATCGGGCGGCAGGCGCTCGGGCAGCCACGTCGCCAGCAGATCCATGGCCGGCATGTCTTCCCTGCGCGCGGCCTCCCACTGACGAGTCCACAGCGCCACCTGCCGCTGCATATAGCCCTCTGGCCGGCCGAAACCCTCGAGTCCGACCGCGCGCCAATCCACGCGGTGCAGGGCCGCAAGCACGCGGGCAAGGTCCTCGTAAACCGCGGCGCGGTGTGCGGGACTCTCCTCGCGCATGACCCGGTCCGGGAAGACGCGCCCCGGAACGTGATCCATGACGAAAAATGTTGTACCGATTACAGATTCGTCATCACAGAGTAGCTGCATGCGCGGCACGGGAACATCGGTTTCGGCCAGCGCGGCCATCACGCGGTGCTCGCGCGCCACCTCGTGCGCCCGCGGCAACAGCTTGCCGGGTGGCTTCTTGCGCAGCACGTAATCGCCGCCGGCGGTCTGCAGATGAAATGTGGGATTGCTCTGGCCGCCCTGAAACTGTCGAACCTGCAGTTGACCGTCGAATCCGGGCAGCCGGCCACGCAAGTACCGAGCCAGCGCCGCTTCGTCGAAACGATGCGCAGGCAGTACCGGCACCAGCTCTGCCATCCCCGCCATCTGTGGCTCCTTGTCGTCGCCCGCGTCTGCGAAAACCCTACCGACGAGTGATAAAACGATGGCCCGTTTCGGTGTCGGCACGGATTTCCGCGACTACGGTTTGCGCTACCTGGTCCTGGGCAACGCCGGTGCGATCCAACCGAGTCTGCGGAAAAGCGCCGCCGCGACCGTTCCGTACGTCAAGGTTGTGCGCGCGCTGAAGAAGCTCTGAGGAGGGCCTGACAATGCCGATGATCGACTTGACCTACGTGCGTGGCTCACTGGGGCAACAGGCGCTGGGACGACTGACCGACGAGCTCGTCACCGTGCTGTTGCGGGCCGAACAGGCCCCGGACACCCCGTTCCTGCGGGACAACACCCTGGTGTATCTGCACGAGCTGGATCAGGCCGCGCAGTCGGTGGGCGGCCGCGGCCCGGGCGCGCCCCGATTCCGGGTGGAGATGACGGTGTTCGCAGGCGCGCTGACGAAAGACCGCAAGGAACAGCTCGCGGCCGACGTGCACATCGCGGTCTGCAGCGCCGCGGGGATCGATCCGGACGGCGAACAATCGTTTCACATCTGGACGTTGATTCATGAAATCCCCGAAGGCAATTGGGCCGGCGGCGGCAAGGTCGTCTACTACCGGCAAGTCAAAGGTCTGGTTGCCGACGACGCATCCTGATCGAGTCGACTCGGTTAGTGTCCGGTCATGGACATCTCTTGTGCCTTTGCCACCTCATCGGATACCCCGGCGCATGTTGAACTGGCTGAGTCGCTCGGCTATCGGCGAGCGTGGCTCTACGACTCCCCTGCGCTGTATCCCGATGTCTGGATGATCCTGACGCGGTGCGCCGAACGGACGTCGCGGATCGGTCTCGGGCCGGGGGTTCTCGTTCCCAGCCTGCGGCATCCGATGGTCAATGCGGCGGCCATCGCTGAGCTCGTCGACCAGGCGCCGGATCGCGTCGCAGTGGCCATCGGATCGGGTTTCACCGGCCGGTTCTCGTTGGGTAAGAGACCCATGCCGTGGCGGCAGGTCGCCGAGTACGTCCGCTGCCTAAAGACGCTGCTGGCCGGCGAGACCGCCGAATGGGACGGCGCCAGGATCCGAATGATGCACCCGCCCGGTTACGGCGCTGCGCGACCGATAACGGTGCCGATCCTGATCGGCGCCGACGGCCCGAAGGGTCTGGCTGTGGCGGCCGAACTCGGCGACGGGGTGTTCTCGGCCGCCGTGCCCCAGCCCGACGCGGTCAACGCGGCCGACTGGCGGGCG
The DNA here is from genome assembly GCA_036272035.1 of Mycobacterium sp. GTDB lineage: Bacteria > Actinomycetota > Actinomycetes > Mycobacteriales > Mycobacteriaceae > Mycobacterium. The sequence continues at coordinate 7,305 of DATAZN010000566.1, read as the reverse complement.
CTGCTGTCCTTCGGCTCGGTGCTGGACGAGGGCGAGGAGCTGACCTCGCCGCGGGTCGTCGACGCCGTGGCACCGGGTGCGGTGGTGATGTATCACGCCATGTACGAGCGCGGCGGCGCCGCCGTGGTCGACGCGCTACCCGGTGGGCGCGGATGGCGTGAGGCGGTCGAGGCTCATCCTGAGAACGAACGTCATCTCGCCATCCACGAAGGGCACCTGGTGAAAGCCAACTCGCGCGACGAGCCGTACATTGCTGACCTCATTCCGATCGCCAGCGCAGGTTCGTTGACGGGTGCCGCGGAACAGGTCGCGGCGCGCGTGCGCGACCTTGCCGCAGCAGGGGTCACCGAAGTCGCCTACCAGCCAGCAGGATCCGACATCCAACGCGAACTACGCGCCTTCGCATCCGCCACCGGTATCTCGGGCTGAGTATTACGGTGTACTGATGATCGCCAAAGTAGTCGTGACGGCTTTGCTCGCAGTGCTGATGGGTTTTGCCGGTTCGATCAAGCTTGTCGGGGTAAAGCAATCGTTGGAGAACCGCGATCATCTCGGCGTCAACCCGGTGCAGTGGCGGGTGATCGGGGCGCTCGAACTCGCCGGTGTCGCCGGCATCCTGGCGGGCCTGTCGTGGGCGCCGATCGGCATAGCTGCTGCCGTCGGGCTGGCCCTACTTCTTCTGGGCGCCATCGGCTTTCACGTGCGAGCATCGGACAGCGCGTCCGACTCGGCTCCGGCGGTGATCGGACTGGGTCTCGCCGTCGCGACCGCGATCCTGGAGTCGATGTAATCAAGTAGCTTGTCATAGCCCGCAGCCGACTATTAAGCTGGGCTAAATGAATGACGTCGTCATCGCCGGGGCGGGCCCGAATGGGCTGATGCTGGCGGGTGAACTCGGATTGGCCGGTATGCGGCCCGTCGTGCTGGAGTCGCTGGCCGGACCCAACCCGCAACGGCGCGCGAATGGAATTACCGGTCAAGCGGTTCGGCTGCTCGACCATCGCGGCCTCTACAGCGTCCTGACCGGATCTCCCGATCCCCCTCAGCCGTCTCCGTGGGCGATGTTCGCGGCCATGGCACTGGATCTGACGGGAGTGCCGGATCCACAGCACTTCATGTTCCCCGTCCAACAACCCCGACTGGTGCAGATGCTGGCCCAGCGAGTCCGCGACGACGGCGCCGATCTGCGCTGGGGACACCGACTGGTCGGATTCGACCAGCACGCCGACGGTGTCGTCGTGCATGTGGACGGTCCTGATGGCCCCTACCAACTGCCCGCGAAGTACCTCGTCGGCGCGGACGGGGGTACTAGTCAGACGCGCAAACTCGCGGGCATCGACTTTCCGGGAATGACCTCCCATGATGCGGTAGCCCGGATGGCGTTCGGAGTGGTGCCACCCGACGATTGGGTCGACCCGGTCACCGGCGCGCTCGAGATACCCGGCTGGGGTCGTGTCCCGCCGGCGCCGTTCTACCGTGCCGAGCACGGTGTGTTCGCCTGCCGTCGGATGGGCGACAGGGCGATGCTCATCACTTTGGAACTGGCTCGATCGGCTCAAGAGGGCCGGATCGACGACTACGACGAGGACGACACGCCGGTGAGCCTGGCGGAGATCGAGGCCAGCGTGAAACGTGTACTCGGAGCCGACGTTCCGCTGCGCCCGGTCTCGCCGGACGCGCCATTAGACCTGCGCCGCTTCTACGGCATCAACTCGAGGATCGCGTCGGCCTACAGATCGGGTCGCGTCTTCCTGGTCGGCGACGCGGCGCATGTCCACTCCCCGCTGGGCGGCCCGGGCCTGAACCTTGGCCTGCAGGACGCGGTGAACCTCGGCTGGAAGCTGGCCGCAGTCATTGCCGGTGGCGCTGATCCTAAGTTGCTCGACACTTATGAGGCCGAGCGCCGGCCAGCCGGAGAGCGTGTCGTCATGCACAGCCGCGCCCAGCTGGCTCTGGTGCGGCCCGGAACAGAAGTCACCGCCCTGCGAGGCCTGTTCTCCGAGTTTCTCGAGGATCCAAACAACGCTAAGCGGCTCAGTGATCTGTTGTCCGGCAACGATAATCGATACGACGTCGGTGACGATGCGCATCCGCTGGTTGGACGGTGGGTGCCCGATTTCGCTGTGCGGGACGGCGAAATGACACGACGGGTGGCCGAGCTCGCGCGCAGCGGTCGTCCGCTGCTGATCGACCTCACCGAGGACACAGTCGTCGCAGCCGCGATTTCCGATGTCGCAGAGCGGATTACCGTCGTTGCCGATAGCCCTGTCGCCGATGACGTGTCGGCCACGGCGCTGCTGGTCCGCCCGGATGGCTATGTTGCGTGGGCCTCATCGGCGCCGAATCCCGAGGCCGGCGAACTTCGTCGCATCCTTCAGGACCTGTTCGGGATCAAGGCAAGCTGACGCCGAAGCCCGCTATTTCGAGTCGATTTCGTCCTGATACTTCTTGGTCATATGCGCGACGGCGTCATTCTGCGATTGCGCAAGGCCCTCGCGCGCCTCGCTGGCACGCGTGGCGGCGTCCAGGGTCGGTTGCGCCTGACCCTGGAAATGCGGCATCACTTCGGCGGCGAACAGTTCAGCCGACCGTTTGGTCGCCGCCGGGTTGGCCCACTCGTGGCCCATCTGCAGCATGCAGCCGAATCCACCGGACTGATCCCACATCCGCTGCACTTGTTCGCGTGCCCGTTCCGGCGTGCCGATCACCCCTGCGCCGTTGTCATTGATGACGTCGATCATCTCGTCGATCTGTTCTCCGGGCATGGTCATCTGCGGGAACGCGGCCACCTTCTGGAAGTACCGGAACCACGGCTCGAGACCGAATTTCACGTCCTCGCGGGCCTGCTTCTCGGTTTCGGCGATGTGGAACGGACCGACCAGGCTCCAGTTCTTGCGGTCGACCGTGGTGCCGAACACCGCCGCGCGCTCTTCGACAATGTCCCAGTGATACTGCAGCGCGTTGAAGCCCTCGATCGTCAATGTCGCCCCGATGGACAGCAGGCCGATGCCGTGCTTTCCGGCCAGTCGCGCACCCGTCGGCGAGGCGACCGCGGCCACCGCCAGCGGGACAGCCCCGTCGGAGTACGGGGCAAGTTGCAAGCGGGCGTTGTGCAAGTCGTGCGTCGGAGTTTTCGCCGACACAGTCTCTCCGCGCAACAGGCGCACGACGATGTCGAGGTTGGTGTCCAACAACTCTCGCGTGTCGGTCGGCGTCAGCCCGATCATCGCCGAGTCGCTGGGCAGTGAACCCGGCCCTACCCCACCGATCACCCGGCCGTGGGTGAGGTGATCGAGCATCATCAACCGGTCGGCGACCCAAAGCGGGTTGTGGTACGCGAGCGAGATGACCCCGGTACACAACTTGATCCACTTGGTCCGCTCCGCGGCGGCCGCGATGAAAATCTCCGGCGACGCGATGATCTCGCTGCCCGCCGAGTGATGCTCGCCGATCCACGCCTCGTCGAAGCCGAGCGCGTCCAGGTGTTGGACGAACTCGAGATCTCGCTGTATGGCCAGCGTCGGGTTGGTTCCTGCGCGGTGAAACGGTGCGATGAAGTATCCAAACCTGAGCTTGGCCATGTGCGGTCCCCTAGCAATCGAGTTGCCCAGACCCTAAACCCTTGACGCGCTGAGGGTTAAGAGTTGAAGCCTCGAATCTGCCAAGAGTTTCCGGGCACTGCCCAACCGCGGTCGGCCGCCGGTGCCGGGATCAGGCTCGTCGGGACAACTGGGCGTGGATCAACGGAGCGATCTTCTCGGCCATGTACGCGTGCCCGGCGTCGTTAGGGTGCACGCCGTCGGGGCCGATCAGGTCAGGCCTGCCGACGAACCACCCTTCGCTGATCGGGTCGATGAACGTTGCCCCGGCCTCGTTGGCCTGACCGCTGAGAATGTCGCGGACGTACAGGACATCAATCGGCGGATCGGAGTCCGTCCATGGTGGGCCGATCACCAGCAACTTCGCCGAGGGCGCGGTACGGCGAGCCAGGTCCAAGGTGTTGTGCGCCATGGCCGCCATCTGCGTCGGGTCCACACCATGGTCGTTGCGTGAGCCGAAGAACACCACCAAGGCATCGTCGGGGTGGACGGCCCGGTTGGTCAGGTCCTCGAAGACGCTGCCGTGGTCACCGCGTACGACGTAGCCGGCGCGGCCTTCGGAGGCGACCTCTGGCGCGACCTGCACGCCTTGGCGCGCAAGCGTCAGCCAGGTGCGGTTGGTCCAGGTGTTCGAACCCCAGCCGCCTTCATCGGTGCCGGTGGTGTAGGAATCCCCGATCACCGCGACGTGGTCGATCGGGGTGCCGCGGGCCACCGTCTGGTAAGCCTGCAACGCCTCGGGATGGACAGTGACCAGTCCGGCCGCAACTGCACCTGCGATGACAACTGTGGCTAGACGACCCACCGTTACCTCCACTGTCCACCACCCCGGCCGCGTCTCTCAGCCGTACAAGCCGCTTCGTAAAAGCACCACAACGAATTGCGCCGTCGACGCGCTGTCGTCCGGTTGGACGCAGCGTAGGAGCCAGTCAGCGCTGCTGCGGCCCCGCTGTGTCGACGGACGCGAGACCACCGAGGTCTCGCGCCACAGGGGATGCTACTCGATCAAGATTGGCGCAGTATTGCTAGCTGTACCAGAGAGTTTCAGCCCGCGCGCGCCGAAATCGACTTCGGTCGACCTTCCTGGGTTCCGTCGATCGACTGCAGTTTGGCGCCCGCAGCCGGCGCAGCTGGATCAGCAGCGTCGACCACAGGCCGGCCATCGCCGACCATCTTGCGCATCCAGAGACGGGCGGGCTCCTCGACGACGTGATACAGCAGGGCCGCGGCTACGAAGGTCACCCCGAGCACTGCGGCCAGCAGCAGCTTGCCGCCGATGCCGACCATCGTGAGCTCGAACTGCTGGGCCGTCCAGATCCACGCGGTGTGCGCCAACTCGTGAACCATGTACAGGCAGAACGAGATCTGCCCGCCGTAGACCATCGGCCGGATGGACAGCAGCGCCGGCAGGCTGCCGGTGCCGGCTGCCAGTGTCATCACCAGCGGCACGAACAAGATGTCGACCAGGCCACTGGTGTCCGTGACACCGTGCAGTGGGTGCGCATCGGACCAGTACAGAAAGCCCACCACGCCGGCCATCAGCAACAGGGACGCCCAGCCGGCAACGCGGCGACCACGGTCGGTGAGCTGCAATCTGCTGACCGCGGCGGCGACCAGCGCCCCGGCGGTGAACTGCATGACGATGCGCGGTAACCAACTCCAGGGCGTGTAGAACTGGCCAGTCACCAGCAGCGACACCACCGGAGGTAGCGACGCGGCGACCGCCAGCCAGATCAGGTTGCGAGCCCGGGTCGCGCGGGCGATCCGGAAGATCACCAGCACCAGCAGCCCGAACAGGATGTAGGCCAACCACTCAGCACTGATCGACCATGCCGGCCCGTCCCAGCTCGAATTGTCGAAGAACGGCTGGAACCACAGCTGTACCAACAGGACCTGACGCACGTAGCTGATCGCTGTGAAGCGGTAGATCTCCTGCGACGGCACGTGGCCCACGTGCAGAGTGAAAATGACCCACAGTGCGGCCAAGTGCAGGGTGACCAGATAAACCGGCCATACCCTGGCCAGCCGCAGCCAAAGAAAATGCAGGGTGGCACGGGTCGACCAGGATCCGCCCATCCGGTCGAGGTAGTTCCAGGTCAGCACGAACCCACTCAGGATGAAGAACAGATCCACACCCTGGGCTCCACAATTGAGCACCGGTGTGAGCGCGTCGAGAAATCCGGGTGCAGCATCGCGCAACAGCGGCCGGAAGTGAAAGAGCACCACCCACACGGCGGCGACGATGCGAAGTCCTGTGAGGGCCTTGATCTCTCCGCTGCGCACAACATTCTTTCCGTGAGGCCACTGGTGGTTCATTCACCGCGGCGCATCGTCACAAACGACGGCGATGGCAGGGTATCAGTGCGCTGGATCGATAGCGAGTTGTCGGCCCGGTGTGGCTTGTATCGATTAGCCCGGTATCACCGCAGGCAGGCGTCGTATCCACGGCCTGAACCGCTAACCGCGAGTGGGCGGAAGCGATCATTCACCGCATGCGTTGAGACGGTTAACGTGAACTCGACACTCGAGTGACATCACCGGAGAAAATCATGCCGCTGTTATACGTCGACCTGGTCGAGGGTCGATCTCCTGCCGAGATTCGGACACTGCTGGACGCCATACACGACGCGGTCGTCGAGGCGTTCGGTGTGCCGCCGCGGGACCGCTATCAGGTAGTGCGCACGCACCCCAGCCACGAGATCGTCGTCTGGGATACCGGTCTCGGGATCGAGCGCTCCGCCGCGCTGGTGGTTGTGCATGTGGTGAGCCGACGCCGATCACCGGAAATGAAGCTGCGGTTTTACGAGTTGGTGGCCGCCAACCTGGCCGCGCGATGCGGGCTCGACTCCGCAGATCTCGTCGTGTCGATCACCGATAACAACGACGAGGACTGGTCTTTCGGCTATGGGCGGGCACAGTTCCTCACCGGAGAGCTCACATGAAAACCCGGCTCACCGAGTTCTTCGGCATCGACCACCCGATTGTGTCTGCGCCGATGGCGCTGGCCTCGGGAGGCAAGCTCGCCGCGGCCGTGTCATCGAGCGGCGGCCTCGGCTTGATCGGTGGCGGCTACGCCGACTCGGAGTGGGTAGCGCGCGAATTCGGTCTGGCCGACGGCGCACGGGTCGGATGTGGCTTCATCACCTGGAGTCTGGCCCGCAATCCCGACGTGCTCGACGAGACGCTGGAACGGCATCCGGCGACGATCATGTTGTCGTTCGGCGATTTGCACCCGTTCGCGGAGCGCATCCACGAGGCCGGGGTCCCGCTTATTGCACAGGTTCAGACACTCGAGCACGCGCGTCAGGCTTTGGACGCCGGCGCGCAGATCCTGGTGGCCCAGGGCAGCGAGGCGGGCGGGCACGGAATGATGCTGCGCTCGACGTTCACCCTGGTGCCCGAAGTCGTCGACCTGGCCGCCGAACGTGCGCCCGAGACGCTGGTGTTGGCGGCCGGCGGCGTCGCCGATGGGCGCGGACTTGCAGCGGCACTCATGCTCGGTGCCGATGGCGTGGTGGTAGGCACTCGGCTGTGGGCTTCCCCCGAGGCACTGGTGTCACCACGTGCCCACGAGCGAGCTATCGGTGCCAGCGGCGACAGCACCTACCGCACTCGGGTCTATGACTACGTGCGGCAGTTGGATTGGGCGCCCGAATACAACGAGCGGGCCTTGAGTAACCCGTTCGTCGACGGCTGGCATGGCCAC
>DATAZN010000565.1:0-4469 GCA_036272035.1 Mycobacterium sp. | reverse complement strand
CTCGCCCATGGTCGTGCGGCCTTGCTATCCGAGGAGATCCACTTATGCCCGGTCCGTATTCGTCGGACCATCGTTCGGGCGCCGACGGACTACCGTTCTCCGACACCCATCCCAGCGAACCCATCCCCACGGCGCCCGCCTACCCGCCGCCGGTCGCGGCCTATCCGGGGTGGGTGCCGCTTCCGATGCCCTATCCGAAACCGCCCCGCCGTCGACGCTGGTTCATCGGCGCCACGGTGGCGCTGCTGGTGTTCGCCGGGGTGGCCGGGGCCGTCGTGTACGGGTCGCGCAGCGCTCCCAAACCCTCGACCGGCCCATTCTCCGACGCCGCGGCCACGTCGGCGATCCAGAGTTACCTGGACGCCCTCGAGCACCGCGACACCGAGGCCATCGCCCGCAACGCGCTGTGCGGTATCTACGACGCGGTGCGGGACCGGCGATCCGATCAGGCGCTGGCCAAACTCAGCAGCGATGCGTTTCGCAAGCAGTTCTCCGAAGCGCAGGTGACATCGATCGACAAGATCGTGTACTGGTCGGACTACCAGGCCCAGGTGTTGTTCAGCATGCGGGTCCAGCCACCCACCGGCAGCGGCACGCGCAGCCAGCTTCAGGGCATCGCTCAGCTGCTGAGCCAGCACAACCAGATTCTGGTGTGCTCATATGTGCAGCGAACCGCAGGCGAGTACTAGCGGCGCTGATCGAGCCTCAGTTGAAGGAGTCGCCACAGGCGCAGGAGCCGGTGGCGTTCGGGTTGTCGATGGTGAAACCCTGCTTCTCGATGGTGTCGACGAAGTCGATGGAAGCGCCCTGGATGTACGGCGCGCTCATCCGGTCGACGGTCAACGTCACACCGGCGAAGTCGGCGCTGAGGTCGCCATCGAGCGCGCGGTCATCGAAGAACAGGTTGTAGCGCAGGCCGGCGCATCCCCCGGGCTGGACGGCGATCCGCAGCGACAGGTCGTCGCGTCCCTCCTGATCCAGCAGTGATTTGGCCTTGGCTGCCGCGGCGTCCGTCAAGATCGCGCCGTGCGTTGTGGCGGTGGTCGACTCGTCCTGAACAGTCATTGCTTCTCCCTGTAAGTACTTGTGTCCGGATGGGGTCGTTTGAGCGACACAACCCATCCCCTCAAAGGTACCTTGTTGCGCCGCTATTCCCGAGTCGTGCCGCGACCTGCGACGCCAGCCCCATCAGCTGGTTGGCGGCATCAGCCAGCGCCAGCCCCACCGAACCGGCGTAGTCGGACACCGCACAGGCCGCCAGAATGCCCGCCGAGTGAAAGGCCGGCTCGTCCAGAGTCACCTGGCCGGCCAGCACCACCACCGGCACCTGCGCCGATCGCGCCGCCGCGGCCAGCGCGCCAACCACCTTGCCGCGCAGGGACTGGTCGTCGAATTTGCCCTCACCGGTGATCACCAGGTCGACGACGGCCAGGTCACCGGCCAACTGGGTGTGCTCGGCGATGATCGACGCCCCCGACTCGCATCGCGCGCCCAGCGCGAGCAGCGCTGCACCGATCCCGCCAGCGGCCCCGGCGCCCGATTCGGCGCTGACCGGCCGCCCGGCGGCCGCGTCCAGTTCGCCGGCCCACTGTGTGAGGCGCTCTTCGAGGGCCGCCACGGTATCCGGATCGGCACCCTTCTGCGGCCCGAACACCCGGGCCGCTCCCCACCGGCCCAGCAGCGGGTGCTCAACGTCACAGGCCGCAATCAGCTCGACCCCGGCAAACCGTCGCCGCGCGGTGTCCAGGCCGCCGAGCTCCTCGATCAGCCCGCGGCCACCGTCGGTACTCGCGCTGCCGCCCAATCCGACGACGATGCGGGCCGCGCCCGCGTCCAGCGCCGCGGCGATCAACCGGCCAACCCCCCTGCTGTGCGCGGCGAGCGCAGTCGCAGGTGTCGGCGGGCCGCCGAGCAGGGCCAATCCACAGGCCTGCGCGCATTCCAGGTATGCGGTCGCCGACGGCGCATCCAGCACCCACTCGGCCCGCACGTCCTCGGTCAGCGGACCGCACACATGCAGAACCCGCCGCTCCCCTACCCGGCCGGCCAGCACGTCGACGAATCCCGGGCCGCCGTCGGACTGCGGGGCCACGATCAGGTGATCGCCGGGGCGCACCCGGTTCCAGCCCGCCGCGATGGCGGCGGCCGCCTCGACCGCGGTCAGGGTGTCGCCGTAGCTGTCGGGCGCGATGAGCATCCGCAACGTCGGCGTACGGTGCGCCGACCCGGTCATCTGAGCAACAGTAAGGCCGGCGGATCGCCCCGGCCATTTTCCGGACACATCCGCGGGAAGTAACCTGGCGAGCGTGAAACTGCTGGGTCGAAAGAAGGACGAGGGCGGCACCGAAGACCGGGACGATGCCCAGACACCGGTGGAGGCCGCGGATGCCTTCGATGACGCACCCCGGCAGACCACCGCACCCAAGGGACGGCCCACTCCGCGACGCAACGCGGGGCGCAAGGGCCCGGTCGCGCCGGCGCCGATGACCTCGTCGGAGGCCCGGGCACGGCGAAAGTCGCTGGCGGGCCCCAAGCTCAATCGCGAGGAACGTCGCGAACAAAGTTCGGTGCGGCGCTCCCAGATGGCCGATCGGCGCGAACGCATGATGGCCGGCGACGAGCGTTACCTACTCACCCGTGACCAGGGCCCGGTGCGCCGGTACGCGCGTGACATCGTCGACGCCCGCCGCAACGTGCTGGGGCTGTTCATGCCGTCGGCGCTGGCGCTGCTGTTCATCATGTTCGCCGTGCCGCAGCTTCAGTTCTATATGTCGCCGGCGATGCTGGTATTGATGGCGGTGATGGCGCTCGACGGGTTCATTCTCGGCCGAAAGGTCGCCCGACGGGTAGATGAGAAGTTCCCAGAGAACACCGAAAGCCATTGGAAGATAGGGCTTTACGCAGCCAGCCGGGCCTCGCAGATGCGCCGGATGCGGACACCGCGGCCCCAAGCCAAGCACGGCGCCAGTGTCGATTAGACCTCGCCGGAAAGCTGACTGATCCACGGTGCGAACCCTGGTGCTCGGCGGAATCAGGTCAGGAAAGTCCCGGTGGGCGGAGGCCGCCATCGCCGAGTCACTGCAATCGGATCAACCCGTGCAGTACCTGGCGACCGGCCAAGTCGTCGACACCGACGGGGCGTGGCGACAACGCATCGCTGAGCATCGCGACCGCCGGCCGTCACACTGGTCCACCGTCGAAACCGACGACGTCGCACGGCAATTGCGGCGTTCGCCGGACACACCGACATTGGTCGACGATATCGGCGGCTGGCTGACCGCTACCTTGGATAAGCGCCACGCCTGGGGCGGCGGGTCGCTGTCGCCCGACCTCGACGACCTGACGGCCGCGGTCGCGGAGTTCAACTCACCGCTGGTGCTGGTCAGCCCGGAGGTCGGGCTGACGGTCGTGGCCGCCACCGCGTCGGCCCGCCGGTTCAGCGACGAGTTGGGAGCACTCAATCAGCGGTTGGCCGGGCTGTGCGAGCGGGTGGTGCTGGTGGTGGCCGGACATCCGCTGCCGATCAAGCAGGCCGGGGCATGACGATGTTCGCGCCGGTGGCGCCTCCCGACACGACGGCGGCGGCGGCGGCCCGTGCCCGCCAGGACGCGCTGACCAAACCGCGGGGCGCCCTGGGCCGCCTCGAGGACCTGTCAGTCTGGGTGTCATCGTGCCAGGGGCATTGCCCACCAACACAATTCGAGCGTGCCCGGATCGTGGTGTTCGCCGGGGACCACGGTGTCGCCCGGTCGCGGGTATCGGCCTACCCACAAGAGGTCACCGGGCAGATGGTGGCCAACATCGCCGCCGGCGGTGCGGCGATCAATGCGCTCGCCGACATCGCCGGAGCGACGGTGCGGGTCGTCGACCTCGCCGTGGACGGCGACCCGCTGTCCCCGCAGATCGGCGCCCACAAGGTGCGGCGCAGCAGCGGCGACATCACGAAAGAGGATGCGCTCACCGAGCGGGAGACACTCGACGCGATCGACGCCGGCCGCCAGATCGCCGACCAAGAGGTCGATGCCGGTGCCGATCTGCTGATCGCCGGCGACATGGGCATCGGAAACACCACCGCGGCAACCGTTCTGGTCGCCGCGGCGACGGGGGTCGAGCCGGTCGCTGCGGTTGGCTACGGAACCGGGATAAGCGACGCCGGGTGGGCCCGCAAGACCGCGGCGGTACGCGATGCGTTGTTCCGCGCTCAGCCCGTGTTAGCCGCTCCGATCGCAACCCTGCAATGTTGCGGCGGAGCCGATCTGGCGGGGCTGGCCGGCTTCTGTGCGCAGGCCGCGGTGCGGCGCACGCCGGTGTTGCTGGACGGCATGGTGGTGACGGCCGCGGCGTTGATCGCCGAGCAACTGGCGCCGGGAGCCCGGCTGTGGTGGCAGGCCGGCCACCTCTCGACCGAACCCGCGCATGCGCTCGCCCTGGCTCAGCTCGGCCTGGATCCGATCCTGGACCTGAAAATG